>JASLEM010000292.1 GCA_030151165.1 Burkholderiaceae bacterium
GCCGCCGCGCCGGGCGAGACGGCGGCGCCCGAAGGGGCGGCGCAACCGCGCTTCGAGCCGAACGGTGCGCCGGGCACGCGCGGCTTCGGCGGCTGGCAGATCGACTGGCGCAACCGCATGCTGATCAGCCCGGAGAGCGTCGGGCTGTCGCTGTCGAACGTCGAATACCGGCTGCTCGCGGCCTTCGCCGAACATCCGGGCGAGGTGCTGAGCCGCGCGCAGCTGGTCGAGCTCACGCGCAGCGCGGCGAGCGAGCACAACGAGCGCAGCATCGACCTGGCCGTCTCGCGGCTGCGCGCGAAGCTGCGCGAGGCGCCGGAGAATCCGCGCTTCATCCGCACCGTTCGCGGCCGCGGCTACCAGTTCACCGGCGATCTCGCGCATTGAAAACCGGCCGGCGGGCCTGACATGATCGTCCGGGCACGCGGTTCGCTGCGACCCGGTTCGTCCCTCCAGATCACGTCAACGCCTCACCTCGCAGGATCCGCCATGCTCCTCGTCTGCCCGTCGTGCGCCGCCACCAACCGCATCCCCGATGACCGCCTGCGCGACGAGCCGGTCTGCGGCAAGTGCGCGACGCCGCTGGCCCCGGCGAAGCCGGTCGACATCTCCGACCTCGTGCTGCCGAAGTTCCTGCGCACGACCGAGCAGCCGGTGCTGGTCGACTTCTGGGCGACCTGGTGCGGCCCGTGCATCCAGATGGCGCCGCAGTTCGCCGCCGCTGCGAAGAACCTGCCCGACGTCCGCTTCATCAAGGTCGACAGCGACGCCGCGCCGCAGGCGAGCGCCGCCTACGGCATCCGCAGCATCCCGACGATGATCCTGTTCGAGCGCGGCGTGGAACGCGCGCGGCGCTCGGGCGCGATCATGGGCTCGGAGATCGTCTCGTGGACGAAGGCGAACCTCGCGCGCACGAACGCGTGATGCACGGGTGACGCGTGCGTGACGCGGGCGGGCGGGCGTCGCCCGGCTCGGCGATTGCCCGGGAGACGGGATGTCCACACCCACCGGAGCCCATCCCATGCCTTCCACGTCCGCAGTCCCCATCACCAACCCGTTGCGCTACGCACCGTCGTACGAACATCCGGGGCCGCACGAAGCCGAGACCCAGAAGGCGATCGACGAGCAGATGCACAAGATCCAGGAGAAGACCTATGCCGACGGCGGCAAGGCGATCCGCAGCGTGCACGCGAAGAGCCACGGGCTGCTGGTCGGCGAGTTGCTGGTCGCGCCGGGCCTGGCGCCGGCTTACGCGCAAGGCATCGCGGCCTCCGTCGGGTCGTTGCCGGTCGTGATCCGGCTGTCGACCGTGCCGGGCGACATCCTGCCCGACGACGTGTCGACGCCGCGGGGGATGTCGGTCAAGATCATCGGCGTCGAAGGCGAGCGCCTGCCCGGGTCGGAGGGCGATGCGACGCAGGACTTCATCATGGTCAACGGGCCGGCGTTCCAGAACAAGGACGCCAGCAAGTTCGCCGCGAACCTCAAGCTGCTCGCCGCCACGACGGACAAGGCGGAGGGCACGAAGCAGGTGTTGTCGGCCGCATTGCGCGGCCTCGAGAAGGTGGTCGAGGCGGCGGGCGGCAAGAGCGCCACGCTGATGGCGCTCGGTGGCCACCCGGAGACGCACCCGCTCGGCGAGACCTACTACACGCAGGTGCCCGTGCTGTGGGGCGACTATTTCGGCAAGGTGTGCGTGCGCCCGGTGTCCGAGGAGCTGAAAGCGCTGTTCAAGGCGCCGGTCGATCTCAAGGACAAGCCGAACGGACTGCGGGACGCGGTCAACGAGTACTTCCGCACGCAGGGCGGCGTGTGGGAGCTGTGCGTGCAGCTGTGCACCGACATCGAGAAGATGCCGATCGAGGATGCCAGCGTGGTCTGGGACGAAACGCTCAGCCCGTACGTGCCGGTCGCGCGCCTGCTCGTGCACCCGCAGCCGGCCTACGACCATGCGCGGGCGGTGGCGATCGACGAGGGGCTCGCGTTCAGCCCATGGCACGGCATCGCGGCGCATCGGCCGCTCGGCTCGGTGATGCGGCTGCGCCGCCAGGCGTACAAAAACGCGCAGCGCTTTCGCGCCGCGAAGAATCAGGTCGGGCTCTCGGAGCCGAAGACGATCGCCGACGTCGGGCTCTGAGCGACGATCATCGTGGCCGTCGGCAGCGGGGCGCCGGCGGCCTGGCCGAGCGGGGACGCGGCCTCGATCTCGATCCACGCGTCCAGCCCGCCGACCAGCGCGCGCGAGCGGTGCAGGCCGTGGTCGGCCAGGATGCGCACGCCGCGCAGTGCCGACACCTCGTTCGGGCAGTTGCAGTACAGCACGATCTCGCGGTCGCGCGGCAGCTCGCCGGCCTTGAGCGGCAGCTGCGCGAGCGTCGCGGTGATGGCGCCGGGCAGGCGGCGCGCGTCGTGCGCGGTCGCGACGGCCGAGCGCACGTCGATCACGATCGGCGCCTCGCCGCGGCGGATCAGCTCGCGCAGCTCGTGCACGGACATGCGCGGCGCGTAGCGCTCGCTGAGCATCCAGCGGCGGCGCAGGTAGCGGTAGGTGATCATCACCGCCAGCACGATCGCGACCGCGACCGCGGCGATGGTGCCGAACTCGGTCATGAAGTCGAGCACGATCTCGATCTGGCCGGCGAAGACGACGCCCAGCATCAGGAACGCGAGCGTCCAGATCAGGCCGGCGCCGAGGTCGTAGAGCACGAAGCGCGTCCACGACATCCCGAGCGCGCCGGCCATCGGCGCCGCGACGACGGAGATGCCCGGCAGGAACTTGGCCGCGATCAGCGAGCTGCCGCCCCATTTCGACAGGATGCCCTCGCTCTGGCGCACGCAGGTGTCGGGCGACAGCGAGATCTTGCACAGCAGCTTCATCACGCGGTGGCCGCGCCAGCGCCCGGCCTGGTACCAGACCGCGTCGCCCATCAGGTTGGCGAGCACCGAGGCGAGCACGCAGACGGCGAGCGACAGCTGCCCCGCCATCGCCACGCCGCCGGCGACCACCAGCAGCGGGGCGGCCGGCAGCGGCGCCCCGACGCGCGCCGCCAGCGTGATGACGAACACGATCAGCGCGCCGTGGGCGATGAGAAGCGGGATCAGCTCGCGCATGTCAGGGTCGGGATGGCTGGGTGTCGGGGTCGGACGGGACGGTGGATGGAAATACGCCGGAAACGATCTCGAAGGATACCGCGATGCCCCGGACATTGCTGGCAATAAGGACAGTACGGCGACAGTGTGGCGCCCATGCCGAAGCGCCGGGATCGGAGGCGCGGACTCGTCGGTGCGCGCCCGTCGACGGGCGCCTGCAACAATGCGGGGATGTCAGATGAGAACCAGATCGTCATCCCGCCGTCGTTCATCGCGCTGTTCGTCGAGCCCGGTCGGACGAAACCGAACGCGACGCGCGAGACGATCACCGCCCGCTACGAGTTCTGCGAGGCGCTTGCCACGATGCTGGTGGAGCGCGCGCAGACGCTGCAGTGGCAGCTGGGCATCACGGAGGAGGACGTGCTCGGCAAGATCGGCGCGGGGCTGCAGGGCGACGACGCGCCGGTGCCGCCGGACGAGGCCGCGTGGATCATCCGGCGCCTGGCGGAGCTGCTGGAATGGGATCGTCCGGCCTGGAAGAGCTGATTTCCGCAAAAGAGAATTCGCGAGACGCGTCGAATCCGACTTGTGCGAATCGATCGCGGAATAAGAAAAGCCCGCGACCATGGCTGGCGGCGGGCAATCTTCCCGGGCATCCGACCGGGAGGTCGCGATGACGGGTTCCTGGGTACTGGGTGACGGGTTCCCGTTGTTCCGCCCAATTTGCGGCCGGTTGTTTCGTACCTCGGATGCATTGAATTATGCGGGCGCCAGGGCGCCGCGGTCGTAGGAGAAACGCCTGTTTCGCGGTTTATTTATTTTCCGCGTTTCATGCGCCTGTCACGCGGCCGCGCCCTTGCTCACGCTCTCGCCGTCGTCCGCGTGCAGCGCCCAGAACGACAGCGACGAGATCAACGTGATCACCGCCAGTGTCAGGAAGCCGTGGTGCAGCGCACGCGTGACGGCCAGGTGGTCGGACTGTGGCAGGTTGGCAAGGTAGAAGATCGTGATGAGCGACGCCACCGCCAGGCCGAAACTGAGCGACATCTGCTGCAGCGTGCTCGCGATCGTGCTGGCCATCGAGGCGTCGGCCTGCTCGATGTCGGCGTAGGCCATCGTGTTCATGCTGGAGAACTGCAGCGAGTTGAAGAAGCCGAGCGCGAGGCCGATCGGCACGATCGCCCAGACGGACGAGCCCGGGCCGATCATCGAGTAGCAGGCGATGCCGCACGCGATCAGCACCGTGTTGACGATCAGCACCTGCCGGTAGCCGAAGCGCCGCAGCAGCGACGACGACAGCACCTTCATGAACATCGCCGCGGCCGCCGACGGCATCATCAGCAGCCCCGACTCCCACGCCGGCAGCCCGAGCCCGAGCTGGAACAGCAGCGGCAGCAGGAACGGCATGCCGCCGATGCCCAGCCGCGTGACGAAGCCGCCGAGCACGGCGATGCGGAAAGTGCGCTTCTTGAAGACGTCCAGCCGCAGCAACGGGAAGGGCGCCTGGCGCGCGTGCCAGCCGTAGGCCAGCAGCAGCGCCAACGACAGCACGAGCAGCACGCCCATCTGCAGCGCCGGCAGGTCGTGCTCGCCGAACACCTCCAGCAGCCACGACAGCAGCGCCGCGCCGGTGCCGAACAGCACGAGGCCGATCACGTCGAGCGGCTGGATCTGCTCGTTGCGGTAGTCGGGCATGTACTTGTGGCCGAGCCACAGCGCCGCGAGGCCCACGGGGACGTTGACGAAGAAGATGTCACGCCACGACAGCCAGTGCACGATCAGGCCGCCCACCGTCGGGCCCAGCAGCGGGCCGATCAGCGCCGGGATGATGATGAAGTTCATCACGCGCAGCAGGTCGGACTTCGGGAACGCGCGCACGACCGCGCTGCGCCCGACCGGCATCATCATCGCCGCCGCGATGCCCTGCGGCACGCGCGCGGCCACCAGCAGGCTGGCGTTCGGCGCGACGCCGCACAGCACCGAGGACACGGTGAAGAGCCCGAGCGCGAACAGGAACACGCGCCGGCTGCCGAAGCGCTCCGCGAGCCAGCCGCTGACCGGGATCGATACCGCGAGCGACAGGATGTAGCTGGTGACGACCGCCTTCAGGCTCAGCGGCGTGACGCCGAGGCTGGCGGCCATCGCGGGGATGCCGGTGTTGACGATCGTCGAGTCGAGCTGCTCCATGAAGAGCGCGGTCGCGACGATCCAGGGCAGGTAACGCTGGGTGCGGGTGGGATCCATCGCGGGCCATTCTGGCCCGGCGCGGCCGGGCGCGCTGAACCATCGTCCAATGCCGCAGCGGCAAGATGCGCGATGAGCCGGCCGCCGCGTGCGAAGTGCACGTCGGGAATCCTTGTTCCCGCCGGCCCGCGGGCGACGCTCACCGTATAGTCGGACGTCCGCCCTTCGTCGCGGACAACCAGGGCCCGGAGTTCATGAGTTCGCTTCGCCAGACCATCGCCGTCCGCAACACGACCGGCACCACCATCGCCCAGGACATCGCCGCCATCGGCCGCATCGAGGCCGTGCCGCGCCTGCTGCGCACGCTGTGCGACGTGACCGGGATGGGCTTCTCGGCCGTCGCGCGCGTCACCGACGACCGCTGGGTCGCCTGCGCGGTGCAGGACGACATCCTCTTCGGCCTGCAGCCCGGCGGGGAGCTGCCGCTGGAGTCGACGCTGTGCCACGAGGTGCGCCAGGCGGACGCGTCGATCTACATCGACCACGCGAGCGAGGATCCGACCTACTGCAGCCACCATACCCCGCTCACGTACCACATCGAGAGCTACGTCTCGGTGCCCATCAAGCTGCCCAACGGCGACTACTTCGGCAACCTGTGCGCGATCGATCCGCGTCCGCACAAGGTGAAGCTGCCGCACGTCGAGACGATGTTCGACCTGTTCGCGCAGCTGATCGGCGTGCAGCTCGAGGAAGACCGCCGCCGGCAGCTGACGGAGGCCCAGCTGCTCGACGAGCGCGCCTCCAGCGAGCTGCGCGAGCAGTTCATCGCCGTGCTCGGCCACGACCTGCGCAACCCGCTGGCAGCGATCTCGGCCTGCAACGCGCTGCTCAAGCGCAAGCCCGGCGACGCCGCGCTGGTGGCCGCCACCGCGCAGCGCATCGAGCGCAGCACCTCGCGCATGTCGGCGCTGATCAACGACGTGCTCGACTTCGCCCGCGGCCGGCTGGGTGGCGGGATCGGGATGAACCTGAAGGAGACCGACGAGCTCGGCGCGGGCCTCGCGACGGTGGTCGCCGAGCTGCGCGACGCATGGCAGGATCGCAAGATCGCCGCGCACATCGCCGTCGACGGGCAGCTGCGCTGCGACGTCGGCCGCATCCAGCAGCTCGCGTCCAACCTGATCGGCAACGCGCTGTCGCACGGCAGCGCCTCGTCCCCGGTGCGCTTCGACGCGCGGCTGGCCGGCAACGACCTCGTCATCGAGGTGCACAACGAGGGCGAGCCGATCCCGCCGGACCGCCTCGACCAGGTCTTCGCGCCGTTCTGGCGCCGGACCGCGTCGCGCGAAGGACTCGGGCTCGGGCTCTACATCTGCGCGCAGATCGTCAAGTCGCACCAGGGCGAGCTCTCGGTCGTCTCCGAGCCCGGCGCCGGCACGACGTTCACGGCGCGGATGCCCGTCGGCCGCTGACCCGGGCCGGCCGTCGCGCGCTTGCCCCCTCGGCCGCCGCGCCGGCGCGGGTTCGCTACCATCCCCGCTTTCGCCTGTTGCCGAGCATTCCATGAGCTTCGATCCCGTCGACACCCTCGACATGTCCACCCCGGCCGCCAAGCGCGCCTCCTACGACCTGTTCGTCGCGCAGCTGCGCTCGGTGCTGGAAGGCGAGCGCGACCAGCTCGCCAACCTCGCGCAGTTCTCGGCGCTGGTGTTCCAGTCGGTGCCCGACCTCAACTGGGCCGGCTTCTACATGGCGCACGGCGAGGAGCTGGTCGTCGGCCCGTTCCAGGGCAAGATCGCCTGCGTGCGCATTCCGTTCGCGCGCGGCGTATGCGGCGCCTGCGCGCGCACGCGCGAGATCCAGCTTGTCGAGGACGTGCACGCGTTCCCCGGCCACATCGCCTGCGACTCGGCGTCGAACTCGGAACTCGTGCTGCCGGTCGTCGTCGGCGGGCGCCTGGTGGCGGTGTTCGACCTCGACAGCCCGTCCATCGCCCGCTTCGACGCGGAGGACGCGCGCGGCTTCGCGGCGGCGATCGAGGTGCTCGCCGCGGGCACCGACTGGGCCTGAGTTTCCGTTCTTCGGCGATTTCTATCGCCGAAGCGGTCACTTCCGCGTCTTGTGTTTCCGTTTTACGGAAGCATCCAGCGCTTCGACCAGGAAGGCCGTGAACGCCCGGACGCGCAACGGCACGCGGTCCTCGCTCGCGACGCAGGCGTGGAGCGTGATCTCGTCGCACCAGAACTCGGGCAGGCACTCGACCAGCAGGCCTTCGCGCAGCTCGGCGTCGACGTCCCACTCCGCCTGCAGCCCGATCCCGAGGCCGGCCAGGATCCAGTCGTGGACGACGTCCCCGCTGGTGCTCGCGAGCGAGCCCGACACCCGCACCGTGCGTGACCTGGTGCCGCGAGCGCCGTCGGTGAACAGCCAGTCGTCGAGCACCCGGCGGCCGCGCACCTGGCGGATGCACTCGTGGCGCGCCAGGTCGTCCGGCACCTGCGGCGTGCCGTGGGTGCGCAGGTAGTCGGACGTGGCGCAGGCGATGCGCCGGCTCGCGAGCAGCGGCCGGGCCGTGACGCCCGGGGCGGTCGGCGGGCCGTTGCGCAGCACGAGGTCGAGCTGGTCGTCGACCGGGTCGAGCTCGGCATCCGACAGTGTCAGCACGACGTCCAGGTTCGGGCAGCGGGTGCGGAACCGCGCCAGCATCGGCGCGACGACGCGCCGCCCGAACGCCGCCGGCGCGCCGACGCGCAGCAGTCCGCCGGGCGTCTCGCCCTGCGCGGCGACGGCGGCCTCGGCCTCGGCGATGTCGCGCACGATGCGCAACGCCCGCTCGTGCAGCAGCGCGCCATGCTCGGTGAGCATGAACCGGCGCGCACTGCGCTCGACCAGCCGGACGCCCAGCCGGGCCTCGAGCGCGGCCAGCCGGCGGCTCATGGCGGGGGTGGAACTGCCCAGCCGGCGCGCCGCCGCGGACAGGCTGCCGGCCTCGACGAGGGCCGTCAGCAATCGAAAATCGTCGACCTGATCCATTGCTTCACGAAGATGACGTGCAGGATTTTCAAAAGGAATGCGTCGCTGACGCGTTTGTCTGCATATCATGGGCCATGATTTCGATGCAGGGTGTCCCGTCGTCACTGATCGCACGCCACGAGTCCTGGGTGCGCAAACAGGCCAGCGCGCTGTCGCGGCGGTTGCCGGCCAACGTCGAAAAGGCCGACCTGATCCAGGCCGGGCTCATCGGGGTGGCGCAGGCGGCCATGAATTTCCAGTGGGAAGGCGATCCGGACAGCGAGGAGGGCCGCGAGGCCTTCCTGCGCTACGCCCAGCTGCGCGTGAAGGGCGCGATGCTCGACGAGCTGCGCCAGATGGACCAGCTCAGCCGCTCGCAACGGCGCAAGTTCAAGGTCATCCAGATCGCGCGTGAACGCTGGATGCAGGGCCACGACGCCCCGCCCAACCTGACCGAGCTGAGCGAGGTCTGCGGGATCGATGTCGGCGAGATCGCCGAGCTCGAGCAGGCCGCGTCGACCGCCCAGACCCAGAGCCTCACCGACGAGGACGACGACGGCGACCACTACACGCCGCAAGGCCACGCCGCGACGCCCAACGACGAGGTCGAGGCGCGCGTCGACACCGCGATCCTGCTGCGCCGCCTGGAGAAGTTCTTCGCGACGCTGCCCGAGCGCGAGCGCCAGGTCATCGACGCGTACATGGGCATCGGCATGAGCACCGAGGAGGTCGCGGAATCGCTGGGCGTCAGCACGTCTCGGGTGTCGCAGATCTACCAGGCGACCGTCAAGCGCATCACGCTGCACTTCGCCCATAAGGACCAGCGCGCGCTCGACCGCTTCCCGCAGCGCTCCGGGCCGGAGTTCGAGCAGCTCATCGCCAGCCGCGAGGCGCAGCAGCGCTGGGGCGGCCTGCTGGAAAACGCGCTCACCGCGCCGACCCCGCGCGGCAAGGGCAAAGGCAAGGCCGAGGCCAGCGCCGACCAGGGCAACGGCCAGGGCTGAAGACGGCGATGCGCGCGGCGCCGGCCCGGCCCGCTCGCTGAACCCCGCCTGACGCCGACGTAAAGGGCGCGTGGCGCGCGGCGTTCGCGCATGCCGATTGCCGCCGCGGCGAGGTTGCCAACGCCGGTTGCCGCCCCATGACCCTCGATGATCGCCCCCGTGCCGCGCCGACGCGCCGGCACTTCCTGCAGTCCGCCGGTGCGATCGCCGGCACGCCGCTGATCGCGGGCCAGGCCGCTGCGGCGACGGAAGCGGCCGAGGCGCCGACGCTGCCGGCGGCCGCGCCGGCCAGCCTGTCGCTGCGCGTGAACGGGCAGGTGCACGTGCTGCGCATCGAGCCCCGCGTGACCCTGCTCGACGCCTTGCGCGACAACCTCGGCCTGACCGGCACCAAGAAGGGCTGCGACCGCGGCCAGTGCGGCGCGTGCACCGTGCTGGTCAACGGCCGCCGCATCAATGCCTGCCTGTCGCTCGCGATGCAGCACGACGGCGACGAGGTCACCACCATCGAAGGCCTCGGCCAGCCCGGGCGGCTGCATCCGATGCAGGCCGAGTTCGTCGCGCAGGACGCCTTCCAGTGCGGCTACTGCACGCCGGGGCAGGTCTGTTCGGCCGTCGCGCTGCTGGACGAAGCCCGCCGCGGCGAGTGCAGCGCGGCGACGCCCGACGTGCTCCGCGCCGGCCCGTTCGACCTGTCCACGCTGGACGACGCCGAGGTGCGCGAGCGCATGAGCGGCAACATCTGCCGCTGCGGCGCGTACGTCAACATCGTCCGCGCGGTGCGGACGGTGGCGGCGGGCAACACCGGCGAGGTCGCGCGATGACCCCGTTCGACTACCGCCGAGCCACGAGCGTCGACGACGCCCTGCGCCTGGCCGCGCAGCCCGGCGCGATGTTCCTGGGCGGCGGCACCAACCTGATCGACCTCGCCAAGGGCGGCGTCGTGCAGCCGCGGCTGCTGGTCGACGTCACGCGCCTGCTGCTCGCCGATGTCACGGCGCTGCCCGACGGCGGCGTGCGCCTCGGAGCGATGGCCCGCAACACCGACGCCGCCAACCATCCGCTGGTGCGCCAGCGCTACCCGTTGCTGTCGCAGGCCTTCCTCGCGGGCGCATCGGCGCAGCTGCGCAACATGGCCACCGTCGGCGGCAACCTGCTGCAACGCACGCGCTGCGGCTATTTCTACGACACCGGCTTCGAGCACTGCAACAAGCGCGCGCCCGGCAGCGGCTGCGACGCGATCGGCGGCGTCAACCGCAACCACGCGATCCTCGGCGCGAGCGGCGCCTGCATCGCGACGCATCCGTCCGACATGTGCGTCGCGCTCGCGGCCCTGCGCGCGACCGTGCGCGTGCGCGGCGCGCGCGGCGAACGCGCGATCGCGTTCGACCAGTTCCACCGCCTGCCCGGCAACGAGCCGCAGAAGGACACCACGCTCGAGCCCGGCGAGCTGATCGTGGCCGTCGACCTGCCGCCGTCGAACTTCGCGGACCACGCGTTCTACCTCAAGGTGCGCGACCGCGCGAGCTACGCCTTCGCGCTCGTCTCGGTGGCCGCGGCGCTGGACGTGCAGGGCGGCGTCGTCCGCGACGCGGCGATCGCGCTCGGCGGCGTCGCGCACAAGCCATGGCGCGACCCGCGCGCCGAGCGCGTGCTGGTCGGCCGGCCGCTCTCGCAGGACAGCCTGCAGGCCGCGGCCGACCTGCTGGTGCGCGACGCGCGGCCCGCCTCGCAGAACGGCTTCAAGGTCGAACTGGCCCGGCGCGCCGTCGTGCGGGCGTTGCAGACCGCCGGGGGCATGGCATGAGCAGCATCGGCGCACCGCTGGACCGCGTCGACGGCCCGATGAAGGTCAGCGGCCGCGCGAACTACACCGGTGACATCGCCTTGCCGCGCATGGCCTGTGCGACGCTCGTGACCAGCACGATCGCCAGCGGTCAGATCCTGCGCATCGACACCCGCGCCGCCGAGCGCGCGCCGGGCGTCGTCGCCGTCATCAGCCACGCCAACGCGATGAAGCTGCCGCAGGACGGCCGCGGCGCCGTCGCGCCCGGCGGCGGCCGCGTGCTGTCGCTGCTGCAGGACGACCGCGTCGCCTACGACAACCAGCCGATCGCCGTCGTCGTGGCCGAGACCATCGAGCAGGCGTTCGGCGCGGCGGCGCTGGTGCGGGTCGCGTACCGGCGGGACAAGCCGCTGGCCGATTTCGACGCCGAGCGCGCGAACGCCTATCCGCCGAAGGCCCAGAACGGCGCGCCGCCGGACTCGAGCCGCGGCGACGTCGAGCAGGGCTTCTCGAACGGCGCGCACCGGCTCGCGCTGGACTACACGACGCCGCTGCAGCACCACAACCCGATGGAGCCGCACGCGACCCTCGCGAGCTGGGTCGGCGAGCGGCTCGACATCGAGGACTCGACGCAGTACGTGGCCGGCGTGCGCAAGACGCTGGCCAAGACCTTCGGCATCGCACCGGAGCTCGTGCACGTGCGCTCGTCCTTCGTCGGCGGCGCGTTCGGCGGCAAGGGCTCGGCGTGGTCGCACGTCGTGCTGGCCGCGATGGCGGCGCGCCAGGTCGGCCGGCCGGTGCGGCTCGTGATGCGCCGGCCGCAGCTGTTCGGCCCGGTCGGCGGCCGGCCGTGCACCGCGCAGACGGTGCGCCTCGCGGCCGACGCCGACGGCCGGCTCACGGCGCTGGAGCACCGGTCGACCTCGAGCACCTCCGTCATCGAGGACTGGCTCGAGAGCTGCGCCATGGTCACGCGCCAGCTCTACGCGAGCCCGAACCTCGCGACCTCGCACCGGCTCGTCAAGCTCAACGTCGGCACGCCGACCTTCATGCGCGCGCCGGGCGAGTCGACGGGCATGTTCGCGCTCGAGAGCGCGATCGACGAGCTCGCGCACGCGATGCGGCTCGACCCGATCGAGCTGCGGCTGCGCAACGACGCGAAGCAGGACGACGAGAAGAAGCTGCCGTACTCCAGCAAGGCGCTGACCGAGTGCTACCGCGTCGGCGCGGAGCGCTTCGGGTGGTCGCGGCGGCAGGCGACGCCGGGTTCGGTGCGGGACGGCCACTGGCTCGTCGGCCTCGGCTGCGCGAGCGCGACGCGGCCGGCCAAGCGCATGCCCTGCGCGGCGCGCGTGCGCGTGACGGCGGACGGCCGGGCGGTCGTGCAATCGAGCACGGCCGAACTCGGTACCGGCAGCTACACCGTGATGGCGCAGGTCGCGGCCGATGCGCTCGGGCTGCCGGTCGGGCGCGTGCGCTTCGAGCTCGGCGACACCGACCTGCCCGAGGCGCCGATCTCGGCCGGTTCGATGACGATGGAAAGCGTCGGTTCGGCGATCGACGCCGCGTGCACCACGGCGCGGCAACGCGTCGTCGAGCTCGCGCGCGCCGACGCCGGGTCGCCCCTGCACGGCGTCGACGCGGCCGACATCGTCGTCGAGGACGGCTGGCTGCGCGCGAGTTCGGGCGACCGGCGCGACAACGTCGCCGTGCTGCTGACCCGCAACGGCGGCCTGCCCGTCGAGGCCGACGGTCACAGCCAGCCTGGCGAAGAGGACAAGCAGTTCTCGATGAACACCTTCGGCGCAGTGTTCGCGGAGGTCCGCGTCGACCGCGACCTCGGCATCGTGCGCGTGAGCCGCATCGTCGGCCGCTACGGCTGCGGGCGCATCGTCAACGCGAAGACCGCGCACAGCCAGCTGCTGGGCGGCGTCGTCTGGGGCATCGGCCAGGCGCTGAGCGAGGAGGCCACGCTCGACGTGCGCCACGGCCGGCTCGTCAACGCGAACCTGGCCGAGTACCACGTCGCGGTCAACGCCGACATCGCGGACATCGACGTCGAGTTCGTCCCCGAGGTCGACCCGCACGTCAACTCGCTCGGCGCGAAAGGGCTGGGCGAGGTGTCGATGACCGGCGTCGCGGCGGCGATCGCCAACGCGGTCTTCAACGCGACGGGCAAACGCGTGCGCAGCCTGCCGATCACGCTCGACAAGCTGATCTGAGGCCGGCGCATACCGAAGGCGAGGGCGGGCTCTCTCCTTCGGCGGAGGCCGCGGTCCCTCCGAACACCCCGCGCGCGACAGGGCGCTCGACTATGGCCAGAATCGGCGCTTTCCAACCCACGCAGGACGCCCCCATGACGAAGATCGCCATCGTTTACTACAGCGGCTACGGCCACACCGCCAAGCAGGCCGAGGCCATCCAGGCCGGCGCGGCCTCCGCGGCCGGCGCCGAGGCCACGCTGTACCGCATCGACGCCGAAGGCAACCTGCCCGACGCGGCCTGGGAGGCCATCAGCGCCGCCGACGCGATCATCTACGGCAGCCCGACCTACATGGGCGGCCCGGCCTGGCAGTTCAAGAAGTTCGCCGACGCCTCGTCCAAGCCGTGGTTCACGCAGGCGTGGAAGAACAAGGTCGCGGCCGGCTTCACCAATTCGGCGTCGACCAACGGCGACAAGTACTCCACGATCCAGTACCTGTGGACGCTCGCCCAGCAGCACGCGCAGGTGTGGGTCGGCACCGGCCTGATGCCGTCGAACACGAAGGCGCACGGCCCGAACGACGTGAACTGGACGGCCGGCTTCGGCGGCTCGCTGGCGATCTCGCCGTCGGACGCCTCGCCCGAGGAAGCGCCGCGCGCCGGCGACCTCGAGACCGCGCGCCTGCACGGCAAGCGCGTCGCGGAGATCGCCGCGAAGCTGGCCTGACCGGCGGCCGCGCCGGCGTC
This sequence comes from Burkholderiaceae bacterium, assembly GCA_030151165.1. The sequence continues at coordinate 14,026 of JASLEM010000292.1, forward strand.
AGAGTGACTTGAGCACTTCGGCGCCGGGCGCCGTCATCGACGGCGTGAACTCGACGACGTCGAAGCGCGCCACCGCGTGGACGGCGAAGGGGTCGGCCGCGAGCGCCGCCCGCAACGCCGGCTCGTCGCCCGAGCGCGCGAGGATCACGCCGCCCGTGCGCGGCACGCGCCGGCCGGACGCGATGAACAGGCCGTCGTCGTAGTGCCGCTTGAGCCACGCGACGTGATCGTTCATCAGGGCGTCGATCTCCTCGACGGGTTTCAGGTAGGTGAGGGTGACGATGAACATGGCGTGAGCGTTTCGGGGAGGGGGCCGGCGGGCGGCGCGACGGGCATGGGCGTTGCCTCGGCAGGGCCTCACGCACCGGAGCGCCAATGTACCTGCGACGCCACGTCCACGTCCTCAAGAAGGCCGGCAACGCCTGGATGGACGATCACGCGCAGAGCATGGGCGCGGCGCTGTCGTACTACACGATCTTCTCGCTCGCGCCGATGCTGCTGATCGCGATCTCGATCGCCGGGCTCGTGTTCGGGCGGGACGCCGCGCAGGGCGCCGTGGTCGAGCAGCTGCGCGCGCTGATCGGCGAGGCCGCGGCGCAGGGCGTGCAGGACCTGCTGAGAAACGTCTCGAAGCCGTCGAGCGGCGTGTTCGCCACCGCCACCGGGCTGGTCGTGCTCGTCGTCGGCGCGACCTCGGTCTTCGCCGAGCTGCAGGACGACCTGAACCGGATCTGGGAGGCGCCGGTGCGCGCGAAGGCGTCCGGCTGGTGGACGCTGCTGCGCACGCGGCTGCTGTCGATGGGCATGATCCTGGCCATCGGCTTCCTGATGCTGGTGTCGCTCGCGGCCAGCGCCGCCTTCGACGCGTTCGCGGCGTGGTCGGCGTCGCCGCTCGGCTCGTGGGAGCCGCTCGCGCACGGCGTCAACTTCGTCGTGAGCTTCGGGCTGACGACCGCGATGTTCGCGCTGATCTACCGCTTCATGCCGGACGCGACGATCGAGTGGCGCGACGTCGGCATCGGCGCGCTGGTGACGGCCTTCCTCTTCTCGGTCGGCAAGTACGCGATCGGGCTGTACATCGGCAAGAGCGCGCTGGCGTCCGGCTTCGGCGCGGCGGGCTCGCTGGCGGTGCTGCTGGCGTGGGTGTACTACTCGGCGCAGATCTTCCTGTTCGGCGCCGAGTTCACGTGGGCCTACGCGCATGCGTTCGGCTCGCGGCAAGGCGATGGGCCCGCCGCGACGGCGCGCGCGGCCGCGCCGCACGACGCCGCACCGGCCGCCAGTCTGCGCTGACGCCGCGGCATGGCGCTTGCCACATCGACCGGCATGACACACCCCATTCCAGCCGCGGTGCGGCGCTCGCTGCGCGAGACCTTCGGCTTCTCGGAACTGCGTAACGGCCAGCAGGACGTGATCGCGCGCGTGCTCGCCGGCGAGGACACCCTCGCCATCATGCCCACCGGCGCCGGCAAGTCGCTGTGCTACCAGCTGCCGGCGCTGCACCTGTCGGGCACCACGGTCGTGGTGTCGCCGCTGATCTCGCTGATGAAGGACCAGGCCGAGAAGCTCGGCGAGGCCGGCGTCGTGGCCGAGCAGCTGAACAGCGCGCAGAAGACCAGCGAGCAGGACGCGTCGATGGAGCGCATCGCCGACGCCGCCAGCGACATCGTCTTCGCGACGCCCGAACGCCTCGCCGACCCCGAGTTCCGCGCCGCGATGGGCGCGCGCGACGTCGCGCTCCTGGTGATCGACGAGGCGCACTGCATCTCGCAATGGGGCCACGACTTCCGCCCCGCGTACCTCGAGATCGGCGCCGCCATCGAGGCGTTCGGCCACCCGACCGTGCTGGCGCTGACGGCCACCGCCACGAGCGAGGTCGTCGACGACATCCGCCGCCAGCTGCACCGGCCGCGGCTGCACGTGGTCAACACCGGCATGTACCGCGAGAACCTGCGGCTGAAGGTGGCGCAGGTGACCAACGACGACGAGAAGTTCGAGCGCCTGCTCGAGTCGCTGCGCGCGACCGACGGCGACGGCATCGTCTACACGTCGACGGTCAAGGTCTGCAACGAGCTCTTCGAGCGCCTGAATGCCGCGGGCGAGTCGGTGACGATCTACCACGGCAAGCTGCCGGCGGCGGAGCGCAACGCCAACCAGGACGCGTTCATGACGGGGTCAAAGCGCGTGATGGTCGCGACCAACGCGTTCGGCATGGGCATCGACAAGCCCGACATCCGCTTCGTCATCCACTACCAGCTGCCGGGCAGCGCGCAGGCCTACTACCAGGAGGCCGGCCGGGCCGGGCGCGACGGCCGACTGGCCGACTGCGTGCTGATCTTCGACCGCAAGGATCGCCACGTGCAGCAGTTCTTCCTCGCGCGCCGCTACCCGGACGGCCGCGACCTGCAGCGGGTGGTCGCGGCGCTCGAGATCGCTCCGGATGGCGCGTCGCTCGCGGAAGTCACCGCGCGCTGCGACGGCCTGCCGAAGAACCGCGTCTCGGTGAGCCTCAGCGCGCTGCGCGACGCCGGCCTCGCGAGCTGCGACGCCGCGCACGGCTGGCAGCGCGTGGCCGGCCGGCCGGCGAGCCATCCGGAGCTCGTCGCGCTGGCCGCGGCCTACGCGCTGAAGAGCGAGCGCGACCACGACGCGCTCGAGCGCATGGTGCTGTACGCGCAGACCGGCTTCTGCCGCTGGCGCATGCTGCTCGAGTCCTTCGACGAGCCGCTGCCGTTCGCGGGCCGCTGCGGCGGCTGCGACAACTGCCTGCGGATGCCCGCGGTGCCGGCCATCGAGCTGCTGCCCGAGCCGGTCGCCCTGAAGTCGGCCGAAGCGGCGATCGTGGCGCGCTTCAACCCGGGCGACGCGGTGAAGGTCGCGCGCTACGGCGACGGCAAGGTCGCGCGCTCGAACGGCGACGAGATCACCGTCACCTTCCCGGACGGCGCCGAACGCACGTTCATGTCGTCGTACGTCCGCAGCCCGCCGAAGCCGCGGCGCCGCCGCGAGCCCGCGGTGCAGGCACAGCCCGCCGTCGCCTGACGCGCGACAGCCGCTGGCCGCACGCGCGCCGGGGCGGGGCGCGAGCAACCGCTGTGCCCGTCGGGCGGGCGTCCGGTCATGGAAAACGAGAAGCGCAGAACACTTGTTCTGCCGATATCTTGCATGCTGTCGCGGCACCTGCGCATGCCCGCGTTACAGTGGCCATGCTTCCCACGCCTCCACCCGAGACACACCCCCGCGGGTATCACGCGACGCACCACCAGCCTGTCAACGTGAAAGACAAACCCTCGCCGTCCCCGAGGCGCGCGACGCCGCCCGCTGCAGGCCGTGTCGACGCGAACGCGTCGAGTGCATCGACTTCCCCGGACGCGGCGGAGCTGGCGCGCCTGAAGCGCGAGATCGCCACGCGCGACGACATCCTCGCGATCGCCGCGCACGAGCTGCGCAATCCGTTGCACGCGCTGTCGATGCACCTGGCGCTCGCGCGCGCCACGGCGCAGGGCGGCGCGGCCGAGGAAGCGGCCGAGCGCATCCGCCGCGCCGAGCTGACGCTGCGGCGCTACGCCGAACGCGTGACGGTGCTGATGGAGCTGCTGGCGTCGCCCGGCGCCGTCTATCCGACGACGCTGCGCCGCGTCGACATCGTCGCGTTGCTGGAGACGCTGGTCGAGAGCCTCGACCAGGAGGCGCGCTCGCGCGGCGTCGCGATCAGCGTCGAGGCCACGCCCGCGGAGGCCGACTGGACACGCGCCGTCGACCCCGTCGCCTTCGAGCAGATCGTCGACAACCTGCTGCTCAACGCGTTCAAGCATTCGCGCGCCACGCGCGTGGCGCTGCGCGTTTCGCACGGCGGCGGCGCGTGGTGGGTGCAAGTCGAAGACAATGGCGGCGGCATCGCGCTCGAGGACCAGCAGTCGATCTTCGAGAAGTTCGCGGTGGCCTCGCATTCGTCCCGCGGCGCGGGCACGGGGCTCGGGCTGTGGATCGTCACGCGGCTCGTGCAGGCGATGGACGGCGAGATCACCCTGGACAGCGCGCCGGGCGACGGCTGCAGATTCACGGTACGCATTCCCGACGATCGCGCAGATCGCGAACAGGACGATGTCATGAGCAACGACCCGAGCAAGACCCGATGAGCACGACTCCTCCCGACACCCTCGCCCCGATCGAGCGCCTGCGCAGTGCCGTCCCGGGTCTCGACCAGATCCTCGGCGGCGGCTTCTTCCGCAGCGGCGTCTACATCGTCCAGGGCCTGCCCGGCTGCGGCAAGACGATCCTGGCCAACCAGATCTGCTACGGCCACGTCGCCGAGGGCGGCTCGGCCGTCTACGTCACGCTGCTGGCCGAATCGCACTCGCGGATGATCCAGCACCTGTCGACGCTGTCGTTCTTCGACATGAAGGCGTTCCCGGAGCACCTGGCCTACATCAGCGCCTTCCACGACCTCGAGACCGGCGGCCTGAAGGGCCTGATGACCGTCCTGCGGCGCGAGATGCGCACGCGCAAGGTCGGCGTGCTGGTGCTGGACGGGCTGGTCGCGGCCTCGGAAGCCGCGCCGAGCGACCTCGACCTGAAGAAGTTCGTCCACGAACTGCAGAGCATCGCGGTGCTGCAGGACTGCACGGTGCTGCTGCTGACCAGCGGCAACATCCAGCGCATGGCCGCCGAGCACACGATGGTCGACGGCTTGGTCGAGCTCGAGGACAAGCTGTTCGACGCCCGCTCCGAACGCTCGATCCAGGTCCGCAAGTTCCGCGGCGCCGGCCCGCTGCGCGGCAAGCACGCGCTGCGCATCGACAACGACGGCATCCGCGTGTTCCCGCGCATCGAGTCGCTGTACCGCAGCGCGGCGTCCGAGGTCATGCAGACCGAGGTGACGACCAGCGGCATCGCGAGCCTGAACAAGCTGATCGCCGCCGGCGGCATCCCGAAGCACAGTTCGACGGTGGTGATCGGCTCCACCGGCACGGGAAAGACGACGATGGGCGTCCAGTTCCTGCACGCCAGCAGCGTCGACGAGCCCGGGCTGCACCTCAGCTTCTTCGAAGGCCCGGACCGCCTGCGCACCAAGGCGCGCTCGCTGGGGCTGCCGCTCGAGGCGCTCGAGGCCGAAGGCAGCATCGAGCTGATGTGGCAGTCCCCCGGGGAAAGCTTGCTGGACGAAATTGCCGACCGCCTGCTGACGGCGGTCAACCGGCGCGGCGTCAAGCGGCTCGTGATCGACGGCCTCTCGGGCTTCCTCGAGTCCGCGGTCTACCCTGAACGCCTGAACCGCTTCTTCTCGTGCCTCGTCAACGAGCTGCGCAACCGGCGCGTCACCGTGCTGATGACGCTCGAGACGCGCGACGTCGTCTCCAGCGTGGTGTCGATGCCGTGGGGCGTCTCGGGCCTCGTCGACAACCTGTTCTTCCTGCGCTTCGTCCACGACGAGGGACAGGTCGAGCGGCTGCTCACGATCATCAAGATGCGCGACACCGACTACCACGCCGGCCTCCAGCGCATTCGCGTCGATCGCCAGGGAATGCACATTGCCGGCAACTTCAGTGCGGAAGGCGATGTGATTCCGTCCGCGCAGCCCGTGTCCACGCAAGACGGGCCTTCAGCCAGTTCGTCGAACTGACAGCGCGGGGAATAAGGCAAGTCGCGTGAAGACCATTCTTGTCGTCGACGACGAACTGGGCAGTGCGGAAGTCCTGAGCCTGATCCTCGAGGAGGAAGGCTTCAAGGCGTATTGCGCGGTCAACGGCCAGCTGGCGCTCGCCCAGGCGCGCGAGGTCGTGCCCGACCTCGTCATCGTCGACTACATGATGCCGCTGATGGACGGCGCGGAGTTCTCGCGCGCGCTGCGGGCCGACCCGCAGTTCGCGCACACGCGCATCATCCTCAACAGCGGCCTGCCCGAGTACGCGATCCGCGACCGCTTCGACCAGTACGACGCGTTCCTGCGCAAGCCGTTCAAGGTCGAGATGCTGCTGTCGCTGATCCAGGAGCTGCTCGGCACCTGACACGCGCGCCACGGGCGTGGCGCGTGAAAAAGCCGGCGCCGCTCGCGCGGACGCCGGCTCGCAGGCGAAGCCGGTCAGGCCGCCTTCAACGCGGGGCGCAGGCCCATGCGGCGCAGGATCAGCTCGTCGATCGACAGCTTGCCGGGCCCGAACAGCGTCAGCGCGAGCAGGATCGAACCCCAGAAGAAGTGCGACTGGATGCCGGCCGGGCATTCGAAGCCCCACAGGTCGGGGTAGGACACCACCGCCATCACGTTGACGACGAACAGGCCCGCGGCGCCGAAGCGGCCCATCAGGCCCAGCGTGATGAGCACCGGGAAGGTCAGCTCGCCGAAGGTGCCGACGACGGCGGCGACGTCCGGCGGCAGCACCGGCACCTTGTACTCGTCGTGGAACAGCGCGAGCGTCGCGCCCCAGTCGTGGATCTTCACCAGGCCGGACTTGATGAAGACCGACGAGACGTACAGGCGCAGCGCGAGCAGGCCCAGCGGTTGGAGGCGGTCGACGAGGCCGGTGACGACCAGCGCGCGTTGGATCAGGGTTCTCATGTTCGAGCCAGTTCGTGGAGGGATTCTTCTCGGGGCTGCGCGAGGGACAGCCCGCAGACCAGGTTCGCGCCGATCGCGCGCCCGAGCAGCGCGCCGAGGTCGAAGCCGGCGTCGGCCTCGAGCGCCGCGGCGGCGGCCTCGCCGAGCGGCTGGCCGGCGAGCGAGCGCGTCATGAACGCGGCCTCGCCGGCGCCGAGCGCCGTCACGCCGACGACGAAGCCGTCGCGCGCGACCAAGGCGCGCTCGGCGACGCTCCAGTCGACCGTGAACTCGCCGTCGTGGCCGGACTGGTGGATCGTCCAGATGCGCACGATCGGGTAGGCCGACTCGACGACCGCCGCGCCGGGCGCCCAGTCGAAGCGGATCGCCGCCTGGTCGTCGGCGCCGACCTGCATCAGCGCCGCGGCGTCCCACGCCCGGCCGTCGGCCGCGCCGTAGGCCCGGTGCGCGGCCCATTCGAGGCGCGCGAGGTCGGGCAGCCAGGGCAGGTCCTGCACGTGCTCGAACGCGGCGAGGAAGGGCGCGAACTCGGCGCCGTAGTCGCCGAGGTCGCCGCTGGTGGACGGCACCGCGCGCTGGAACTCGCGCGCGAGACCGCGGAAGAACTCGTCGCCGACCGCCTGCCGGACGACGGGGTACGCGGCCGACAGCGCCTTCTCGGCGGCCGCCGCCACGTTGGCACGGTAGATCGCCACGCGTCGCTCGACATGGTCGGCGTCGCCGGCGAGCCAGCGCTGCATCGCGGCGCCCTGGCGCCGATCGCGCAACGAGGCGCCGAAGTCTTGCTGGATCGCCAGCAGCGCGGGCGCGTCAGCCATGCGCGGCCTCCGGCAGGCGCGCCGCGATCGCGATCGCGCGCGCGCTGGCGGCTTCGCCGAGCAGCACGTCGAGCGCGGGCAGGTCCGTGTCCCATTCGATCAGCGTCGGCCGGGGGCCGAATCGGCGGCAGGCGTGCTCGTACAGCGCCCAGACCGGATCGCAGACGACGCTGCCGTGGGTGTCGACCAGGCAGTCGTCGACCTGGGTGTGGCCGGCGAGATGCATCTGGCCGATCGTCGACGCGTCGAGTTCGGCGAGCCGGGCCACCGGGTCGAAGCCGAAGTTGATCGCGTTGACGTAGAGATTGTTGAGGTCGAGCAGGATCCCGCAACCCGTGCGGCGCGCGAGCTCCGCGAGGAACGCGGTCTCGGTCATGTCGCTGTCGCGGAACTCGACGTAGGCCGAGAGGTTCTCGACCAGGATGGTGCGCCGGAGCTCGTCCTGCACGCGGTCGATGCGCGCGCAGAGCAGGGCCAGCGTCTCCTGCGTGTGCGGCAGCGGCAGCAGGTCGTTGAAGTGCAGGCCGCCGATGCCGCCCCAGCACAGGTGCTCGGAGACGATCGCCGGCTCGACGCGCTCGACGAGCCGCTTGAGCTTGGCCAGGTGGTGGTCGGCGAGGTGGTCCGCCGAGCCGAGCGACAGCCCGACGCCGTGCAGGCTGACCGGATAGGCCGCCCGCGCCCGCTCGAGCGCGTGCATCGAGGCGCCGCCGTCGAGGAAGAAGTTCTCGCTGTGCACCTCGAGGAAGCCGAGTTCCGGGGTGCGCTCGAAGACGTCGCGGTAGTGCGGTTGACGAAGGCCGATGCCGACGGCCACATCAGGAAGGAGGGTGGGCGTCATGCCGGGCCTTCGTCGAGTCGAGACTCGGAGAGTCCGCTTCTTACTTCTTCATCGGGGCCAGCGTGCCGCCCATCTTGGCGCACGTGCCCTTCTCGACGTACTTCCAGTCGCCGGCGTCGTTGTCCTTCGTCGCCGTGCCGGCGCACGAGTGCGAGCCGGTGGCGCTGGCGCAGTCGTTCTGGCCGGCCTTGGCGACGCCGAAGCACTTGTCCTTCGACGGATCGGCGGCGACCGGGCCGGCGTGGGCGGCGGTGATCGCGCCGAGGGCGAGAACGGAGGCGAGGGCCGAACGGATGAAAACTTGCTTGTCCATGGTGAACTCCTGGGATGTTGATGAAGCGCGCCGTGATCGGCACGTACGTCTGTCGCCGGGGAAACCCGTTCCTTACAGGCCGTCCGAAAAAAATTCAAAATGATCGCCGGCCCGCCAGCGCCGCGAATGATGAACCCGTCTGGCCGACGACCCTGAAAGACATTGCAATGAAGTGGACTGAGGCCGGCAAGCCGGTGCTGCTCGTGTTGAACCCGATGTCCGAGGCGGCGCGCGCGCAGCTCGGCGAACGATACGAGCTGGTGTATGCGCCCGACGCGCCGCAGCGCGCCGCCGCCATCGCGAGCCGCGGCGCGTCGGTCGACGCCGTGCTGACCATCGGCTCGATCGGCCTGACCGCCGCCGAGATCGACGCGATGCCGCGCGTCACGCTCGTCTGCGCGCTCGGCGCCGGCTACGAGAACATCGACGTCGTCCACGCGAAGGCGCGCGGCATCGTCGTGGCCAATGGCGCCGGCACGAACGACGACTGCGTCGCCGACCACGCGTTCGCGCTGCTGCTGGCCGCGGTGCGCGCCATCCCGCAGTTCGACCGCGCCTGCCGCGCCGGCACCTGGCGCTCCGAGCTGCCGACGCAGCCCAACGTCTCGGCCAAGCGGCTCGGCCTGCTGGGCTTCGGCTCGATCGGCCGCAAGATCGCCAGGCGCGGCGCCGCGTTCGACATGCCGATCGGCTACTGCACGCGCACGCGCCGCGACGACGTCGAGCACGCCTGGTTCGACAGCGCGCAGGCGCTCGCCGCTTGGTGCGACTTCCTCGTCGTCGCCACGCCCGGCGGCCCGGGAACGCACCACCTGGTCGACGCCGCCGTGCTCGAGGCGCTCGGCCCGGACGGCTACCTCGTCAACATCTCGCGCGGCAGCGTCGTCGACACCGCGGCCCTCGCCGAGGCGCTGCGTGACGGCCGGCTCAAGGGCGCGGGGCTGGACGTCTACGAGAGCGAACCGAAGCCGCCGGTCGCGCTGTTCGGGTTCGACGGCGTCGTGCTGACGCCGCACGTGGCCGGCACGTCGCCCGAGGCGGTGCAGGCGACGGTCGACCGCTTCCTGGAGAACGCGCGGCGCCATTTCGACGGGCAGGCGCCGGTGTCGCCGGTCTGAGCGGAGGGCGCCTCGCCGGCATGTTGCTGCAAGGCTTCGCGAGCCCAAAGGAATATGTCAGGGCGGATATAGGCCCAGTTTTCGGCTTCTGATCGGGCATTCGCCTGCCGCGCGAGGCCCCTACGATTGGCCTGACAGAATTCGGAGCCCGCCGTGACCAAAGTCCAATCTTCCAGCACTGCCCACACCGCCGCGGTCGCCGCCAAGGCGACGCCGAAGACGGCCGCCAAGGCGACCGTCGCCAAGATGCCCAACGCGGCCGTGACGCGCCCCGCGCCGACCGCGAAGGCGCCGGACTCGAGCACCTCGGTGTCGTTCGGCCGCGAGGCGCTGGACGCCCTCGAGGGCGCGGGCAAGTTCGTCGGCAAGGTCGTGGTCGGCACGGCCGAAGGCCTCGGCGACGCCGCCAAGTTCACCTACGACGTCGCCAGCGACGGCGTGGAAGGCGTCGCGGACGGCGCCGAATGGGTCGGCAACGCCGCGGCGAACGTGGTCAAGGCCGGCGCGCACGACATCGGCGTCGGCACCAGCGCGATCCTCAACGGCGTGGCCACCGGCATCCAGGGCGTCGCGACCGCCGCGGGCGACGTCTGGGGCGTCGTCAAGTCGGGCGTCAACAAGACGACGACGCTGGTCGGCAACCTCGGCACGGACGCCTCGACGCTCGCCACCGAAGCCGGCACGGCCGCCACCGCCCTCGGCGACGGCGCGTCGGCGGTGTTGTCGGGCGTCGGCAACGTCGCGACGACGGTAGCCGGCTACGGCACGATCGTCGCGCAGGGCGGCGCGAAGCTCGTCAACGAATTCAGCTGATCGGCCGGTCGGCTCGCCGGCCTTGCGCCGGCTCGAACGCGCGCGGCGACCCCGCGCGCGTCGTCGTTTCGGCGGCCACCGCGCGCGATCAGCGCCTGCGCAGCGCGAAGGCGGCGCCGGCGACGAGGATGAAGCTGCCGATGATCACCTTCTGCCACGTGCTGGGCACGCCGGCGAGGATGAGCACGTTGTTGATCAGCGTGACCAGCAGCACGCCCAGCAGCGTGCCGCCGACCGAGCCGCTGCCGCCGGTGATGCGCGCGCCGCCGAGGATCACCGCGGCGATGACGTCGAGCTCGCTGCCGACGAGGTCGAACGGGTTCGCCAGCCGGGTGCTGGCGACATGCACGATGCCGGCGAGCCCGGCGAGGAAGCCGGCGTACGCGAACACGAAGACGTGCACGGTGCGCAGGTTGTAGCCGAGGCGCTCGGCGATGTTCAGGTTGCCGCCGATGGCGAACACCGCGCGGCCGATCAGCGTGCGATTGAGCAGCCACCACGTCAGCAGCGCGGCGGCCGCGAGCACGAGCACCGTCGCGGGCAGCACGGCGTGCACGCCGCGCGGGGTCTCGTAGCGCCACAGCGCGAGCGTGCCGAAGGACTCCATCGACGCCGGCACGTTCATGAAGAACACCGTGCCGACGAAGGTGAGCAGGATGCCGCGCCAGAAGTACTGCGTGCCGATCGTGACGATCAGCGACGGCGCCTTGAGCCAGTGCACCAGCACGCCGTTGAACGCGCCGAGCACGCCGCCCATCACGCTGCCGACGACCAGCAGCAGCGCGATCGGCGCGCCGGGGAAGTAGAGCAGCACGGCCTTGGTGATGCCGTACATCGTCAACGCGGCGATGGCGGCGAACGAGACGTCGATGCCGCCGGCCGCGAGCACGATCAGCACGCCGAGCGCGAACAGGCCCAGCACCGTGCAGGCGCGCACGATGTCGAACAGCACCGGCAGCTGGAAGAACGCCGGGTTGACGAAGCCGACGACCGCGCTCACCAGCACGATCAGCGCGAACGTGAAGACCGACGGCCGGCGCGCCAGCCAGGCGGTGGCGCGGGCGGCGGCGGACGGCGTGCTCGCCGCGGCCGGGGCCGGGGCTTCGGCGGGCGGGACGGGCGACATCGAAGGCAGCATGGAGGAAGCGGTCATGGCGTGGTGACGGCCGGCCGGGCGGCGGCCGTTCGGGTGGCGGGCGCGCCGGCGTCGCTCTCGGAGACGAGGGCGCGGTACAGCGTGCTTTCGGCGAGGCCCTCGGCCTCGAACTCGTGGGCGATGCGGCCCTTGCGCATCAGCAGGATGCGGTGGCAGTTCTGCAGCAGCTCGGGCAGGTCGTCGCTGACGAGGATCACGCCCAGGCCTTTCTCGGCGAGCGTCTGCACGATGCGGTAGATGGTGTCCTTCGAGCCGACGTCGACACCGACCGTCGGCCCGTGCAGGATCAGCACGCGCGGCGAGATCGCGAGCCAGCGGCCGATCAGCACGCGCTGCTGGTTGCCGCCGGACAGCGACTGCACCGGCCGCGTGACGTCGGGCGTCGCGATCTTGAGCTCGGCGACCGTGCGCGCGGCGAGTTCGGCGGTGCGTTTCTCGTCCAGCGCGCCGAAGCGCCCGCGCAGGCGGTCGAGCACCGCGGTGATGATGTTGTCGTGGATCGAGCGGTCGAGGAACAGGCCTTCGCTCAGCCGGTCCTCGGGCACGTAGCCGATGCCGTGCGTGATCGCGTCGCTCGGGCTCTTCAGCGTCACGGCGCGGCCATCGAGCAGCAGCTCGCCGCGATCGGCCGGCCGCACGCCCGCCAGCGCGAGCGCGAGCTCGTTGCGGCCCGAATCGAGCAGGCCGGTGATGCCCAGCACTTCGCCGGCGTGGACGACGAGGTCGACGTCGCTGAACTGCCGGCCGCGGCCGAGTGCGCGCGCCTCGAGCAGGCGCTGGGGCGACGGCGTGGAGCCGGCGTAGCGCGCACCATCGAGGCGCTTGCCCGTCATCCAGAACGCGAGGTCGGCCTTGGTGAAGTCGGCGATCGGCCCTTGCGCGACCTTCGCGCCGTCGCGGAAGACGACCGCGTTGCCGCCGATGGCGATGCACTCGTCGAGCTTGTGGCTGACGAACAGCACCGCCACGTCCTGCGCGCGCAGGCCTTCGACGACCTGGATCAGGTTGTCGACCTCGCGCTGCGTCAGCGCGGTGGTGGGCTCGTCCATGATCACCATGCGCGCGCGCGTCGCGATCGCGCGCGCGATGGCCAGCAGCTGGCGCGTGGCGACGGGGAGTTCGTCGACCTGGGTGTCGAGGAAGGCGAGGTCGGTGGGCAGGCGCACCGCGGCGAGCGCGCGGGCGGCGGTGGCGTGGACTTCCTTGCGGTCGAAGCAGCGCGCGAGGCGGCCGCCGCCGCGCACCAGCTGTTCGCTGAGCGCGACGTTCTCCGCCACGCTCATGTTGGGCAGCAGCGAGAGATCCTGGTAGACCGTCTCGATGCCGAAGGCGAGCGCCTGCAGCGGCGTCAGCGCATCGTGCGCGACGCCGTCGACCAGCAGCCGGCCCTCGCTGGGCGGCTGCGCGCCCGAGATGATCTTGATCAGCGTGCTCTTGCCGCAGCCGTTCTCGCCCAGCAGGTGGTAGATCTGCCCGGCCTCGATGCGCAGGTCGATGCCGCGCAGCGCGTGCACGCCCGCGAAGCGCTTGTGCACCCCCTGGATCTCGAGCAGGGCGGGGCGGGGGGCGATACCGCTGTCGGTATCGGCGAGGGCGGTGGCGTCGGTCATGAGGAATCTTTCGGATGGCGGCGGGGCCGGCGCGTCGCACCGGTCCCGCCGCGTCTCGCGGTCAGGATCAGAACGCGTACTTCTTGTAGTTCTGCTTGTCGACTTCCACCCACGCCTGGCCGCGGATGATCACGCCGACGCCCGGGCCCTTGGTGACGGAGACCTTGTGGTAGCCGTCGACGCCCATGTCCATGCCGTCGGTCAGCTTCTTGCCGTCCAGCAGCATCTTGGCGGTGCGGTCCATCACGATGCCGGCGTCCTTCGGATCCCAGAACGCGATGCCGCCGACGGCGCCCGACTCGAGGTATTTCGCGGCCTCGCTGGGCAGGCCGGTGCCGTACACGCAGATCTTGCCCTGCAGGCCGGCTTCCTCGACCGCGCGGCCGATGCCCAGCACGTCCAGCGAGGACGAGCCCTGGAAGCCCTTCAGGTCCGGATGCTTGCGCAGCATCTCCTTGGCCTTGGCGTAGGCCTTCTCGGCGTCGTTGAACGACTCGTTGTCCGGGTCGACCAGCTCCATCTTCGGGTACTTCGCCTTGGCGTTGGCGACGCCGCCGTGCGCCCACTGCACCTGCGACTGGCTGCCGAGGGAGCCGAGCAGCGTCGTCCACTTGCCCTGCTGGCCCATGCAGGCGGCCAGGCGCTCGTTCAGGCGCGCGCCGTAGGCCGTGTTGTCGAAGGCCTCGACGTCGGCCATCGTGTTCTTCTGGTTGTCCGCCTCGTGCGTGACGACCTTGATGCCGCGGTCCATCGCGCGCTTGAGCACCGGCTCGAGCGTGGGCGGATCCATCGAGACGACGGCGATCGCGTCGACCTTCTTCGCGACCAGGTCCTCGACCAGGCGCTGCTGCTGCGCGGCGTCGGACTGCGCGGGGCCGATCTGGCGCGTGACGACGCCCGGCGTGGTCGCGCCGAATTCCTTCACGCCGACCTCCATCCGGTTGAACCAGCTGATGCCGGTGATCTTGACGACGGTCACGATCTCCTGCGGCTTGCCCTGCGCGTGCAGCGTCGCGGCGAAGGCGATCGCCGAAAGGGAGAGCGCCGTGGCGATGGTCTTCTTCTTCATCATGTCTTTGTCTCCAAACCCTCGTTCAAACAATCACGCCGATCCACGAGGGGACTGGGTCGACGATGCGCGCGGGCGCGTTGCGAAGTGGCGGAAATCACGCAGGCTCACGCGCGCCGAGGCGAGGAACAGCAGCAGCAGCACGCCCCAGGCGCAATCGCGGAAGAAGTTGGAGATGTCCAGCAGGTTGAAGGTGCTCGAGAGCAGCTGCAGCGCCATCGCCGAGAAGAACACGCACACCATGCGGCCGTAGCCGCCCTGCGGGCGCACGCCGGCCATCACGGCGATGAGGATCGCGATCAGCAGGTACGAGGTGCCGTAGTCGGACTTCACGCTGGCCGTGCGCGCCGCGATGATGACGCCGGCGATGCCCGCCATCAGGCCGGACAGCGTGTACGTCCACACGAGCATGCGCAGTTGCGCGATGCCCGCGTAGCGCGCGGCCTTCGCGTTGGTGCCGAGCAGGAACAGGCGCAGGCCGAACGGGCTGTAGCGCAGCAGCCAGCCGACCGCCAGCAGCATCGCCACGAAGATCACGAACGGGATCGGCACGCCGAACACCGACTCGTTGCCGATGGCCGACATCGGGTCGGCGTTGCCGATGCGCAGGCTCGAGCCCTGCGTCAGCACCACCGCCGCGCCGGTGAACACGAGCTGCGTGCCGAGCGTGCACAGGATCGGCGTGAGGCCGGCGCGGGCGATCAGCAGGCCGTTGAGCAGGCCGCCGACGAGGCCCGTCGCGACGGCCACCGCCACGAACAGGCCGGTGTACAGCCACGGCGACGCATCGGACGACGCGAGCATCGGCACCACGCTCGCCGCGACCACGCCGGCGAGGTTCGCGAGCGCGATGCCCGAGAGGTCGATGCCGCCGTTGCCCGAGATCATCGACAGCGCCACGCCGATCGCCAGCAGCCCGAGCTCGGGCACCTGGCTCGCCATCGACTGGAAGTTGTAGATGTCGAGGAACTCGCCCTTGGACAGCACGGTGGCCGCCACGACGATGAGCAGGTTGATGCCCACCAGGAAGTTGAGCTGCGGGTCGGAGAACTTGAACTTCATGGCGCGGATGTCCGGGGAAGCGGTCGGGCGGCGAGGTCGCGGGTCAGGCGGGCGCGTTCAGCAGCGCGTCGATCTCGTGGCGCTGCGGCATCGACGGCGCGGTGCCGGCACGCGTCACCGAGATCGCGGCCACCGCGGTCGCGAAGCACGCGGCCTCGAGCGGCGTCGCGCCCTCGGCCAGCGCCGCGGCGAAGCCGCCGTTGAACGCGTCGCCGGCGCCGGTGGTCTCGAGCACGCGGCCCGCATTGCGCGGCGGCACGTGCACCGACTCGCCCGCGCGGTGCAGCAGCGCGCCCTGCGCGCCGAGCGTGATCAGCGCGCAGCCGGCGCCGCGCGCGAGCAGGGCGTCGCCGGCACGGCGCGCCTCGTCGAGCGTGGTGACGGGCAGGCCGGTCAGCGTCGCGGCCTCGTGCTCGTTGGGCGTGATGTAGTCGCACAGCGGATAGACCGCGTCGTCGAACGCGAGCGCCGGCGCCGGGTTGAAGACGGTCAACGTGCCCGCGGCGCGCGCGATCTGCAGGCCGCGCAGCGCGGCGTCGGCGGGCTGCTCGAGCTGCGTCATGAAGACGCGCGCGGCGCGGATCGCGTCGGCGGCGGCGTCGACGTCCGCGACGCCGATCAGCGCCGCGGCGCCCGGCACCACGATGATCGCGTTCTCGCCGGTGCGCTCGTGCACGTAGATGAAGGCGGCGCCCGTCGGGGCGTCGTCGAGCTGCGCGACGTGCGGCGCGATGCCTTCCTTCTTCCACAGCGCGAGCGCGGTGTCGCCGAAGGTGTCGCGGCCGATCTTCGAGATGAACGCGACCTGCGCGCCCGCGCGCGCCGCCGCGACGGCCTGGTTCGAGCCCTTGCCGCCGGGGCCGACCGCGAAGCCCGAACCCGCGATGGTCTCACCGATGCCGGGCAGGCGATCCGCGCGGAAGGCGAGGTCGGCGACGTAGATGCCGAGGATCGCGACGCCGCGTTGCGTGGTGGAAGTGACGCTCATGGTCTCAGGCCTCGGGCGCGAGGACGCCCTTCTTGAACAGGAAGCAGCCGTAGAAGCGGCGCTCGCCCGTCGCGATCACGCAGTACGACTTGCGTGCCGCCTCGTAGAACGCGAAACGCTCGATCGAGCCCATCGTCCACGTGCGGCCCTCGGCGCGGTCGATCTCGGCCTGCACTTCCTGCTGCACCGGCGACACGTTGTCCGGCTCGCCCACGATCTCCATGCGACGCGCCGGGCGCTCGACCGCGCCGTCCAGCGGCATCACGGACAGGATCGCGCGCGCGGCCGCCGCGGTGCCCACGCCGTCGATGCGCAGCACGCGGCCGAGCGCGGTCTGGCGCGCGACGGAGTCGGCCGGGAAGTTGGCGTCGCACAGCACGAGCTCGTCGCCGTGGCCCATCGCGCGCAGCGCGTACAGCACGTCGGCGTTCAGCAGGGGGTCGATGGATTTCAGCATGTCGTCTCCTTCGTTCTTCGCGTGCGGTGCCCGGCGCTCAGTCGCCGTACGGCACCCAGATGTTCTTGACCTGCGTCGCGTGGCGCAGGAACAGCGGGCCCTCCGCGGCGGCCGCGTCGTGCCAGTCGGTCGCGAGGCCGTGGTCGACCAGCGTGCGCTTCAGGTTGCCGGCGGACAGGCGCTCGGTCGTCTCGGAGCGCGCCGCCGGGCCGAAGGCCCAGACCGCGTCGACGTCGTCGTGGCCCGCGAGCGTCGGCAGCAGCGCGTCGACCTGGCCCGTCACCACGTTGACGACGCCGGCCGGCAGGTCGGACGCCTCCAGCACCTGGCAGAAGTCGACGGCCAGCAGCGGGTGGCGCTCGCTCGGCACGATCACCGAGCGGTTGCCCATCGCGAGCAGCGGCGCGAGCAGGCTGACGAAGGCGAGCAGCGGCGCCTCGTCCGGGCACACCGCGCCGACGACGCCCATCGGCTCGACCATCGCGAGCGCGACGCCGCGCAGCGGCGGCACGTGGACGGTGCCCTCGTACTTGTCCGCCCACGCGCCGTACGCGAACAGGCGGCGCAGGCTGGCCTCCACCTCGGCGTCCGCCGCGCGCGGGTCGACGCCGGTGGACGCGACGAGACGCGCCGCGAACTCGCCGGCGCGCAGCGCCAGGTTCTCGGCGAGGAAGTAGAGCGCCTGCGCGCGCCGGTGCGGCGTCGACGACGACCACGCGGCTGCGCCGCGCGCGGCGGCGACGGCGTTGCGGATGTCCTTGCGGTTGCCCGCGCCGACCTCGCCGATGCGCCGGCCCTGGTGCGACAGCACGGGCAGCGAGTGCTCCGAATCCGGCCGCGCCTGCTTGCCGTTGATGAACAGCTTGGGCGTGCGGTCGATGCCGGGGAACGCTGGCACGGCTAGGGCGCCGTCGGGCGCCGCGGCCTCGTTCGCGGCCGGCGCGTCCTTGCCGGCGACGACCCCCAGGCGCGGGCGTCGCGCGGCCCACGCGCGCGGCTTCAGGTACTCGTAGCAGCCTTCGCGGCCGCCTTCGCGGCCGTAGCCCGACTCGCGGTAGCCGCCGAAGCCGACGCCAGCGTCGAACAGGTTGGTCGCGTTGATCCACACCACGCCCGCGTGCAGCTGCGGCGCGATGCCGAGCGCGAGGCCGATCGTCTCGCTCCACACGCTGGCCGCGAGGCCGAAGCGCGTGTTGTTGGCGAGCGCGACGGCGTCGTCGGGCGTGCGGAAGGTCATCGCCACCAGCACCGGCCCGAAGATCTCCTCGGTCGCGACGGTCGAGGCCGGATGCACGTCGGTCAGCAGCGTCGGCGGGTAGAAGCTGCCGCCGGCCGGCAGCGCGATCGCGGGCTGGTGGCAGGTCGCGCCTTCCTTCACGCCGGCCTCGACCAGCGCGCGCACGCGTTCGAGCTGGATCGGCGCGATGAGCGAGCCCATGTCGATCGCCTTGTCCAGCGGCGTGCCGGCGCGCAGCGTCGACATGCGGCGCTTGAGGCGCTCGATGAAGTCGGCCGCGATGCCTTCCTGCAGCAGCAGGCGCGAGCCGGCGCAGCAGACCTGGCCCTGGTTGAACCAGATCGCGTCGACCACGCCTTCGACGGCGGCGTCGAGGTCGGCGTCCTCGAACACGATGAAGGGCGACTTGCCGCCCAGCTCCAGCGTGAGTGACTTGCCGCTGCCGGCGGTCTGCGTGCGGATCAGGCGGCCGACGTCGGTCGAGCCGGTGAAGGCGATCTTGTCGACGTCGGGATGCGCGACCAGCGCGGCGCCGGTGCGGCCGTCGCCGGTCACGACGTTGAGCACGCCGGCGGGCAGGCCGGCCTGCGTGGCGAGCTCGGCGAACAGCAGCGCGCTGAGCGGCGTGAACTCGGCCGGCTTGAGCACGACGGTGTTGCCGAGCGCGAGCGCCGGCGCGATCTTCCACGCGAGCATCAGCAGCGGGAAGTTCCACGGCACGATCTGGCCGACGACGCCGACGGGTTGCTGGTCGGCGAACTCGCGCTCTTGCAGCTGCGCCCAGCCGGCGTGGTGGTAGAAGTGGCGCGCGACGAGCGGGACGTCGATGTCGCGCGTCTCGCGGATCGGCTTGCCGTTGTCCAGCGCTTCGACCACCGCGAGCAGCCGTGCGTGGCGCTGCACCAGGCGCGCGAGCGCGTACAGATGCCGCGCGCGGCCGTGGCCGCCGAGTGCTTCCCAGCCCGGTTGCGCCGCGCGGGCCGCGGCCACCGCGGCGTCGACGTCGGCCTGGGTGCCTTGCGAGACGCGCGCGAGCACCTGGCCGGTGGACGGCTCGAAGGTGTCGAACAGCGCGCCGTCGGCCGGCGCCGTGGCGCGGCCGCCGATCACGTGGCCGAAGCCGCCGGCATGGCGCGCGAGCCACTGGCGGGCCTCGGTGTCGCTCTCGGGGGCGGGGCCGTAGTCCATCGTGTCGAAGAAGTCAGTAACGCTCATGAGGTCAGCCGATCGGGTGGCGGTTGAAAGCCGAATAGCGGCCGGTCACGTGGTGCTCGAGCTGGCGCTCGATGTCGGCGAGCAGGGTGGAGGCGCCGATGCGGAACAGCGTCGGCTCGAGCCAGGGCCGGCCGAGCTCCTCCTTCATCAGCACCTGGTACTCGAGGACGCCCTTGGCGGTGGACACGCCGCCGGCCGGCTTGTAGCCGACGCGCACGCCGGTGCGCGCCTCGTAGTCGCGGATCATGCGCAGCATCACGAGCGTCACCAGCGGCGTCGCGTTGACGCCTTCCTTGCCGGTGGACGTCTTGATGAAGTCGGCGCCGGCCATCATGCAGACCATCGAGGCCTTGGCCACGTTGCGCAGCGTCTTCAGCTCGCCGGTCGCGAGGATGGCCTTGACGTGCGCGGCGCCGCAGGCCGCGCGGAAGTCGCGCATCTCGTCGTACAGCGCCTGCCAGTTGCCGGTCAGCACGTGCTCGCGGGTGATGACGATGTCGATCTCGCTCGCGCCGTCGCGAACCGAGGCCTCGATCTCGCGCAGCTTGAGCTCGTGCGGGATCAGGCCGGCCGGGAAGCCGGTGGACACCGCCGCGACCGGGATGCCCGTGCCGTCCAGCGCCTCGACGGCCGCGCCGACGTAGCGGTGGTACACGCACACCGCGCCGGTGTGCAGCGGGCGGTCGAAGCCGAGCGCGTCGAGGATGTCGCGCCGCACCGGGGCCGCGGCCTTGGCGCACAGGCGGCGCACGCGCTCGGCGGTGTCGTCGCCGCTGAGCGTGGTGAGGTCGATGCAGCTGACGGCCTTCAGCAGCCACGCGGCCTGCGCCTCCTTCTTGACGGAGCGGCGCCCCGGCAGCGTGGCGACGCGGCGCTCGGCCGCCGAGCGGTTCACGCGCAGGCCGTCGATCCAGCTGGCGTCGAACGGGCGGCCGGGGTTGCGGGTCTCGTCGGCATGCGGCAGCGCGACGACGGGTGCGGCGGCGGCCGCCACGGACGGGCGTGCGGAAGCGTTGGCGATCGCGGCGGCGCCGCGACGAAGGGAAGGTGAGCTCATGGGTGTGACGGCGAAGCCGCCGGGCAGGGCAGCCGGCTGGCGGAGGTGCGGACCAAGGGCATGGCGTCGTTGTCTCTTCGTGTCGTTGCAGGGTCGCCGTGGGCGGCCCGCGCTTGTTCGGTGTCGTCGGCGGGCGCCCGTTCGTGGCGCGTCCGTCGATGAAGTTGATGTTATGGCAATAACATTTATTTGTGCAAGATGTTTTTGAAATAACATCGCCATGCGGGATACTGCGCGGCATGGATGGCCGGCCCGCACGGGCCGCGCGTCGATGAGGATGGAGATCGGAAGATGCGGAAAACCTCGGGGGCGGAAGCCCGCGCCCTGCGAATCGCCCGGATGCAGGAGCTCGTCGACGCCGACGGGCCGCTGGCGTTGAAGCGGGCCGCGCAGCTGCTCGAGGTCACCGAGATGACGCTGCGGCGCGACCTCGCCGGCCCCGGTTCGCCGCTCTCATGCCTCGGCGGCTACGTGCTCGCGGCGACCCTGCCGGCGGGCGAGCGCTATTCGCTCGACGAAGCCACCGACCAGCACGCCGCCAACAAGCGCCTGGCCTGCCAGCGCGCCGCGCAGCGCGTGCACGACGGCGACAGCATCTTCATCGACTGCGGCACGACGATGGTCCACTTCGCCGAGGCGCTGCCGCCCGACCTGTCGCTCAGCGTGGCGTGTTACTCCCTCAACATTGCCAACATCCTGAGCCGCCGTCCGAACACCCAGGTCATGTTGCTCGGCGGCCTGTTCCATTCGTCGTCCGCGACGTTCTTCTCCGACGAGGGCCTCGCGTACCTGGATCGGCTGGGCATCAACAAGGCATTCATCTCGGCCGGCGGCGTGCATCCGCAACGCGGCGCGAGCTGCTCGAACTTCCACGAAGTGCCCGTCAAGCAGGCCGCCTTGCGCAGCGCCGCCGAGAGCTACCTGATCGTCGACGAGAGCAAGCTCAACCGGGTGCGGCCGGCCTTCTTCGCGGGGCTGGAGCCGTTCTCGCAGATCGTCGTCGGCGGCGCGCTGCCGGCCGACACGCGGCGCCTGTTCAAGGAACTGCCGCTCGACATCGCGAAGGCGTAGACCCTCCATGGACTCGAACATGTCGGCGGTCGCCACCGCCAGCGGCGCGCACTACCTCGTCGGCGTGGATGTCGGCACGGGCAGCGCCCGCGCGGGCGTCTTCGATCTCGACGGCCGCCTGCTCGCCTCGGCCAGTCGCGAGCTGGCGCTGTATCGCGAGAGCGGCGCGATCGTCGAGCAGTCGAGCGACGACGTCTGGCAGGCCGTCTGCCACGCGGTGAAGGCGGCGGTGCGGCAGGCGGGCGTCGCCGCCGAAACGATCGCCGGGATCGGCTTCGACGCGACCTGCTCGCTGGTCGTGCTCGGTGAGGGCGGGGCGCCCATGGCGGTCGGGCCGTCGGAACAGGCCGGGCGCAACATCGTGGTGTGGATGGACCACCGCGCCGTCGCGCAGGCCGAACGTATCAACGCGACGGGCCACGACGTGCTGAAGTACGTCGGCGGCCGGATCTCGCCCGAGATGCAGACGCCCAAGCTGCTGTGGCTGCTGGAGAAGCGGCCGGCCGCGTTCGCGGCCGCATGGCAGTTCATGGATCTCGCCGACTTCCTGACCTGGCGCGCGACCGGCGACCTGTCGCGCTCGACGTGCACCGTCACCTGCAAGTGGACGTACCTCGCGCACGAACGCCGGTGGGACGAGAGCTACTTCCGGAGCGTCGGGCTCGGCGTGCTGGCCGACGAAGGCTTCGCGCGCATCGGCCCGTCGGTGGTCGCGCCCGGCACCGCGCTCGGGCACGGCCTGACCGCCGCCGTCGCCGCGGATCTCGGCCTGCGTCCCGGTACGCCCGTGGCCGCCGGCCTGATCGACGCGCACGCCGGCGGGGTCGGCACCGTCGGCGCCGGCGGCGACGCCGAGGCCTGCCTGGGCTACGTCTTCGGGACGTCCTCGTGCACGATGACCACGACGCGCGAGCCGGTCTTCGTGCCCGGCGTCTGGGGGCCGTACTTCTCGGCGATGGTGCCGGACGCGTGGCTCAACGAAGGCGGCCAGTCGGTCGCCGGCGCCGCGATCGACCAGCTGCTCGCGATGCATCCGGCGGCGGCATCGGCCCGCGCGAGCGCGGAGGCCGCGGGCGAGTCGCTGCCCGCCATGCTGGGCCGGCTGGCCGCAGCCAAGGCGGAGCACCTGTCCGCAGCGGTGACGTTGGCCGATGGGTTGCACGTCGTCCCCGAATTCCTGGGCAACCGGGCGCCGTTCGCCGACCCGCACGCGCGGGCCGTGATCGCCGGCCTCGGCATGGAGTCCGGTCTCGACAGCCTGGTCGCGCTGTACGTCGCCGGCCTCTGTGGCATCGGCTACGGGTTGCGGCAGATCATCGACGCCCAGGCCAAGGCCGGCGCCTCCGTGTCGCAAGTCGTCATCAGCGGCGGCGCGGGCCGCAGCGACCTCGTGCGCCAGCTGCTCGCGGACGCGACCGGCAAGCCGTTGCTCTCGACGCAGACCGAAGAACCCGTCCTGCTCGGCGCGGCCATGCTCGGCGCCGTGGCGGGCCGCCGATTCGCCGACGTGCAGTCCGCCATGGCCGCGATGTCGAGGGTCGACCGAAACTATCTGCCGGCCGGCGGGGCCGTGGCGCAGTTGCATGAGGCGAGGTTTCGGGCGTTCGAGAGCTTGCAGGGCGTGGCGAGGCAGATTCGTTGATGTCGGGGCTGGCTGACCACCCGGCAAGTGCAGTAGAACTTCCGTTCGCAAGTCTTTGATTTGTCGAACAGCCGTTCGACGCTGGTAAGGCAGTTCCGGGTGGAGGCTCCGGCGGGCACCTGCCTAAAAAACACGTTTTCGGCCAAACGACTCCGAATCCACTCGGAAATGCCTTAGCGTGGCCAGGTGGCCGCGGTTCCACCCAGAAGTGCATTAGCGTGGGCTGCCCCGCCGTGAGCACCGCCACGCTTGGCGGGCGCACCGCAAGCCCGGCAGACTCCGGCGGATGCGGTTGAACCCCGACAAATACTTTAAAGACTGGAACTTAAGGCCCAGGGCGGCTCCGCACGTCCCGGCTGAGCAGCACCCCGTGCAGGCGCTGCTGGAGCCAATAGCTCTGCACAACAACCGGCTGCCTGTTCTCATGGCCGACGCCTGGGCGGCGACTCAGGAGGCGGCGCCCGCGATGCACGTCGACCTGCGGCTGGCCTGCGCCATCGTCGCAGTCGCTCAGGTCTTGGGACTGACACTTCAAGATGACCGCGTGGAGTGGCTTGTAGGTCGTTTCCGCGAGGTGCGTGGCGTTCTGGAGTACCCAGGGCTCAACGTAGGGAAGCCGGTTTTCCAACGTATCAGGCAAGCGCGGAGCAACCGACGCAGGTTCCACTCATTCGACGGTGTTGGCCAAGTAAACGAGGTGGCCGACCTTGCAGCCGAAATCCAATCCGCGTCGCGAACCAGGCTGGAAAGATGGGCGAAACGCTACCTGTCTTCGGAGGCTGCACTCCTTCTGCCCACCGACCTCCTGCAGCAGCTTATCTTGCGGATTCGGCCGCTGCCAGAACCAATCACGCGGTGGCTGTCTGAATACAGAGAGCCGTTCATCTTCAAGACGCCGCTTCCCAACGGCGGCGCTGCGCATCGAACCGTCGTGTTTGCGATGCAGCGCCTGGCCGCGGCTTGTTGCGCGAGGTATTCGGTCTACCGTCCGCTGACCGCAGAGCAACTCGCAAAGCTGCAGGAGCCTTCACGCGCGGATTGGTGGGGTGATTTGATTCGTGCCAGCGGCTTGAGCGAAGCGCTGACCCACAAGGCCATGCACTCACCCGGCACTGTTTCTCGTGCCACAACGCGCATTGAGAAGCTCTCCAATGCACTCGCGGAAGCGTGTGCCGACCGGCGGCACTGGCCTCGGTGGCTGGAAAGTCTGCAGTCGCGAGTTTTGTATGTGCGGGACCAGTGCGCAAACTGCCGGGAGCACGGTCGGCCCACTCTTGTGCCTCCGACGGTCAGGCCGCCTTTCGGAGCAGGGTGTTCCTGCGTCCACGTCGAATGGGCGCCTGAAAGCCTCACAGGCGTCTCCGAAGGGCAGCGTGCAACAGTCAATCTCGACTGGCGCTGGCAGCGGTTCCTCCTGTTGTGGCGGCTCAACTACGTCGACACCTTCTACAGCTTCGGACCGCTGTGGGAGTTCTTTGAAGACGAGCAGATGCGAGCGAGGCAGCGAAGAACCGGGGAGAGGGTGGTGGGCTGATTCGGACTCCAACAGCCCCTGGCTAGCCGATGTGCACGGCGTCCCTACACACGGGAATTCCATCACCTTCGACACTTCATGAGAACCCTTCTACTTGCTGCGCTAGCCGCAGCGCCACTTGCTACAGCGCAGGCTTCAGACAACAACCTCTCGTCAATCATCGGGTCGGTGATTGATAAACCGCTGTTTGGAGAGCCGGCACTTCGCAGCAGCTTCCACCTTACGACAAGCCCCGGGCCCATTGTTCCGCAGACGAAATCTGACTTGCCGCAGCTGCGCGGCGCGGACATCGAATTGTGGCCATTCCTCGCCACCGCGCCTGCGTTTGGAGAAGGTGTACTCGCCTCAAACATTAAGGGTTGCGTATCGGAGCGGGAGCTGGCGCCAATCATGAGTCAACTGAGCGCCTTCGAGCGCCCCGCTAGCGTCGCAATAGCGCCGCATCAGGACTGGAGCCGGTCAGTACGCACATACCAAGGTAAGACTTCAAGCATCAGCTGGACGGTTGTCTTGACATTCGCAGATGGCGAATGCCTGTACAGCGTCTACTACGAAACATCTAAATCGAAATAAGCGCCCCATGTCAATTCTCGCCAACAACGCATTTTTTGACAATCTATTTTCATTCTACTCCAACCAGACATCAATCACCCAGTTTCTTGACCTAATAAATCGCTCGCCCACGATGCAGAGGCTCATCGGGCTAGCAAACCAGTACGGAACGCGCGGGCTCAAGATTCACATTGACACGACCAACCCAGACGGCGCTACTTGTGGCATCAGCGGAACGCCACCGGTTATTAACCTGGGTATAAATCTCGCAGACCCATCAAAGACAAGCCCTGCTGAACTTCTTGAGACATTGGCCCATGAGTTAGGTCATGCTTTCGGCGATTCACCCGCGTCGTACTGGACGACCCCCGAAACGCTTCCTGCTGCCGGGAAGGACACATTTGCTCATTTCGCGTTCTATGCGCAGGCCTTAACTGAAGGCACTGCAATTTACGAAGCCAGTGTAGTTCTACAGGAAGCGATTGCCTCCTATGCAACGACACCCGATTCTACCGGTGCGCAAGGCTCAATCTCGCAGGCAGCGGTCGCCGGGCTGACCGCCGCCGAGCAAGCGGCCGTCGTTAGCTACGAAGCAAATCACACCGGCACCCAATCGCTTGCATACGTGAGACAGATTGTAGGGAATGACGTCTTCGACCCAGACGTCTACCCTGAGGGTTCGACTCCAAATCAGTCTTATGCCGCGACATACGCAAAGGAGTGGTGCCTTTACAAACTGGGCCTAACTTCGTGTTTTCCAAAGTCATTCATAGCGAACGCTACTGTTGCGTTTAGTGCCACCGACTACAACAAGTTCACTGTTTCGTTCGGTATGGCGGGCTCGCAGTTTGTCTTTGATTCGACGACAAACCTTCTATCGAAATATCAGAACGGCAAAGTAGTTGGCAGCTTTGGAGGGCTCGCGTCAACTTTATGCAGCAGCACATTTTTGCCGAGCCTGCCAGCCGACACAGCCATGTATTTCTCCAACGGCGACAACGGCCAGCAGATGAATTTGCCAGACGGAGAGGTGTTTTATTCAGACGACTCGGATTCAAGCGAGGATGGCCAAGATGCCTCAATTCCCGATGGCGACGTGTTGTACGTCGAGCCCACTGACCTTGTGCGGAGCTTTATTTACGGCACCGACGGCGATGACTCCATGCAAACGCAGGACGCCACCGTACCTGTGACCATGGTCGGTGGCCTCGGCGACGACAACTACACGCTGGTCAACTCAGGAGACGACGTTCAGGAGGACCCGAACGGCGGCTACGACACTGAGACCGCGTCATTCAGCTTCACGGTTGCAGACAACGTCGAGAAGGGCGTCCTGAGCGCGGACGCGCCAGATGGCACGACCCTCACGGCAAACGACCAAGGCGATGTTCTTCAGTCGCTGTCCACAAACTCAGTCACGCTCCAAGGTGGCGCCGGTGATGACACCCTCATCGGAGGCGCCGGTACGAACGTCTTGAATGGCGGCGGCGGGCACAATACGCTCATCGGAGGGGCTGGTGACAACACGTTCTACACCGGGCCCCTGGGTGACCACGTAGTCATCGCTGGTAACGGCAACCAAGTCGTATACGGTGGCGGCGGAACAGATGTGATTGATATCACCAGCGACGCGGCGCCGGTCACGGTCTACGCGGCAGGGAACACGACCATCAATCTTGGCGAATCCTTCATAGCCGACCCTGACCTGCACAGCAACATCCAGCTGTTCGCCCCGACCTTGCCACCCGGGATGCCGGGACTTGTCAACGGCGACCTCTTCGCCTGGGACGATAACGGGGGGAATCTAATTGTCAAAGCTCTCGGAGCATTCGACCCGAGCATCGCGCCAATTGTCACCACAATAAACTGCCCAACGCAGTCCAACGTGGCAGACGTATTCACGCAGTACGCCGACGGGTCAGAGACTCTGACCTGGAACTACGCAGACGGGACTCGAGTGAACCAGTGGTTCTCGACCGCCGGTGCCCTCACCACCGAGGTGTACAACGCGAACTACGGAGACAATTGGACAACCACGCAGGCAAATGGCGTCTCAGACTCCAGCTACACGTCGGTTGATGGCACTCACGGGTACGGGCATGTCGACGTAGATGGCAATTGGTCGCAAACTGATATCTCACCCGATGGAACCGTGAATGAAACCGACCAGTCCGCGGACGGTTCCACTTGGCACAATCGGACGGAGCTCCCGGATGGCACCGGTACCGACCTCTACTCCAACGGGTTCCGCGCCGACTGGTCTGAGAACGGTACTGGTCGCCTGACGGTGACGAATTCGGCAGTGACGGACCAGATGGGTGGCACGGTTGGTACGGTCAATGAGGACGGGAAGGTGACGCAGGGTCAATTCGTTTTCGGAGCCGCACTGAGCCAAGACGAACTTACCGCCACCCACGACGGAAATGACCTCATCGTGGATGACAGCGAGGGTGGAGAGATTCGGCTCACAAACTGGCTCGCGAATGCCACCAACCAGATTGTCTTGCCTGACGGGACGGCGGTGACATCGGCTCAGCTAAATGGAGAGTTTGCTGCGACAGACCTGTACGGATTCACTTCAGGTGTTGTTGCCACGTCAGGCTACGAAGCGGCACTGCGCAGCATCGACCCGGCCATCGACGCGTTCTTGACGCAGTACCAGTCCGACGGTGGAGCCTCGCCGGTGTTCCATGACGACGGGTCGGTGAACACCCAGAAGGTGTTAGCTAGCACCACCTATGCGGGAGACGACATGTTCGGGATTACGCTCCCAGGTGGGCAAGTCTCGGAGCAGTTATATGTGAACTACGTCTACTGGCAGGACGGCTCTGGACAGACGGACATGGCCATCGACAGCGCAAGGCTGTTTGCGTTCCCGAATGCTCAGACTGGCGACTCACTCACGCACACCGCAGTCGTTGACTACAACAACCTACTGCAGGACGTTGGACCGTCGAAAAGCCCTTTGGTGCTGTTCGGAGGCTGAGGCCGCGCCTAGACGACGCATAAAGCGGTGCCGCATTCCGTGAGGGAGGTGGTACCGCTTTTCATCAGTTTTGGTCAGCCTTCGCGAGCCCGCACTCGCTGTTCAGCTACTCGCAAGCATTCCTAGAACTAGGGATACGCCTGCTGCCGAGCGTGTTGAAAAGTTCCGCCGCCTAACGGGAGGACACCATGTCAAAGTTGCTGCGAAGCTGCATTGGTTCGGCCTTGCTTTGCGCCCTGGTTGCCGGCGCACATGCCCAAGCGGCACTTTGTCAAAGAATGCTCGAAGGAGGGCTGTACTCGAACTTCAAGTTCACGGATACGGGCAACTTCGACCAAGACTTCAAAACCTACCTTTTCTCGTCGCAGTTCAAAGAGGACTTGAAGAACAACAAGTGGGGCGGCTCCATAACGGTTCCTATCGAAGGTGTTCCGGTGTCTCTCGGCGCGAACGCAAGCGACGCTGAAGTCAGCCGGTTTCGGTCGCAAATTTCCACAGCCTCGAGCTTCACGATAAGCAGCGACTACCGGAAGACCCTGGTTTCATCGATTCCCAACGTCGACCTGGCAAAGGCCTACAGCGACTGTCTCGTAAGGGTCACCAATGCGCCGGGGTTCCATGTCGTGTCCAGCTCAGGCGACACATGGGCGAATTTCGTAGTGACTTACACGAAGCAGGTTTCCAGCGACCCGATGCCCGTGGTATCGCATTTTGAGGTGAGAAATGGGGCGCATGTGTCAACAACGTTGAGCGACGGCGCCGCAATGACTGACGCGACCAACGTCACTGCGGATAGAGACCCCAGCAAGGACCTGCTGCTCTTCATCCAGACCGACCGAGGTGTCGTATCCGAGTCGATTCCTGCCGACCTGCAACTTGTGGTTGGCAGTGGAGTACCCATCGGCTCCGTCATTTCGTCCGTCCTTGAGCCCGACAAGTTCTACGTCGCCACAGCGGCGAACGAGCACTCGCCGGGCAACGTCTGGACTTCGTCGAAGAGTAAATGGGCGCCAGCGGACGGACGGGCTGTTCCAGGCTCGCAGTTTGAGAAGATTGCTTCGGTGAGCTACGTGCCCGACCTGCGGGGGATGTTCGTGCGCGGTTTGGACGTTATGGACCATACGCCACCCGTTCCTCTCGACCCGAACCATCGAGACCCGGATACAACGCGGACGGTCGGAACCTACCAAGCGGACGCGTTCAAGAAGCACAGTCACCAGTATCGAGAGTGGCATTGGACCGTGCCAACGGGGAACGGGCCCTACGGCGACGGGCTAACGGCCAATCCCGGGAACCATCCACTCGAAACGACGGAGAACGACCCAGGGGACCCGAACGAAACGCGTCCTCAGAACATCGCTCTGTACTACTACATCCGCATCAACTAGCAGATGCAGGGAGGACGAATACGACAGACGCTCCGTTGACCCGCACCTGCCCGTCGACGACCTCGATAAGCATCTCCCCGAAGCGGCTCTCCCACACGTAGCTCAGTACGCCCTCCGTGGACAGCGGAAGGTCGACCTGGCTGGTCGAATCGAGGCGGCGGATGACTTCGGGGAGCACGGGCATGGACATGGAAGAGCAGGGCGGCAACTGTTCGAAGCGGCCCCTGGTCGGGACCTTGCCAAGAGAACTGTACGCGCATACAGTATCGGCGTGCAAGTCCGCCCACTCGTCTTCCTCGACTTCGACGAGGTCATCAAGCTCAACCCCGAGGGGTCGTTGGGCGGCTACGACGTGCTCGCTCCGAACCCGCCTCCCGAAATCTGGGAGCAGCTGTTCCATCCACCGGCCGTCGCGACCCTGACGACCATTTTGGAGCGCTGGAACCCGCACGTCATCATCACGACAAGCTGGCTGAGGTTCATGCTGCGAGACGTCCTGGAAAACGTGTTTTCGAGGACTGGACTCGACCAAGTCTCGGCGGCGCTCCACGAGGCCTGGGAAGCCCCGCAGAACGCGCGGGAGACGCGCCTTGGCGCTATCGACCGCTGGCTGGCCGCTCATCACCAAGGTGAGCCCTACGTCATCCTCGATGACGACCTAAGCGGCACAGGGCTGCGCGGTTCTCGTCATGCCCGTGCCAAGCGTGTCGTCTTCTGCAATCAGGAGACGGGTCTACGGGACAGTGACCTGCCCACAATCGAGCGCGCGTTGACGACAAAGCTTCGGCGCCCCGGTGCTTGCTCAGGAGCCTCGATGCCCTCAAGGGAGAGCTGACAGCAATGCCCCGCCGCACGCCAGGCTCCCCTGAGCCTTGTGAATCGACCCTCCTGGCCAGCGACAGGACGACTATTCCGAAGACGGTGCGCGATGCGCTTCGTATTCGTCCTGGAGACAAGTTGGTCTGGGAACTCACATCGTCCGGTACCGTTGTCGTGAAGGTAAAGCACGTGGGCGGGCGCGCGATGAGGCGTTCGGCCTAAGTCGGAGTCGTGCATGTGGCGCAACCTTAGTTTTCGGACGGTGTCCGAGCGGGCAGGGCGACTGCGCCTTCGGCTCGCTGCCCGGGCCTATGGCCGCACATCGTTCCGCTGCCGCGCGGACGTGCTTGCCTGGCAAGCGCGGCACTTCGGGACGGTACTCAACGCTGAGGAGCGCGCACCGTGGCTGGAGGAGAAGCGCGCCCATGTTCGGAAGCGCTCCGCGCCTGACCAGCGGCGGTCAGTGCGGATTCGGCTGGCCGAGATGCGCGATTCTTCGCGCCGGCGCCGACTACGCGTGCCTTGGCCTAGGCTTGTTGGGTCAGACCCGCAGCGGTGCCGGTGTCGGGTTTGCTGCGCCTATCGGTCGGCGCAACGCTCACTTCTTGTGGCAGCGCTGTAGGCTCTTCTCTTAGGGTGAACCTTGCAGTGAGCGCCCTGAAGGCAAGGCGCCGGCTTTGGACAGCAACCGAGGCTGTGGTCAGTTGTCCTTGTAGCGGCGAGCAATCAGGTAGAAGACGCTGCTGTGCACAAGGGCTCCGAAAAAGCAGAAGGCAGAAATCAAGGTTGCACCCGTGCCAATCCATGTGACAACTTGGTTCACCAGGCCGGGAATCGTTCCCGGTTGCGCTGCGGCGTCGGTTGACAGGGCGGTCAACAAGGCCACCAGCAGAGCGATGGCGGTGTATGCGACCCAAGTGAGAACAGCCTTCCACAGATGCTTGAGGAGGTCTAAAGGCTCCCAGTCGTCCGGGCTCTGTCGGGCCAGATGGCGCTCCAGTGCTTCGGTCAAGCCGTCAAGAAACGTGCTCATTCAAAATGAAAGAAAGTTGTCAGGCATCCTGTAGCAAGCCGGTTTAGTCCGCGGCGATAACGGTGCACAATCCATGCATGCCAAACTTCACCGTCGTACTGAAAGCCGAAGTCACGCGTCTGGCTCGTAAGGAGCTCAAGACGGCCACGGACGCACTGCGCAAAACCGTGTCTGCCCAACGAACGGAAATTGCGGCGCTTCGCAAGCGAGTCACCGAACTTGAGCGCGCTCAGAAGCAGACTAGCAAGGCTGGCCTCGCACGCAAGCAGGTCGAAGCCGCGCCGGCGCAGGGTGATGACTCGAAGCTCCGGTTCAGGGCCGCTGGAATGGCCGCAAATCGAAAGCGGCTCGGTTTGAGTGCCGCAGACTTCGGCCGCCTCGTCGGAGCGACCGGCCAGAGCGTGTACAGCTGGGAGGCTGGCACATCAAAACCGAGGGCCCAAAACCTGGCGGCAATCGCAGCGCTGCGCGGCATCGGGAAGCGGGAAGTAACGGAACGGCTGGCCGCTTTGGAGTAGAGCGGGGGCCCTCGCGGGCGACCGCCAAGAAATTGCGAAAAATCGGACGAAGTCCATCGACGAGCTTTGGAACATTAGCAATGCGGCCGGCGCTCCGGCCGCATCTAACCAAACGGAGATGGCGATGTCCACGCAACGCAAGAGTCACAACAACCACCAGAATCACCGAACGTTCTCCACGCCTCATGGAGGTGAGCGTTTTACTCACCACGCCCAGCCGAGGGGCGCCGCTACGACCGGCAAGGCACCTGCGCCGCCGGCACCTAAGCGGCAGGCTCAGGCCGTCGAGAGCCCGCGCGCCGCCGACCACAAAGTCACCCCGCTGACCCAGGAGGCCCTCTCGCGAATGACGAGTGCGATTGCGAAGCAGAACGACGGAGGCGTGCCCAAGGGCAGCTACGTTGCTGAGCTTCAGAGCCGCTTTGACAAGCGTGAGGCGGCGCGTTCCCCGTCTTCAGCACCTGCCTCAGCGGCGCAACGCGCACCGCAGAAAAAGCGCTGAGCTTTCACTGGGGTGGCGGCGCGGGCACGATTGTCTGACACCGAATCCAGTCAGGCCATTGCTCGGCAGTGGCCTTCTCGCTCGCGGGTAGCTCAGCCGCCCAACGCGTGCGGAAGTGGTTCCATCGACCTCGGTAGTCAGCCTCATCAAGGAGTAGCGCCGACAAGAACTTCATCTTCGGCCCGGTCTCAACGAGGACAGATTCCATCCCCAGTGCAATGTTGACAAGGATAGTAGGCGTCAACAGCTGGCCCACACGTCGGGCCTGCCATGCCGGCTGCCAGCACATCCGCTCCCAGCAGCTTTCGAACTCAGCGAGGCCAATCCTGCGCGTTCCGTCGAACAAGTTGCCAACCACGTAGTCTTCGAGTCCGACGGCCGCAGCCACCTTTGCGCGGCCCGGCGGACCTTCTGGCCACGAACCCAGATAAGCGTACTCAGCGAAGGCGACCGTCAGTTCGAGCAGACGGCGGGTAGGGCGAGACACCGTGTTGCGCTTTTTCGATTTGCCCTTCGTCGACCTGTCCTCAGGAAGAACCCAGTGGTTGAGACGGGGAGCAACCAACAGGAAAACCGGCGCGGGCTCGAAGCCCCGAAAATATCGAGCGCCCCACTCGGCGTCGATAGCCGCGAACAAGCTCACCATCAAGACCTGGGTGAGCGCCACGAAGTGGTCCGTGATGTCGTCCCAACTCTCTGTACTGGCCCACGCAACGACCATGGCGGGGTCGGCATCGTCCGGGTTTTCCGTGACATCCTCGATGACCGCCTCGAGCACGGCGTCACGAAACGCAGTCGGGTCGTCTTCGCGAACGGCGTCCTGCAGGACATCAAGCAACTCGTCGATTTCGAGCGCGAAGGCGATGCTCAACGGAAGCGGCATCACATCAGGGTTCTGGATGTAGTGCAGCCACGATGCCAGAGGGGCACCGAAGCCATTCGCCAGTCGCGGAAGGGTGTCCTGAGTCCGTTGGAAGGCCTCCGCTGACCAGCCATTCTTGACCGCGTGCGCCTTACCGTAGGCAAGTGCATGTGAGAGCGCCTGCTCCTGCTTTTTCGGCTTCAGCGTTGCAAGACCGCCGTTGGCCACATGACTCGGCGAGAGCCCCA
Source organism: Burkholderiaceae bacterium (assembly GCA_030151165.1). The sequence goes on from JASLEM010000292.1 coordinate 47,491, forward strand.
GAACCTCACTCATGGACGAACCCACCGTGCGCTTCATCGCTGCAGCGGTGAAAACTGCGGGCCATTGGATAAGGCATTGAAGCGTGGCACCTACCCGTTCACGGCCAGAGTAGGCCTCAAGAAAGGGCGGTATGTGCAATTCGGTAGCGTGGTATCGAAGCGTTCTCATGCCTTGTCGATTTTGCGAATCGGCCGTGCGACAAAACCGCAGGCGCAGCCCAAGGCTCATTCGCGGCGTTTGGACTGGGCGAGTGTAGACGGCACTGAAAAGCCGAACTAGAGAATCTGCGCAATACTAACGCGGCGAGTGGCAAGCGTAGTTCTTTCTCACGGGGGTCGCCCAGTCGTAACCGCTGAGCAGAACACCTGACCCCGCCACCTCGTTGCAATTGAATCGGTATGGGGTCAAGATATGCGAACCCTGGCTCAAGGAGCCCCCAGTGACCAACCTCTACGTCTCGCCCGACTTGACGGCATTCGTTTCGACCCGCCAGGTCGAAAGGTGGCAGGTGGGGGTCATCGCAGTCCTTTTGGGCGACGGCCCGTCGCGAGTAGAGGAAGAGTGCCTAGCTCTGCGGGATACCGCAGGCGAAGCCCTGCAGGACGCACAACTCGGGGCCAAGGCGGTGATTGCGGCGTGGCGAGACAAAGTGAAGCTTTGAGGTTAGGCGGCGAACAACACGCAACGTCCCCCTAGGGACTTGGCTTCCGCCGAAGGACCTCAAGTTCCTCGCCGAAGCTGAAGGTTGTCGCCCTGCTTATAGGCCGACTTCCAGGAGCCGGTCCATCTCGATGGCGTCGCTTTGGTCGTAGAACTCGACCGGAGGAGGTACGAGCAGGCCATGGGTGTCGTCCGTTCCTCCTTTTAGCCACGTCATCCAGTCCTGTGGCTCGATGTGTGCCTCTCCTCGCTTGTCCTGTTCCTCGAACGGCAGGGCTTCTCCGGTAACCCGGTGCCTCTCGGGCTTGTGCAACCGACTGAGCAACGGGTGCGAGTTGACGTTGAAGGTGAGCATCGCGTAGTTCGGCACAAGTTCTCCAGTCTCAGGGTCCGTCCACTCCGACCAGATACCAGCAATCATCCAGCACCCTGCATCGGCGCGCTTCAACTGCCACCAAGTGCACTTGCCCGTTTGCCAATTTGGTTCCTGCAGCCAGAGGGCAGGGATGAGGCAGCGGCGACCCTGCTTCCAAGAGTCGCGGAACGCCGGCGAGGTGGCAACCGTCTCGACCCGGGCGTTGTTCTTGAGCATCGGCTCGCGAACGGGCTTGCCGCCGGGCTTCTTCGAAGGGCGCTCCTTGTACTCGATGCGCTCGCGCTGGCCCGGGCGAATCATTCCCCACTGCCCAAGGCGACCGACAAGGCCGCCGTCATCGTCAGCGACCATGAACATGCCGGTGTCAAACGGACCCACGGCAAGCTTGGGTGGCGGGTAGGAGTCAGGGAGCTTCACCTTGCCCAAGTGGCGGCGGATGTAGCTGTCAAGGGTGTTCTCCGGGACGACGTGGTACAGGTTGCACACGGGTCAGTTCTCCGGGACGACGTGGGAGAGCCCTGCAACGGCGGTTTCGGCGTGGAACGTGTTGTCGGCCTCCAGCGCCATGGTCGCGAGCAGGCGAGCCATGCGCTGCAGCATGTCCGCCTTGCTCGTGTGCCGCCAGTCGTCGCCGATGATGGTGAATGTGTCGCCGCCGTCGTGGCTGCCATAGGTGTCGTTCCAGGCCTCGAGGCCGAGGGCATCCACCTGCTCCTGCGTGAGGGCGAAGCCCTTGAACTCGGTGTAGCCGCGGTCGCACAGGTGAAACATGCCGTCGGGCCAGCGAGAACGGCTTTGCTCCAAGACGTATGGCACACGGTCGCCGATGACGTCGACCATCTCTGCGCGGTCTTCCTCGCCTACCTTGGTCGCGATGAGCTCCAGCTGACGCGCCCAGCGCATGACTTCGGTGATGTTCTTGTGCCTCGTCCGCTGAGCTGCCTGAACGATTCGCATGGGCAACTTGGCGAGCGGCGCACTGAGCTTCTCCCAGCAGAACGCCTGCGTGACGGGGTTGAGAGCGCCGCCCTCGGCGACGTGGGCGCTCAGGGCGTTCCAGCTGCGGAAGCCCTTGCGTCGTGCCACGTGCTCGAGCGCTGCCGAGTGGGTGAGTTCCTGCCCTTGGGCTTGAGCCTCGCTGCGCATGCGGCGAGCTTCGCCTTTGAGCGCGAACAGGGGGTCGGAATGGGAAGAAGTCATGGCTACTCCATCACCGGGGCACGTCAGAGGCGTGGTTCGCGTTACGCCGGCACCGGATGGGGTTGAACCACGAGTGTCGGAAGGTCTTCGAGCAGATTCGCCATGCCTTGGAGAAGGCGCGAACGGCAGGGCTGCCACCCTTAGGGTAAGTGTACCGCAGCATTTAAGTGGCGAGTCCTATGCAAGGTACCCCCACCTTCGTGGGCGGCTGGCGCGCGAGCGCGCGTCGCTAACAAGGCACTGCAAAGGACCCCTGAATGACCCCTACGTACAACGTCATCGGCTTCGTCGAAGAAGCCGACTACCCGCGATTTCGGCAAGTCGTTTCCGACCCCGAAGCCTTCCCGGTAAGCTATGCCGAGTGGCTCAAGCGATATCGCAATATGCTCGGGCAGGCGAAGGCGACGGGAATCCCTGTATTGGAAGTGCGGCTTGACCCACAAGAATTGGCCGATTGGTGCGCCCAGCAAGGGGCTCCCGTAAACATCGTGATGCGAGGTGCTTTCAATGCGTTCAAGATGAGCGCCGTGAATGACGGGCGCTCCTGACGCTACTGGCACGTCGCGCGTACTGCTCAACCTTCCGCATGAGCAAGCTCGAGCGACCTGAAGCGGTCGCGCAGGCCTCTTAGCAGGCCTGCGCGAGGCCCACACAAGGCTCAGTGAAAGTCCCTCGACTCGGTGCTCAGTCGACCCAACATCGGCGTCAGGTCATCGATGCGGCCGGCGACCAAAATCATCACGTCACCCTCCCGCTGCCAAGTACCGTGTACGCCCATGAGCCGTGACTTGAGCAACGCATCCCGCTGATGCTCGCGGATGGCCTTGCGCACAATGACCTGCACCGTGCCGGTCTCATCTTCGAGGCTCACGAAGATGATTCCTTTGGCGGTGTCGGGCTGCTGCCGAAGCGTCACGATGCCGCACGCGTGAGCAATGCGACCGTTCGGGTAGTCAGACAGTTCCGCCGCAGTCTTGAACCGCAGTTCAGTCAGCTTAGGCCGGAGCAGGGCGAGCGGGTGGCTACGTAGGGTCAGACCGGTGGACGAATAGTCCCACACGACCTCCTCACCTTCGGGCGCCTCGGGCAGCTCGAGGATGTCCTCGTTCACAGGGGCGTCGCGAAGCAGCTTCGGTGTCGACCGCAGCGCAGCGGCGTCCCACACCTGCTGGCGACGATGCCCACTCAGAGACATCAAGGCGTCTGCCGCGGCGAGCAGCTTCATCTCCGGCAAGTCTAGACCTGCGCGCCTGGCCAAATCTTCAGCGCTCTCGAACGGAGCTTCAGCTCGAGCCTCCACGATGCGCTCCGCAGACGTCTGCTTGAATCCAACGACCAAGCGCAGCCCGAGCCGAACAGCCGGAGGGTGGGGCAGGCCTTCCAGCGCGCAGTCCCACGCGCTATGCATCACGTCGACTCGGCGCACCTCGACGCCATGCCTGGCTGCGTCCTGTACCAGCTGCGAGGGGCTGTAGAAGCCCAAAGGTTGAGAGTTGAGCATCGCCGCCAGGAACTCGCCCGGGAAGTGACACTTGATGTAGCAGGACGCGTAGACGAGGAGGGCGAAGCTTGCTGCATGGCTCTCCGGGAAGCCGTACTCGGAGAACCCATGAATTTGCTGGAAGATGGACTCTGCAAATTCCTTCGTGTAGCCGCGCTCGGTCATGCCGTCGACGATGCGGCCGTAGTACTTGTCCAGGCCGCCTTTGCGCTTCCAGGCGGCCATCGACCGACGCAGCTGGTCAGCCTCGCCAGGCGTGAACCCTGCGGCCAGGATGGCCACCTGCATGACCTGTTCCTGGAACACGGGCACACCGAGCGTTCTGCCGAGCGCCTCTTTCAGCGCCTCGCTGGGGTACTCGACCGGCTCTTTGCCTTGCCGGCGGTTCAGGTACGG
>JASLEM010000345.1 GCA_030151165.1 Burkholderiaceae bacterium
CGCGCCTCGAGGCGCTGGATGCGCTGGCGCCACGCGCCGAGCGCCTGCGCGGGGCGGGCGAGGCGCGCGGCGGCGGTGTCCAGGCGCTGCGCGTGGGCATGCAGTCGATGCTCGACGCGCGCGCGCAGCCGCTGCGCCGCGCTCGACAAGGCCTCCAGCACGACCGCGCGTTCGACGGCGACGGACTCCGCCGCGGCCGTCGGCGTGGCCGCGCGCAGGTCGGCGACGAGGTCGGCCAGCGTCACGTCGGTCTCGTGGCCGACGCCGCTCACGACCGGCCGCGACATCGCGCCGAGCGCACGCACGACGCGCTCGTCGTTGAACGCCCACAGGTCTTCCAGCGAGCCGCCGCCGCGGCAGACCAGCACGACGTCGACCTCGTCGCGCCGCTCGACCTGCGCCAGCGCCGCGACCAGGGCGGCCGGCGCGTCGGCGCCCTGCACGAGGCTCGGGTAGACGATGACCTGCACGTGCGGCGCGCGGCGCGCGAGCGTCGCGACGACGTCGTGCAGCGCCGCGCCGGCGGTGGACGTCACCACGCCCACGCTGCGCACGAACGGCGGCAGCGCGCGCTTGCGGTCGGCGTCGAACAGGCCTTCGGCCGACAGCCGCGCGCGCAGCCGGAGGAACTCCTCGTACAGCTGGCCGGCGCCGAGCCGCTGCATCGACTCGACCACCATCTGCAGCTCGCCGCGCGCCTCGTAGACGGCCAGGCGTCCGCGCAGCTCGACCTGCAGCCCGTCCTGCAGCGGCACGTTGGAGAGCGCCGCCGCGCGCTTGAACATCGCGCAGCGCAGCGCGCCGGTGCCGCCCGAGGCGTCCTTCAGCGTGAAGTAGCAGTGGCCGCTGCTCGCGCGCATCGAGCCGCTCAGCTCGCCGCGCACGGTGACCGCGCCGAAGCGCGCGGCGAGCGCGTCGCCCGCGGCCAGCAGCAACGCGGAGACGCTCCAGGCCGTCGGCCCGGCCGGCACGCGCGCCCCGCCCCGGCCCGCCGGGCCTGGGTTACCCGGGCCGGTATTTCCGAAACCCGGCACGTTCAGCAGGTCAGCCATGAACACGCCTTGCTAGCATAAATCGACGGGACAAACCCTAGTACTCCACAATTTTCAGGACGGCTCGCCGCGCTTCGAATTGGCGTCACGTGCCTGTCACTATCACGCAAGTTATTGATTTTCAACAAGTTTTAGATGCCTATTTTTTAGGCAACCCAATCCAAAGCACCAGAAATCGCGGGTTTCGGGCCGTTCGAGCCAAGTTACCCACAAAGTTTTCCACAGATCGTGTGGATCGACGCGACGGCAACAAACGCACACGCGAGCGTCGCTGAAACTCGCGGCGCTCGCGCCATAATCCGCGCTGCGCCGCAGCACCCGCTGCGCGTGGCAGCCGGCGCGGGACGACGCTCCGCCGGCGCTCCCGCAATGTCCGAAAGGGTTGAATTTGTTCAAGATCCTACAAGAGGCCGGCTGGCCGATCTACCCGCTGATCCTCTGCTCCATCATCGCGCTGGCGGTGATCGTCGAACGTTTCACCGCGCTGCGCCAGGTCCGCGTCGCCCCGGGCTACCTGCTCGGCGAGGTCATCGCCGTCACCCGCAACGGCCTGCCGGCCGCGGACGTCGTCGCGAAACTGCAGGACAACTCGCTGCTCGGCTATGTGCTCGCCGCCGGCCTCAAGCTGCTGGCCGTCGACCCGCGCGCCGGCGAGACCGCGCTGCGCCAGGTGTTCGAAGGCGCCGGCCGCGACGCCGCGCACAAGCTCGACCGCTACCTCAACACCCTCGGCACGATCGCCGCCGCCGCGCCGCTGCTGGGCCTGTTCGGCACCGTCATCGGCATGATCGAGATCTTCGGCTCGCAAGGCGCGTCCGTCGGCAACACGAACCCTGCCGAGCTCGCGCACGGCATCTCGACGGCGCTGTACAACACGGCCGCCGGCCTGCTGGTCGCGATCCCGTCGCTGATGTTCTACCGCTACTTCCGCGGCCGCGTCGACGACTACCTGCACACGCTGGAGCAATCGTCCGAGCAACTGCTGACGCAGCTGGTGCGCCTCAACGGACGCAACCCGGGCCAGAAATGAACTTCCGCAAGCCCCGCCCGGAAGATCCGGAGATCAACCTCATCCCGTTCATCGACGTGCTGCTGGTGATCCTGATCTTCCTGATGCTGTCGACGACCTACTCGAAGTTCACCGAGCTGCAGGTGACGCTGCCGAGCGCGGACGCCGATGCATCGCGCGACCGCCCGGCGGAAATCATCGTCTCGGTGTCCTCGGACGGCCGCTACACGATCGACCACCAGCCCGTCGAAGGCCGCAACGTCGACGCGCTGACCGCCGCGCTGCAGGCCGCGGCCTCGACGCGCAAGGATCCGTTCCTGATCATCTCGGCGGACGCGATGTCGACCCACCAGGCGGTCGTCAACGTGCTCGACGCCGCGCGCCGCGCGGGCATGTCGCGCATGACCTTCGCCGCGCAGGCCGGCACCGGCGCTGCCGCCGGCGGGCAATAACGCCGGCCGCCGCCGTGACGACCGCGCCCGGCGCGCGTCGTCGCGCCGCCCGCCCCGGCTCCTGATGATCGCCTCGTGATGTTCGCGGCCTTCTCGCGCACGCTCCAGCGCCTGTGGTGGCGGCCGCGGCTCGCGCCGCTCACCGCGCTGCTCGCGCCGCTCGCGTGGCTCGTCGGCGCGCCGGCGTGCGGCCTCGGCGCCGACA
>JASLEM010000357.1 GCA_030151165.1 Burkholderiaceae bacterium
GCCGCCGCGAGCGCGCTCGCGGCGGCGAGCAGCGCCTGCGCCGCCGACGCCGCGCGGTCGCCAACATGCAACGCGGCCCGTCGGGCCGCGCGAAGCACGAAGGCGCCGGCGCCCGCCGGGCCCGGTCGCCTGCTGCGTGCGTCCAGAATCATGTCGGATCCATCTCGGTGATCGCTTCCTTCTGCCCGGCCAGCGGTGGCGCGGGGGCGTCTGCCTGGCCCGTCGCGCGGGCGTGCAAGGCCGCCATTGTCATCTCGTATTGCGACAACACCAACGGCCAGCTGAACCGCGTGGCGGCCGCCTGACGATTGGCCAGCCCCATCGCCCCGCACAGCGCCGGGTCGGCGAGCGCGCGGTCGATCGCCGTGATGCAGCTCGCGGTGTCCGAGAAGTACAGCGCGCCCTCGCCCGCGACCCAGCGGTTGAAGCGGTTGTCGTGCGCGATCACGGCGTTGCCCGCGCCCATCGCCTCGAGCAGCGACGGATTGGTGCCGCCGACGCGGTGGCCGTGCATGTAGGCCAGGCCGTGCTGGCGCAGCGCGGCGAGCACCGGGGCGTCGTAGATCGCGCCCGGGAAGACGACGTCCGCGCTGGCCGCGCGCAGCACGTCGGCGTGGTACGCGCTGATGTCGGGCCGGTAGCGGCCCAGCACGACCAGCTTGCAGTCGCGCGGCTTCGAGCTGAACGCGCGCACGATCTCGAGCACCGAGTTCTCGGGCTCGGGCCGCGCGATCAGCGTGACGAACCGGCGCGGCTCGAGGCCCAGCGCGGCCAGCGGCAGCGGGTCGGCGCCTTCGACGATCTCCGTGCCGTACGGGATCATGCTGATGCGGTCGGCGTCGACGCGCGTCTCGAGGTGGCGCGCGATCTCGGGGTGGTCGGCCAGCAGGTGCGACGCGCCGAGGCAGCCGCTCCAGTCGTTGAGGTACAGCCACGCCTTCGCGACCGGGCCCCACTTGCTGCGCGCCCACTCGATGCCGTCCATGTTGATCGCGTGCGTGATGCCCGCCGCGCGCAGGCGCAGGCCGAAGATCGCCGTGTTGTAGCCGAGCGTGAGCACCAGCGGCGGCCGCTTCTTCTCGCGCAGCGCGTGGCGGATGCAGGCCCAGTCGAACTTGATGCTGTTCAGCGCGCGGTCCGGCCCGAAGCCGATGTGCACGCGCCGCACGCCGCGCCACTCGCTCTCGTACGGCTTCACGCGCCGCGGCTCCTCGCAGTAGACCGTGACGTTCCAGCCATGCTCGACGAGGTACGGCGCGAGCTGCGCCGCGAAGGTCTCGAAGCCGCCATGCGCGGCCGGCACCCCGCGGATGCCCATGATCGCGATCGACTTCTGCTCGGTGGCCGCGGTCATGGCTGCGCGGTCGCGGCGTGGCGCGACAAGGGAACGGACGGAGCTGGATTCATGGAAGGCGCAGGCAGGAGCACGGTATCGAGTCGAGCGTATAGCCCGGCCCGCCCCAGCGTCCCCGCGAACGTGTGGTCGGCGTGCTCGACTTCGCACACGTTGACCAATCTGTCGCGCCGAAGCCTCATCCCGAGCCGGCCGGACTCCTCGCGCAGCAGCGTGAGGCCCGGCTCGTGGCGCGAGAACACGAAGTCGATCTCGACGCCACGCGCACAGGCTCGTGCAAGCTCCGCGGCGAGATCGTCCCGCAGCCGCCAGCGCGCCAGCCGCGCGAGCTCGCGGACGCGCAGGCGCAGCGCGTGACGCGCGCGCGCCGCGAGCGCGCCGGTGATCACGCCGACGTTCGCGCGCCCGGTCAGCAGCTTCCACCAGCGCGCCGGATCGAGCATCGAGCGGCCGGCGTTGGCGGCGATGTCGATCTGGCCGAACGCGTTCTTGCGCGGATCGAGCGACGCGCCCCGGCGCCAGTGGAAGACGAGTGGATTGATCGCGACGACCTGCTGCACGTCGACGCCCTCCACCGCGACGCGCCACGCGTGGTGCGCGCCGGAGCACACGCCCATCACGGTGCACGGCCCGACGCCGTGCTCGCGGCGCAGGAAGGCCACGGCGCGCGCGACGTCGTCGACGCAGCGCGCGTCGTACAGCTCGGGCGTGCCGTGCAGGTCGGGCTGCGCACGCGCGGCGCTGTCGCCGACGCCGGCGATGTCCAGCCGCAGCACCACGTCGCCGCGCGCCGCGCGCTGGCGCGCGAACGGCACCCACAGGCGATGCGGACCGACGCGACGCTCGCGGCCGGACGACAGCAGGATCACGCCGCGCCGCAGGCCGCCCGGCGCACTCTCGATGGGCTCGGCGCGCTCGGCCAGCACCGCGGCCAGGATCGGCGCGTTCGAGACCTCGTCCGTGCCGATGCGCACGAGCCGCTCGCGCACCGCCACGCCCGCGGCGAAGGCCTGCAGCCACGGCGCGTCGTCGGCGGCCGTCGGCGTCGGCAGGGCTCCTTCGCCCGCGCCGCCATGCGGGCGCACGACATCGCCCGCGCGCTCCTGCAGCCAGCGCACGACCTCGGCCACCGCGGCGGGCGCGAGGTCGGCGTCGTGCGCGATGGCGAGCGTGTTCGAGAGATCGTGGTGGCGCCACTCGTCGACCCGCGCGCCCATGCGGGCGAGCGCGTCGGCCGCGGGCTGGTGCGGCATGTCGGGCGGCGACAGCAGCAGCGCGTCGGCGATGCGGCACGTCGTCTCCGGCCACTTCAACGCGGCGATCGCGTCGGCCTGCGCGGCGGGCACCTCGAAGCCGCCCAGCATCACCTGCGTCGTCGTGGCGTGGGCGGCGTCGCCCGCCGCGGCCGGGCGCCCCAGCCGCGCGCCGAGCATGCGTTGCTCGCGCACGAACGCGCGGCCGCTGGCCACCGGCAGCAGGCCGACGAAGGCGTCGACGTCGTCGCGCGCGGCCGCCGCGTGCGCGGCCAGCAGCGCGCCCAGCCGCAAGCCGACGAAGGCCAGTCGGCGCCCGCCCGACAGCGCGAGCGCGCGCGTCGCGGCGGCATCGAACGCGGCGAGCAGGTCGTCGACGCTCGCGTCGCCCGTCGCGGCCGACGAGTCGCCGGTGTCGGGCCACTCGAAGCGCAGCGTGCCGAGGCCGGCTTCCGCGAGCGCGATGGCGAGCGCGCGCTGGCCGTCGTAGCCGGAGATGTCCTCCTCGCCCCATGAACTCGCGAGCACGACCGCCAACGGCAACGCACCGCCGGCGAGCCAGCCGCTCGGCAAGGCCGGCGCGGCGTCGTCCGACGCCTCGCGCGGCGCGTGCCACCACGCGACGCAGGCGTGGCCGCGCGCGGCCAGCAGCAGCGGGCGCGGTGGCGGCAGGCGGTTCGTCGACGCGCTCACGCGGCGGACTCCCCGAGCGCGATCGGCGTCGCGCCGAGCGCGTTGATCGCGTTCGCGCGGGCATACCAGGCAGGCGACCCGGCGACCGGCGTGAAGTCGACGACGGCCTCGGCGCCCGGCGCGAGCGCGAAGTACTCGTCGCTGCAGCGCCAGCCCGGCGCCTCGAAGTGCACGCCGCGCGCGGCGGCGCGCGTGCGCAGCGTCACGCGCACGGTGCCCGCGGCGTCGCCGACGCGGCGGGCCTCGCCCTGCAGGCCGAGGTCGGTGCGCGCCAGCGGCGCCGCGACACCGACGGCGCGCACGAAGTGCACGGTCTCCGCGCGGATCGCGCCGCCGGCGTCGCGCAGCGTCGCGACGATCGTGTCCGCCGCGGCCGGCCCGAAGCGGTAGGCGCCGTTGAGGTCGAGGAAGCCGTGCGCGTGCGCCAGCACCGATTCGCGCCACGCGCCGTGCGCCGCGATCGCGAGAGGCCGCTCGACGCGGCCGACCGGCACCTCGCCGCGTTGCAGGAACGTGATCGACAGCGTGGCGTCGAGCACCTCGGGCGCCTCGTTGACGACCTGCGCGAACACGCCGTTCTGGCCGTCGTCGACGAGGCCGACGTGCACCGGCTGCCAGACGCGCCGCAGCGCATGGAACGCGGCCTTCGCGTGGCCCTCGTCGTCCAGCACGCCCCAGCCGGCGCCGACGCGCAGGTCGCGCAGGAACCACGTCAACGCGCCGCGACACGTGCTCGCCGGGCTGCGCCATTGCGTGAACGCGGCGCTCATCGCTTCGCCGGCGGCGGCGCGCGAGAGTGCCCAGTACGTGGGCAGGTCGCCGCGCCGCGCGTCGTCGGCGGAGACGCCGAACTGCGTGGCGAGGTAGTGGTCGCGGACGTCGTCGAAGTCCCAGCCGGCGCCGAGGTCGCGCGGGACGCGCTCCTTCCACAGCGGCTGGTGCGAGCGCACCGGCACGTCGCGCTGCAGCGCCGCGAGGCGGGCGAGCGCGGCGTCGTCGGGCACCTGCGCGAACGCCAGGCATTCGGTGGCGAAGCGCAGGCCCGAGTGGCGCGCGTCGTCCAACGGGCGCAGGTAGGCGCCGACGCCGTAGTACGAGGTCGTGCCCGCCGACGGCTGGAACGGGAACGCGCCGCCCGAGGCGCTCGACGGCCAGTACGGCACGCCGGGCTGCGCGCGTGCCACGAGCGCGGGCAGCGTCTCGTGGAACAACGGCGGCGCCCAGGCCTCGCGGTCGGCGCCCCACATCGCCGCCTGCTGCGCGACCTCCGAGTTGCCGCACACCACCGCGACGCACGCGTGCCGCTGCCACAGCGCGAGCTGCTGCGCGGCCTCGGCGGCGACGTCCTCCGCGAACGCGGGATCGTCGGCCGGATAGTCCATGTTCGCGAACATGAACTCCTGCCACACCATCACGCCCGCCTCGTCGCAGGCCTCGAAGAACGCGGCGTCCTCGTAGACCATCGTCCCGCCGACGCGGATCATGTTCGCGCCGGCCGCGCGCAGCGTGGCGAGCATCGCGCGGTAGCGCGCGGGCGTCGCGTGCAGGCGCAGCGTGTCGAGCGGCACCCAGCAGACCCCGCGGCAGAAGACGTCGACGTCGTTGACGCGCAGGCCGAAGCCCTCGCCGTCCGCGCCGCGATCGAGCGCGACCGAGCGGAAGCCGACGCGGCCCATCGGGCGGTCGAAGGCCTGGCCGATGTCGAACGCGCCGGCCGAACCGGCGGCGGTGGCGCGCAGCGGCAGCACGCGCAGGCCCAGCGCGTACTGCGCCGGCGTGCCGTGCGTGTGCGGCCACCAGCGCTGCACGTCGGGCACCGAGCCGACGCCGCGGTAGAGACCGTCGGCGCCGCGTTCGAGTTTCCAGACGATCTCGCGCGCGTCCGCCGACGCCCCGCCGTCGTCGACGAGCCGCAGCACCGCCGACACCAGCGCCGGCCCGCCCGGCAGCCACACCGCGAGGCCCAGCAGGCCGGTGTCGCCTTCGATCGAGGTGCGTTGCTCGACGATCTCGGGCGCGACGGCGGCGTCGTCCGCGAGCGGCTGCAGCCAGACGCCGCGCCACGGCCCCACGACCGCGGCCGCGGGCGACCAGCCCGGCGTGCGACCGAGCAGCGTCGTGCGCAAGAAGCGCAGCTGCTGGTGTTCGACCATCGGCGCGCGCCAGCGCGGGCGCGGGCGGCGCGGCGCGAGGTGGGTGTCGAGCGCGTCGAAGCGCAGCAGCAGCTCGTTGCCCGTCTCGCGCCACGCCGCGGCCGGGATCTCGACGACGTGCGCACGGAACATGTTGCGCGTGCTCAGCACGGGTTCGCCGTTGAACGAGACCTCGCAGCAGGTCGCGAGGCCGTCGAAGCCCAGCAGCGCGCCGCCGGCGAGCGCGCCGGCCGGGGCGTCGAGGCGCAGGCGGTAGCACCATGTCTCGGCGTCGAAGCGCCGGGCCGGGCCGTCGACGTGCCACTCGCCGGACTCGGCCAGCACCGCCGCCACGGGCCGCGGCACGCCGATCTCGCGCCAGCCGCCGGCGGCGGCATCGCGCGCGATCTCCCATCGCGCGTCGAGGGCGATGCGCGACGAAGGCGGGCGCGCGCGGGCCGTCATGCGACGTCGCGGCGCAGCGGGCGAGCGAAGAGGTGGCGAGTCACGAGCGGAGACGTGGACGGGCGGTGGGGGCCGGTCAGGCGGGGATCAGCTGGGCCAGCGCGCCGCGGATCGCGGCGACGCTGGAGAAGACGCTGCGCGTGAGCATCTGGTCGGGGAATTCGACGTCGAACGCCGACTCGAGCGCCAGCATCACGTTGACGCTGGCGTGCGAGGTCAGGCCAGCCTGGTAGAGGTCGGCGGAATCGGGCAGGGCCTGCGCGTCCTGGGCGAGGCGGCCGTGCTGGGCGAGCACGGCGCGGATGCGGCTGTCGATCGTGGTGGCGTCGGTCATGGAGCGGTTTGGAGTTCTGGTTTAGTCATGGGCGGCGCGCGCGCCGTGCGTGGGGCGGGCCACGACGATCGCGCAGGCGAGATCCCCGTCCAGCGACAGCGACGCTGCGATCTCGTACGAGCCGGAGCGCGCGGCGGATTCAGCGGCGCGGCCGTGCAGGCGCATGCGGGCGGCGGCGCCGTCGCCCGCGGCATCGGGGACGAGCTCGATCTGCGACCAGCCGACGCCGGCGTCCGACAGGTCGAACGCCTTGATCGTCGCCTCCTTCGCCGCGAAGCGCTGCGCCAGCGCGCGGGCGTCGAGGCGGCCGGCGACGGTGCAATCGCGCAGCTCGCGCTCGGCGAACAGGCGGTGCGTGAAGCGCGCGCCGAAGTCGGCGATCGAGCGCTCGATGGCCGCGACCTGCACGAGATCGATCCCGACGCGCGTCTGGGACGAGGTCGAGAGGTCGAGCGTCGAAACGGGAACGGCGCGGTCGCCGCGAGATGGGACGGGCATGGTTACAAAAAGTGTCCGGGAATTTTAAAGGCCGCGCTCTCGGCGACCTAGGGCATTTGCTACAGGTGGCCTTCCGGAAGCGCCAAAAGTGATCGAGACGTCGTAAAACGTCACACTGCACCGGAATTTCGCGACCTATTTCACGGGATAGGCGCAACTCGACCGTTGTGTCAGGCACTTCGGTTCGACCGTCGCGGACGGGCCCGCACGCGGTCAGGCGAGGCCCGAGACCTCGCGCACCAGGCGCCGCAGCCCGACCCAGGCCTGCAGCGGGATCTCGTGGCCGCCGTCGAACGGCGACCAGCGCACCGCGGCGCCCTCGGCGAGCAGCGCGTCGCGCAGCGCGGTGCCGGCGCCGAGGCCGAGGTTGGCGTCCGAGCGGCCATGCACCAGGTGCACCGGGATGCCCTTCACGCGGTGCAGCACCGGCGCCCACTCGCTGAACGCCAGCCGCGACCCCGACCACAGCGCCAGCGCGTCCGCCGCGAGCGGCGGCGGCTGCAGCAGGACGTCCAGCGCCAGCATCGCGCCCTGCGAGAAGCCGGCGAGCACCAGCGGCGCGCCGGGCGCGCGGGCGCGCAGTTCGCGTGCGACCGCGTGCACCTTCGCGCGGGCGACGTCGCGGCCCGGCGGGTGGCTGTCGTGGAGGTCGGACGGCCCCGCCTGCAGCCGCGCCTCGCGCACCGCGTCGTCGACCTCCCACCACGCGCGGTGCCCGCCCGGCCGCTCCACCGGCCCGGCCGGCAGCGCGATCCATGCGGGCAGCTTCAACGACTGCAGCAGCGGCGCGAGCTGCGCGGGCGTCATGTCCAGGCCGTGCAGCAGCAGCAGCACCGCGCGCGGCGTGCCGTGCGGCGCGATCCAGTGTGTCGAATCACCGGGCACGTCGTCGCACGCGCAACTCGGCCGCGGGATTTCCGTGGAGTTTTCCGAGGATTTGGCGCTGTCGTCGATCACGGGGGCATTCTGGAGCCAAACCCCGGCCGGACGTCGCGCGGCGGCATATACAGTAGCGAAATGCCCAGCCCCGAGTTCCCCAGACTGCTGCAGGACGTCCGTCGCATCGCGAAGGATGTCGCCGCCCCCGTCGCCGCGGACGTCGATCGCGACGCCCGCTTTCCGCACGAGACGGTCCGCGCGCTGCGCGAAGCCGGCGTGCTCTCCGCCGCCATCCCGGCCGCCTTCGGGGGCGCCGGGCTCACGCTCGGCGAGCTCGGGCAGCTGTGCTTCGTGCTCGCGCAGGGCTGCGCGTCGAGCGGCATGGTGCTGGCGATGCACACGATCCAGGTCGGCTGCGTCGTGCGGCACGCGGCGGGCAGCGCGTTCTTCGAGGGGTGGCTTCGCACGATGGTGGCCGAACAGACGCTGCTGGCGTCGATGACCTCCGAGGTCGGCACCTTCGGCGAGACGCGCACCAGCGTCTGCGCGATCGAGCCCGACGCCGAAGACGCACGCCGCTTCACGCTCGGCAAGGACGCCACGACCGGCTCGTACTGCGCGCACGCCGACGCGATCCTCGTCACCGCACGCCGCAACGCCGACGCCGCGCCCGGCGACCAGGTGCTGGCGCTGGTGCGACGCGAGGACTGCACGCTGGCGCAGGTCGGCAGCTGGGACACCCTCGGCATGCGCGGCACCTGCAGCCCCGGCTTCCGGCTCGACGCGAAGGCCGACCGCGCGCAGATCCTGCCCGTCGACTACGCCGACATCTCGGCGCTGACGATGGTGCCCTACTCGCACGTGCTGTGGGCCGCGCTGTGGTCCGGCATCGCCGCCGACGCGCACGCGCGCGCCGCCACCTTCGTGCGCGGCCAGGCGCGCAAGAACCCCGGCACGACGCCGCCGACCGCGCTGCGGCTCGCGGAGCTGACGGTCACGCTGCAGGCGATGCGCCACCACTGGCAATCCGTCGCCCACGAGTTCGACGCGCTGCCGGCGCCGCAGACCGCGGTCGGCTCGTCGCGCCAGGACGCCGCGGCCGACGCGCCGCACCCGCTCGCCAAGATCGGCTGGTCGCTCAAGTTCAACAGCCTCAAGACCGCCGCCGCCGAGCGCGCGCCCGAGATCGTGCACGGCGCGCTGCAGATCGTGGGCATCCTCGGCTACAAGAACGACACGCCCTTCAGCCTCGGCCGCCACCTGCGCGACGCGCTCTCGGCCGCGCTGATGATCTCCAACGACCGCATCGCCGCGCAGAGCGCGAACATGCTGCTCGTGTTCAAGGACGACCAGGAATGACCGTGGCCGCTGCCCCCGACTCCCTCGATCGCGCCGATCCGTTCGATCCCGCGGCCTTTCGCGACGGCCTCGTCGCGCACGGCTTCATCATCCCGACCGGCGTGAAGGGCGGCGACGGCCGCACCGCGAAGTTCGAGGACATCCTCGACCGCTTCGACGCGCTCGTGATGCGCAACGCCGCCGGCGACGGCGCCGAGGCGCTGCACTTCCCGCCGCTGGTGGCGCGCACGCTGATCGAGCGCATGGGCTACCTCGGCAACTTCCCGCAGCTGATCGGCAGCATCCACAGCTTCTTCGGCAACGACGCCGCCGCGCGCGAGCTGGCCGCGCTCGCCGACGCCGGCGAACGCTGGGAACACCTGCTCGAGCCGACCGAGACGATGCTGCTGCCCGCGGCCTGCTACCCGGTCTATCCGGTCTTCAGCGGCCTCCTGCCCGAGGGCGGCCGCCTCGTCACCGTGCGCAACTGGTGCTATCGCCACGAGCCGTCGGACGAACCGACGCGCCTGCAATCGTTCCGCATGCGCGAGTTCATCCGCTGCGGCGCGCCCGACACCGTCCAGGCATGGCGCGACACCTGGCTGGAGCGCGGCCTCGCGCTGCTGCAAGGCCTGGGCCTGCCGGCGGCGAGCGACGTCGCCAACGACCCGTTCTTCGGCCGCAGCGGCCGCATGATGGCCGCCAGCCAGCGCGACCAGCGGCTGAAGTTCGAGATCGTCGTGCCGGTCATCTCGGCCGACAAGCCGACCGCCATCTGCTCGTTCAACTGGCACCAGGAACACTTCACGTCGACCTTCGGCATCCGCCGCCACGACGGCACGACCGCGCACACCGCCTGCCTCGGCTTCGGGCTCGAGCGCGTGACGCTCGCGCTGATCAAGACGCACGGCTTCGACCTCGACGCGTGGCCGGCGGAGGTGCGCGCGCAGTTGTGGGGCGACGCATGACGAAGCGCCGCGCCGCGAGTGCGCCCGCGGAGCCGCCCGCGGCCGCGGTCGTGGCCGACCCGGCGGCCGCGCGCATGGACCTCGGCGGTAACGACCTGCAGCACGCGCACGCCCTGCCCGGCGTGCACGTCAAGGGCTATACGCCGCACGCGCTGCACGGCCCGGACTCGGTCTGGCTCGAGAAGAACTGCTACGTCGACCTGTGGATCGAGCTGCTGTCGTCGCTCAAGCTCGACCCGCACGCGCTGTGGCCGTGCACCGTGGCGATCGACTTCGAGGGCGACCAGTGGACGTTCTTCAAGCCGCCGCACGACGAGCTGCGTTCGCTGTACGGCGTCGACGTGCAGGAGCTCACCGTCTGGCGGCCGCTCGCGGAGCACGCGATCGAGCACCTCACGGCCGGCCGGCTCCTCAGCATCGAGGCCGACGCCTTCTGGCTGCCCGACACCGCCGGCACCGACTATCGCCAGAACCATTCGAAGACGACCATCGTGCTCAACGAGGTCGACCTCGACGCGCGCCGCATCGGCTACTGGCACAACGCCGGCTACTTCGAGGCCGGCGGCGAGGACGTCACCCGCCTGCTCGACCTGCCCGAGGCGATCTCCGACCTCGAGGCCATCGCCGACTGGCGCGGCTCGCGCATCGCCGAGCTCGGCGCCGCGACCGTCGCGCTCGACGAGGGCAAGCTGCCGCTGTACGCCGAGTTCATCCGCACGACCCGTCGCGTGCTGCGCTCCACCGACGAACTGCAGACCCTCGCGCTGCACCACCTCGCCAACCACCTCGCGTTCCGCCCGGAGACCAACCCGATCCGTCGCTTCGCGCGGCGCCTCGAGGACGACCTGCCGCTGCTGCGCGACTACGGCCTGGGGTATTACCACCAGTGGGCCTTCGGCACCGTGCGCCAGCTCGGCGCCGCCTTCGACTTCGCCGCCCGCGGCCTCGCGTGGCACGGCGCGCCGGAGGGCTCGCCGCTGCACGTCGCGATGGGCCGCTTCGATGCCATCGCGCGCGACGCGAAGACGCTGATCCTCAAGCTCGCACGGGCGGTGTCGTCGACCAAGCCCGTCGACCTGGCGCCGATGCTGGAGGGCATGGCCGTCGCGTGGGACGACGGGATCGCCGCGCTGGAGCGGGCGGTCGGCGCGCGCTGAGCCACGACCCCGGCGCAGGCCGGCGCCGGGCCAAGCGCGTACGGCACGCGCACGGCCCGGTCAATCGTCCGCGTAGAGCGTCTCCCACGGCACCCGCACCATCACGTCCGCGTCCGGCACCAGCGCGACGATCGCGGAGTCCTTCTGCGACGTGTCGCGGCGCGCGTGGCGAGGCAGCGAGTCGCCGTTGCGGTTGGTGAGGCAGGCGACGATGGGCGTGTTCACGGTCGGCCCGCGGTGGATGACGATCGCGGTCTCGCCGGACACCAGGCGCACGAAGCAGCCCGGCGGGTAGAGGCCGAACTCCTTGATCAGCGCCGCGGCGAGCGGGTGGCCGGCGCTGCCGGTGAAGATCTCGCGCGCCGCCTGGTTGGCCGGCAGCGCGGCGCGCGACGAGCGCGCGCTCAGCTTCGCGTTGAAGACGTCGGCGTAGTGCAGCGCCTGCGCGATCTCGGCGACGTCGGTGAGGCGCTTCGGATACCCCGTGCCGTCCGTCAGCTCGTGGTGCTGTTCGACGGC
>JASLEM010000374.1 GCA_030151165.1 Burkholderiaceae bacterium
GTCCTTGCGCTCCGGGCCGAAGGTGACGAACAGGCCGTCGTCGGTCACGCGCTCGTAGTTCACGCCGCCCAGCATCTCGACGTTCTTCATCTTCAGCGTCGCGCGGTGCACCCAGCCCGAGGTCTTGCCCAGCCCGGCGCCGTGCTTGCCCGGCTTGCGCTGCAGCAGCGTCACCTGGCGCACGGGCGCCGACGGCTGCGGCCGCTCCAGCCCGCCGGGCGTCCGCGCGGGATCGCCGACGCCCCATTCGCGCTGCCATTCGTCCAGGTGCAGCGTCGGCGACGGCTCGCCGCGGTCGGCGCCGGTGACGAGGTATTCGGCGACGTCGAACCCGATGCCGCCCGCGCCGACGATCGCCACGCGCTCGCCGACCGGCTTGCGATGCAGCAGCACGTCGATGTAGCTCAGCACCTTCGGGTGATCCTGGCCCGGGATGCGCGGGTCGCGCGGCACGACGCCGGTGGCGAGCACGACCTCGTCGAACCGGCCGGCGACCAGCGCCGCCGCGTCGACGCGCGTGTTCAGCCGCAGCTCCAGCGTCGGCAGCAGCTCGATGCGGCGCGCGAAGTAGCGCAGCGTCTCGCTGAACTCCTCCTTGCCCGGCACCCGCTTGGCCATGTTGAACTGGCCGCCGATGCGCTCGGCGCCGTCGAACAGCACCACGCGGTGGCCGCGCTCGGCCAGCGTCGTCGCCGCGGCGAGCCCCGCCGGACCGGCGCCGACGACCGCGACACGCTTCGGCGCGGCCGCCGGCTCGATCCTGAGCTCGGTCTCGAAGCCCGCGCGCGGATTCACGAGGCAGGTCGCCTGCTTGTTGCTGAAGGTGTGGTCGAGGCAGGCCTGGTTGCAGGCGATGCAGGTGTTGATCTCGTCGGCCCGGCCGGCGGCGGCCTTGGCGACGAACGCCGCGTCGGCGAGGAAGGGGCGTGCCAGCGAGACGAGGTCCGCCTGGCCGAACTGGTCGATCGACGGCGCGAGCAGGCCTTCCGCGACCTCGGGCGTGTTGATGCGGTTGCTGGTGACGAGCGGGATCGTCAGGCCGGCGGCGCGCAGCTCCGCGCGCATCTTGCCGGTGACCCAGCCGAACGCGGCGCGCGGCACGCTGGTGACGATGGTCGGGATGCGCGCCTCGTGCCAGCCGATGCCGGTGTTGAGGATGGTCGCGCCCGCGGCCGTCACGGCCTTCGCCAGCTGCACGACCTCGTCCCAGTTGCTGCCGTCGGGGATCAGGTCGATCATCGAGATGCGGTAGATCAGGATGAAGTCCGGCCCGACCGCCTCGCGCACGCGGCGCACCACCTCGACCGCGAAACGCATCCGGTTCTCGTACGCGCCGCCCCACTCGTCGGTGCGCTTGTTGGTGTGGCGCACGAGGAACTGGTTGATCAGGTAGCCCTCGCTGCCCATCACCTCGACGCCGTCGTAGCCCGCCTCGCGCGCGAGCACGGCGCAGCGCACGAAGGCCTTGATCTGGCGCTCGATGCCGCCCGCCGTCAACGCGCGCGGCGTGAACGGCGAGATCGGGCTCTGCAGCCGGCTCGGGGCGACGCACAGCGGCGAGTAGCCGTAGCGGCCGGTGTGCAGGATCTGCAGCGCGATCTTGCCGCCCTCGGCATGCACCGCGTCGGCGACCTGCTTGTGGCGGCGCGCGCCGCTGCGTGTCCACAAGGTGCCGGCGAACGGCTTGACCCAGCCCTCGAAGTTGGGCGCGAAGCCGCCGGTGACGATCAGCCCGGCGCCGTGCCGCGCCCGCTCCGCGTAGAAGGCGGCCATGCGCGGGAAGTCGCGCGCGGCGTCCTCCAGGCCGGTGTGCATGCTGCCCATGATCGTGCGATTGCGCAGCGTCGTGAACCCGAGATCGAGCGGCGCGAGCAGCTTCGGGTAGGCGTTGACGGGGACGGCGGTGGCGTGGAGAGGCTGGGCGGACATGGCCGAGATGGTAGACGCGTAACATGCGCCGCGAGCCCGCGAATCTCGGCGTGTGTCTCTAGAGGCGCGCCGCCGCCGCACGCCGGGTTTTCACGGGTGCGCGTCCGCGCTCGCCGGGCGCCGCCCGGCGCGGGGAGCCCTGGCAACAGGTGCTTTACATCGCATGCCCCATAATGTTGGATTCAGATGGCAGGCGCTCGGCCTGGAAAGTGGAGTGTTTTGATGAAAAAACGTGAGTTCCTGGCGATGGGCGGCGCGGTGCCCTTGATGCTGGCCGGATGCGGCGGCGACGGTGCCGGCAGCGCGCCTGTGCGTCTAGTGAACGCCAGCCGCGGCTATCCCTCGCTGGGCTTCATGGTCGACACGACGCAAGCCACGACGTCCGACGTCGCCTACGGCTCGTCCAGCCCGTTCGAGACCGTGCAGGCCGGCTCCGTCACCACGGCCCTGACCGTCACGCCGACCGGCGCCGGCGCCGTCGCTACCGTGTCGTCCACGGTGCGTTCGCTGAGCAAGGACTCGCGCTACTCGCTGGTCGCCTACGGCTTCCTCGACGAGCTGAAGTCCGTGCTGCTGACCGAGAGCACCGTCGCTCCGGACACCGGCAAGGCCAACATCAACGTGCTGAACACGTCGGTGGACGTCGGCGCCGTCGACGTCTACCTGTCGACCACGGCCGGCGGCAACCTGTCGCTGGCGACGCTGATCGCGTCCAACGTGGCCGGTTCGCCCACGCAAAGCAGCTTCTTCTCGATCCTGCCCGGCACCTACTTCGTGACCATCGTCGGCGCGGGCAGCGTGGCGGAAGGCCGCAGCGACGTGCGCTTCACGTCGCCGGCCAACGGCGGCATCACGCTGGTCGACCAGCAGATCGTCACCATCATCGTGACCCCGGGCGCCAGCGGCACCCTGGCCAACGTGATCGTGCTGACCCAGGGCACGTCGACCTCGGCCTCCACGCCCGTGAGCTACCTGAACACCACCGCGCGCCTGCGCGTGGTGACGGCCGCGCCGGCCGGCACCGCGGTCACCGTGGCCGGCATCCTGTCGGACGACTCCGCGCCGGAATACACGAACTACAGCGTGCTGACGTCGTTGACCGTGCCCACCGTCACCGTCAACGGCACGGCCGCCACGTTCGTCGGCGCCGTCATCCCGCCGGCGACGCTGATGGCCGGTGGCGACTACACGATGATGGTGTACACGGACGCTTCGGGCGCGAACCCGCAGGTGTCCCTGGTCCTCGACGACAACACCGCGCCGGTGTCGACGTCGGGCGTCAAGTTCCGCCTGATCAACCTGGCCTACGACAACCAGGGCCTGTCGCTGGGCATGAAGGTCAACGGCATCTCGATCGCCTCCGGCATCAAGTTCGGCGGCAGCTCCACGTACACGGAAGTGACCGCGCCGCAGACGACCAACTCGGTCGTCGAAGTGATCAGCAACGCGACGACCCTCGTCAGCCGCTCGCTGGTGCTGATCGCCGGCAACATCTTCACCGAGATCATCGTGAGCGACAACGCGTCGGCCACGCCCCCGGTGCAGGACTTCTTCAGCTCCGCCTCCGGCGTCTGACCCCTCGGAGCCTTCGGTCCCGACCAGGAGAAAGGCGCCCGCGGGCGCCTTTTTTCATGCTCGCGACGGGCGTGTCAGCGGCCCGGCGGCTTGCCGAACTTGCCGGCGCGGAAGTCCTCGACGGCCTGGAAGATCTCGGCGTTCGAGTTCATCACGAACGGCCCGTGCTGCGCGATCGGCTCGTTCAGCGGCTTGCCCGCGATCAGCAGCGCCCGCGCGCCCTCGTCGCCGGCACGCAGGCGCACGCCGTCGGTGTCCTTGCCGTTCGCGAGCACGGCCATGCGCTGCACCGGCACGCTGGTCGCCGTGCCGTTGCCCGCATCGACCGCGACGCTGCCGCGATAGACGTAGACGAACGCGTTGTGGCCGGCCGGCAGCGCCTGCTCGAACGACGCGCCGGGCGCGAAGTGCAGGTCGAGGTACAGCGGCTCGGTGACGGCCTTGCGCATCGCGCCGGCCACGCCGTGGCTCTCCCCCGCGATCACGCGCGCGATCACGCCGCCGACGTTCAGCTCGGGGATCTCGCCGCTCGCGATGTCGCGGTAGCCGGGCGTGCCCATCTTGTCGGCCGCGGGCAGGTTCAGCCACAGCTGGAAGCCTTCCATGCGGCCTTCTTCCTGCTCCGGCAGCTCGCTGTGGATCAGGCCGCGGCCGGCGGTCATCCACTGCACGCTGCCGTTCTGCAGCAGGCCTTCGTTGCCCGCCGAATCGCGATGGCGCATCCGGCCCGCGATCATGTAGGTCACGGTCTCGAAGCCGCGGTGCGGGTGGTCGGGAAAGCCGCCGATGTAGTCGGCCGCGTCGTCCGATCCGAACGCGTCCAGCATCAGGAACGGGTCGAGGCGGCGTTGCAGCGGCGGCGTCAGCACGCGCGTCAGCTTGACGCCGTCGCCGTCGCTCGTCGCCTGGCCCGTGACCAGGCGTTCGACCGTGCGCGGATGGTGCACGGCGACCTCCGAGGTCGGGGCGATCGTGTCGATCAGGGTCGTGGACATGGTGGCTTTCCTTGAAGGGCGGGCGCCGGCCCGGTGGCCGCGCGCCTCGCGAAGTGCGGGAGTGACGATCAGGCGGCGACGGCCGCGCCGGCGATGCGGGCGATCTCGCCGCGCGCCGACTCGAGCGCCTTGGCCTCGGCGTCGGGGCCCATCGCCAGGCCTTCCGCGTAGACGAACTCGACGTCGGTCATGCCGAGGAAGCCGAGCAGCGTCTTCAGGTACGGCACCTGGGTGTCGTGCGGCTGGTCGCGGTAGATGCCGCCGCGCGTCAGCACGGCATAGACCTTCTTGCCCTGGATCAGGCCGACCGGGCCCTTCTCGGTGTACTTGAACGTGACGCCGGCCTTGGCGATCGCGTCGATCCAGTTCTTCAGCTGGCTCGTGATGCCGAAGTTGACCATCGGCACGCCCAGCACGACGACGTCGGCGGCCTGGACTTCGGCGATCAGCGCCGTGTCGAGCGCGACGCGCGCGTGCTGCTCGGCGGAGCGCGCCTCGGCGGGCGTGAACAGCGCGCCGAGCGTGGCTTCGTCGAGCGCGGGGTGCGGGTTGGCGGTCAGGTCGCGCACGGTCAGCGTCGCGGCGGGGTTCTTCGCGCGCAGCTCGGCGACCAGCTCGTTGGCCAGGCGGGTCGACTGCGAGCCCTGGCCGTTGGACCACGAGCGCGCGCTGGAGTTGATTTGCAGGATGTTCATGATGGCGTCCTTCGGGGGTTGTCGGGGTGTCGGGAGGCGGACATCGCGTTCCGATGGAATGAATGTATTGACAACGATGGCGGGTCGGAAGACGTCGGAATGCACTTGATCGTTCCGCTGGAGGAACAATCTCGCGGACGCGCGGCACCGCCGGCTAAGATGTGCCTTTCGCCCCAACCGGCTTGCCCGCGGAACCATCTTGCGACTTTCCACGCTGCCTTCGCTGCTCCTCTTCTCCGGTGTCGCCGCCGGCATCGCCTGTTCCCCGGCCGCATCCGCGCAGGACGCCGCGCAGCAGACGCTCGCCCTGCCGTTCTGCATGTTCGAGAAGCTGAGCGCCATCGACCTCGTCCCGGCCATCCAGGATCTCAAGTCGCCGCCGACGCTGACCGCCACGTCGAACGGCGAGGGCGTGTCCTGCCCCGACGGTTTCCACGCGATGCGCATGACGATGAGCTACGGCCCCGCCGACTACGCGACGAAGGACGAGGCGCAGGCCGCGATGGCGCAGGCGAAGCGCCGGCTCGAGGCCACGCGCCCGGCCGTCCGCAAGACGGCGCCGGCCTCCGACGCGAACTGATCGCGCGACGTCATGAGCGCGCAGCCCACCGTGCCCGTCGTGCGGCCGGCCACGGCCGCCGACTTCCCCGCCATCCTCGCGCTCAACGAGGAATCGGTGCACTTCCTGAGCCCGATGTCGCCGGAGCGGCTGCGGCTGCTCGACGCCCAGTCGGCGCTGCATCGCGTCGTCGAGATCGACGGCGCCGTCGCGGCCTTCCTGCTCGCGTTTCGCGAAGGCAGCGCGTACGACAGCACGAACTACCGCTGGTTCGCCGCGCGCTACGAGCGCTTCCTGTACATCGACCGCGTCGTCGTGTCGCTCGCGCACCAGGGTCGCGGGCTCGGCGCGCTGCTGTACGCCGACCTGTTCGACACCGCGCGCCGCACGCAGGCCGGCTGCGTCACGTGCGAGTTCGACGTCGAGCCGCCCAACGAGGTCTCGCGCCGCTTCCACGCGCGCTACGGCTTCGAGGAAGTGGGCAGCCAGTCGGTGGCCGACGGCAAGAAGCGCGTGTCGCTGCAGCGCGTGGCGGTCGACCCGGACGCCGGCCCCGCCCCCTGACAGCGCCGACGGCCGCTCGCGCGCAGAATGGGCGGGCGACAGCGAACCGCCCGAACCCTCCCGAACGCGAACCGACCCACCTCCGCGCCATGAGCCCCGACGCCGACGACCTGCTGCTGTTCGCCCGCGTGGCCGAGTCGGGCAGCTTCAGCCGCGCGGCCGAGCGCGTGCAGCTGCCGAAGTCGACGGTGTCGCGCCGCATCGCCGCGCTCGAGAAGCGTCTCGGCGAACGGCTGCTCCAGCGCACGACGCGCAAGCTGGTCATCACCGAGTTCGGCCAGGGCGTGCTCGATCACGCGCGCGTGCTGTCGGAGGAGGTGGACGCGGCGCTCGCGTTCGCGCTGTCGCGCCAGGCGCGCCCGAGCGGGCGGCTGCGGGTGTCGATGCCGGGCGACTTCGCGAGCGTCGCGCTCGAGCTGCCGCTCGCCGGCTTCGTGCGCGACTACCCGGAGATCGCGCTCGAGATCGACCTGTCGCCGCGGCGCGTCGACCTGATCGGCGAGAACTTCGACCTCGCGATCCGCATGGGCGACCTGCCCGACGACGTCCAGCTCGCCGCACGCCGCCTCGCCGTCTTCACGACCGGCCTCTACGCCTCGCCCGGCCTGCTGCGCGAGCATGGCGAGCCGCTGACGCCGGACGCCTTGACGACGATGCCCGGGCTCGTGCTGCTGGCGCGATCGGGCGATGCGATCCCGTGGGAGCTGACGCCGCGCGTGCCCGTGCCGGCGCCGCCCAGGAAGCGCACCGGCGCAGCCACCGACGAGCCACCCGCCGCCGCGGCGAACGCCGCAGGCGCCGTGCGCACCATCACGCCGACGCGCCACGTGCGCGCCAACTCGCCCGACCTGCTGATCCGGCTCGCGCGCCACGGGGCGGGCGTGGCGGCGGTGTCCGACTTCTTCGCCGAGCCCTTCGTCGCGCGCGGGGAACTGCAGCGCGTGCTGCCCGGCTGGTGCACGCCCGACGCCGCGGCCTGGGCCGTGTTCCCCGGCCGGCGCCTGATGCCGGCGAAGACGCGCGCGTTCATCGAGATGCTGCAGAAGTCGATGACGGCGTGCGAGGCCGCGCTGTCCGCGAACCAGGACGCGTCGCCGGGACGGTTCCGCGTCGGTTGAGCGCCGCGGGCGCGCTCAGTGCGGCAGGCGCGTCAAGGCCTGCTGCAGCGCGCGCGGCGAGACGCCGTCCGTCGACGCGGCATCGGCGGTCCGTGCGCCCCAGCCCTTGGGCAGCTCGTGCAGCACGGCGGAGGCGTCGAGCGAGCGGATCGGCACGCGCACGTCGGCCGGGATGCGGCCCTGCGCGACCATCGCCTCGTAGCGCAGCGCGCTCACGCGCAGGAACGAGGTGAAGTTGCCGACGCCGCCGCGCGCCGAGACCAGCTCGTCGTAGAGCTTCTCGATCAGGTGGACGACCGACATGCCGTCGCGCTTCGCGATCTCCTCGAGCACGTCCCAGTACAGGTGCTCGAGGCGGATGCTCGTGACGACGCCATGCAGCCGCACGGAGCGCGTGCGGCTCTCGTAGCTGGCCGGATCGGCGCTGATGAAGATTTCACACATGCCTTGTCTCCTTGCGCGGTCGCATGGCGCGACTCTGTGCGGCCAATGTACGCCGACCGGCACGGGCCCGCCAGCGCCGGACGCACTCGTTTACAAGGAGATCTTCGTGCCGAGCACCGCGAGGAACTGGCTGATCCAGGCCGGATGCGCCGGCCAGGCGGGCGCGGTGACGAGGTTGCGGTCGGTCACGGCCTGGTCGACCGCGATGCCCATGTACTCGGCGCCGGCGAGCTCGACCTCGACCTGGCACGCCGGATACGCCGACACCTTGCGGCCCTTCATCAGCCCGGTCGCGGCGAGCAGCTGCGCGCCGTGGCAGATCGCCGCGACGGGCTTGTCGGCGGCGAGGAAGTGCTTCGTGATCTCGACGACGCGCGCGTTCATGCGCAGGTACTCCGGTGCGCGGCCGCCGGGCACGACGAGCGCGTCGTAGGCCTCGGGCTTGATGTCCGCGAAGTTCGCGTTCAGCGTGAAGCGGTGGCCCGGCTTCTCGGTGTACGTCTGGTCGCCCTCGAAGTCGTGGATCGCCATCGTCACGGTGTCGCCGGACTTCTTGTCGGGGGCGATCGCGTGCACGACGTGGCCGACGGCCTGCAGCGCCTGGAACGGCACCATGGTCTCGTAGTCCTCGCCGAAATCGCCGCAGATCATCAGAATCTTCTTGGCCATGGAAGTCTCCTGGAGTTCGTTGATGGAAGTCGAAGTCGCGACCGTATTGTTTGGAGCTCACGCGGTGAGCGGGTAGCAACGGGATACTTTCGCGATGACCGGACTGCCGACCTCGACCTCGCCCCTCACCGACCTGCACCGCCGGCGCCTGCGCGCGATCTGGCGCTCCGCCGGCTGGCCGAGCCAGGACCTCGTCGAGGTCGAGCTGCTCGCCGCCGGCTGGGTGGAACGGCTGCGCGACGGCCACGGGCGCGAGACGCTGCGCGTGACCGACGCCGGCATCCAGGTGCTCGCCGCCACGCTCGCGCGCCATCGCGCCGCGCGCGACGCGCACGTGGCGCTGATCGGCCGCGTGGCGGTGGCGATGCAGCGCGCGGGGCGGATCGCGTGGCGGGGGTTGTCGCTGCGCGTGCGCGTCGGCAGCGACGCCGACGGCAGCGGCCGCTGGACGATCGCCAACCCCGACCTGTTCTCGGTGCGCCACACGACGGTCGAGGACTATCTCGACCCCGTCGTCCACGAGATCAAGGTCAGCCGCGCCGACCTGCTCGGCGACCTGCGCAAGCCGGCGAAGGGCGAGGCCTATCGCCAGATGGCGCGCGAGTGCTGGTACGTGCTGGCCGAGGGCATCGGCACGGCCGCGGACGTGCCCGAGGACTACGGCGTGATGGTGGAGCAGGGCGGCGTGCTGGACGTGCTGCGCCCGGCGCCGCGGCGCGCGCTGCGGCTGCCGTTCGCGACCTGGATGGCGCTCGCCCGCGCGACGCCGGAGCCGGTCGCGGAATCGACGCAGGCGGCGCTGGGCGATCCCGGCGAGGACGGGCCGGCGCCGTGACCCGCCCGGCGGGGCATGCGCGGGCCGCATGAGCTTGTCCGTGACCGGGCGACGCCGCTCGCCGACAATACGCGTTTGACGTAGTCCGCGCCCCGCCCGCCGGCCTCGCCGCGACCCACCGGTCGCACGCGAGGCGGCCGGCGCATGTCCTGACCCAGGAGCCGTTGTCGATGAACCGTTCGCCGATGTCCAGATTCCCTCAACCCGACCTCTTCCGCCGATCGACGGCCGCGCTCGCGCTCGCCGCGGCGTTCGCCGGGCTGTCGGGCTTCGCGCCGCCCGCGCACGCGGCGGACGGCACGCCGTCGGCCAACGTCGCCTGGCAGGAGGCGGGCAGCGACGCCGACATCGACAAGGCCTTCGCGGCCGCCCAGGCGCAGAACAAGCCGGTGCTGCTGTACTGGGGCGCCGTGTGGTGCCCGCCATGCAACCAGCTGAAGGCGACGCTGTTCAACCGCCAGGACTTCGCCGAGCGCTCGAAGAGCTTCGTCGCGGTGCACCTCGACGGCGACACGCCCGGCGCGCAGAAGCTCGGCGCGAAGTTCAAGGTCGTCGGCTACCCGACGCTGATCCTGTTCAGCCCCGACCGCAAGGAGCTGACGCGACTGCCCGGCGAAGCCGACGCCGCGCAGGTCATGCAGGTGCTGCAGCTGGGCCTGGCGAGCGGCCGGCCCGTGGCCGCGGTGCTGGCCGACGCACGCGCCGGCAAGCCGCTGCCCGGTTCGGACTGGCGCCTGCTCGCGTTCTACGAGTGGGACGAGGACGAGCAGGTGCTGGTGCCCGTCGACCAGCGCGCCGCGCTGCTGCGCCAGCTCGCCGCGAGCTGCCCGGCCAGCGAGACCGACGCCTGCGCGCGGCTGATGCTCAAGTCGCTCACCGACGACGCCAACAAGAAGGCCCCGCCGGTCGCGCCCGACGCCGCCACGCGCGACCGCGTGCTGAAGCTGCTCGCCGACCCGGCGCAGAGCCGCGCGCACATGGACGTGCTGGCCAACGCGGCGCCGGACATCGTCGACGCGCTCGCGCCGAAGAAGGGCGCGGAGCGCACGCAGCTCGTCGCGGCACTGGACGCGGCGCTCGTGAGGATCGAAGCGGACACGACGCTGTCGCGCGCCGACCGCATGAC
Organism: Burkholderiaceae bacterium; assembly: GCA_030151165.1. Next base: position 10,510 of record JASLEM010000374.1, read on the forward strand.
GGCGCTGTACGCGCGCGTCGACCTCGCGCGCATCGACCAGAAGAAGGACGCGCTGCATCCGACGCTGTCGCCGGTGCTCGTCAAGGAAGTGCGCGACGCCGCGGCGGCCGCGGACAAGGACATCACGAACTCGTTCGAGCGCCAGTCGGTGATCCCGGAGACGAGCCAGGTGCTCGGCAACGCCGGGCTGTGGGCGGAGTCGGACGCGTTGCTGAAGTCCAGCCTCGCGAAGAGCCACTCGCCGTACTACCTGATGAGCGAGCTGGGCTCGAACGCGCGCAAGGAAGGCCGCAACGCCGATGCGCTGCAGTGGTACCAGCAGGCGTTCGACAAGAGCGAAGGGCCGGCGACGCGCCTGCAGTGGGGCTCGTCGTACCTGAACGCGCTGGTCGACCTCGCGCCGCAGGATTCGAAGCGCATCGAGGACACCGCGCAGGCCGTGTTCGCCGAGGCCGCGGCGCAGCCCAATGCGTTCGACCAGCGCAGCGGGCGCTCGATGCAGCGCCTCGGCGCCAAGCTCGTGAAGTGGAACGCCGGCGGCGGGCACCAGGCCGCCATCGACCGGCTGAACGCGCAACTGCAGGGCGTCTGCGCGAAACTGCCGGCCGGCGAACCGCAGCGCGGCGCGTGCGAGAACGTGCTCAAGCCCGCCGACACCCCCAAGGCCGCGAAGGCCTGACGCTTACCGGGACGGCGCGCGCCGTCCCTTTCATTCCCGACGACGACCCCATCGACACCGCCATGACCGTGACCACCCCCAAACCCCTCGGCACGCCGCTCAGCCCGGCCGCCACCCGCGTGATGCTGCTGGGCAGCGGCGAACTCGGCAAGGAAGTGCTGATCGCGCTGCAGCGCCTGGGCGTCGAGACCATCGCCGTCGACCGCTACGAGAACGCGCCGGGCCAGCAGGTCGCGCACCACGCGCACACGATCACGATGAGCGACCCGGCGGCGTTGCGCGCGCTGATCGAGCGCGAGAAGCCCGATCTCGTCGTGCCCGAGATCGAGGCGCTCGCCACGGCCGAACTGCAGGCGCTCGAGGCCGAAGGCCGGGTGCGCGTGATCCCGACCGCGCGCGCCGCGCGCCTGACGATGGACCGCGAAGGCATCCGCCGCCTCGCCGCGGAGACGCTGTCGCTGCCGACGAGCCCCTACGTCTTCTGCGATTCGCTCGACGAGCTGCAGGCCGCGATCGACGGCGGGATCGGCTATCCGTGCATCGTCAAGCCGGTGATGTCCAGCTCCGGCAAGGGCCAGAGCAAGATCGACGGGCCGGCCGACGTGAAGGCCGCGTGGGACGTCGCGATGGCCGGCGGCCGCGTCAGCCACGGCCGCGTGATCGTCGAGGGCTTCATCGACTTCGACTACGAGATCACGCTGCTGACCGTGCGCGCGCTCGGCGCGAACGGCGCGGTGCAGACGCACTTCTGCGCGCCGATCGGGCATGTGCAGGTCAAGGGCGACTACGTCGAGAGCTGGCAGCCGATGGGCATGCACCCGGCCGCGCTCGAGCGCTCGCAGCACATCGCCAAGGCGGTCACCGACGACCTCGGCGGCCAGGGGCTGTTCGGCGTCGAGCTGTTCGTCAAGGGCGAGGACGTGTGGTTCAGCGAGGTCAGCCCGCGCCCGCACGACACCGGCATGGTCACGATGATCACGCAGTGGCAGAACGAGTTCGAGCTGCACGCGCGCGCGATCCTCGGGCTGCCGGTCGACACGTCGCTCAAGAGCCCGGGCGCGAGCGCGGTGATCTACGGCGGCGTCGACGCGAAGGCCGTGCAGTTCGACGGCGTCGCCGACGCGATGCGCGTGCCGCAGACCGAGCTGCGCCTGTTCGGCAAGCCGGAGAGCTTCGTCAAGCGCCGCATGGGCGTGGCGCTGGCGCACGACGACGACGTCGAGCGCGCGCGCACGCTGGCCAAGGAAGCGGCGGGCAAGGTGACGGCGAAAGCCGTCGGCTGACCGACGGCGCCGCCGTTCGAGCTAACGCTTCTGGCCTTCGGCCTGCAGCGCCTGCCGAACCGCCGGGCGCGCCGCGACGCGCGCCTTGTAGGCCTCGAGGTTCTTCATCGCGGACGTGTCGATGCCCATGCCTTCGGCCCAGGTCAGCATCGTGAACAGGTAGGCGTCGGCCACGCAGAAGCCGGCGCCCGTCAGGTAGTCCTTGCCTTCGAGCGCGCGGTCGACGTACTCGAGCTTGCCCTTGATGCGCGCCGCGAAGATCTCCTTCGCCGCCTGCGGCATCTGCGGGTTGAACAGCGGCGAGAAGCCCTTGTGAAGCTCGGTGCTGACGAAGTTGAGCCACTCCATCAGGCGATAGCGCGCCATCGTGCCGGCCGGCGGCGCGAGGCCGCTCGCGGGCGCGTGGTCGGCGATGTATTGCAGGATCGCCGGGCCTTCGCTGAGGCGCTCGCCGTTGTCGAGCTCGAGCAGCGGCACCTGGCCCTTGGCCGTGACGGCATAGAAGTCGCTGCCGTCGGGCAACGTGTGGGTCTTGAGCGACGTCTTCTCGAGCTCGAACATCATGCCGGCCTCGCGCAGCGCGATGTGCGGCGACAGCGAGCAGGCGCCGGGGCTGTAGTAGAGCTTCATGGCGATTCTTTCGAAGAGAGGCGGAGCGGACAGGCGCCCATCATGCCGAAATCGGGCGTTGCGCGCATCGAGGGCGCCGCGCGGGTCTGATACGCTGATCGCCTTGTCCAGCTGCCGGAACCGACAACGTGACCAGAGTCCTGTTCGATGAAGCCCGCATCCATCCGGCCATCCGCCAGAAGATGGCCGAGCAGGGCCGGGCCGTGATCGCCGAGGTCGAGGCCGCCGTCGCCGCGCACCCGATCGTCGTCGTCGGCATGGCGCTCAATCCGTTTCCGCGCCGCGCGCGCAAGTGGCTCGATGCGAACGGCATCGCCTACACGTACATCGGCTACGGCAGCTACCTGAGCGACTGGCGCAAGCGGCTGGCGCTGAAGCTGTGGCTCGGCTGGTCGACGTTCCCGATGATCTTCATCGGCGGCGAGTTCATCGGCGGCGCGCAGGATCTCGAGCGACTCGGCGTGGACGCCGTCAAGAAGGCGGCGGCCGCGTCGTCGGTCCGGGCGTGACGCGCGGACCGCGGCGCGCCGCCGGCGTCGCCCGTTCGATGCCCGCGATGGTGGCCGGGCTCGCGGCCGCCGTGCTGCTGGCGGGCGGCTCCTCGGCGGCCATGGCGGCGGATGCGGCCGCGGCGCCGCTCGCGCTGCACACCTGCCGCCTCAGCGGCCTCGAGCACGACGCGCTCTGCGGCACGCTGCGCCGTCCGCTCGACCCGGCGCACCCCGAGGGCACGACGATCGGCGTGCAGGTCGCCGTGCTGCCGGCGCTCGCGCGCCAGAAGCTGCCCGACCCGGTGTTCTTCTTCGCCGGCGGCCCCGGCCAGAGCGCGATCGGCCTCGCCGGCACGATCGAGCACCTGATGCCCCGCATCGGCGCACGGCGCGACCTCGTGCTGATCGACCAGCGCGGCACCGGCCACAGCGCGCCCTTGCAGTGCGACTCGCTGTCGCAGGAGCAGGGCCTCGCGAACGTGTTCGACCGCGGGGCGCAGCTCGCCGAGCTCGACACCTGCCGTGCCGCGTTGCAGAAGCTGCCCTGGGGCGACCTGCGCTTCTACACGACGACGATCGCGATGGCCGACGCCGATGCCGTGCGCGCCGCGCTCGGCGCCGAGCGCGTGAACATCGTCGGCGTGAGCTACGGCACGCGTGCGGGGCTCGAGTACCTCCGGGCGTATCCGCAGCACGTGCGCCGCGTCGTCATCGACGGCGTCGCACCGCCCGACATGACGTTGCCCGAGAGCTTCGACGTCGACATCCAGGCCGCCATCGACAAGCTGATCCGCGACTGCGCGGACGACAAGGCCTGCGCCCGCGCGCACCCGGCGTTCGGCGAGACGTGGCGGCGCCTGCTCGCGTCGCTGCCGCGCGCGGTGGACGTCGACGATCCGCTGACCGGCCGTCCGGTGCACGTGACGATGTCGCGCGACGCCCTCGACTCGCTCGTGCACCCGGCGCTCTACACGCCCGCGCTCGGAGCGATGCTGCCGCACGCGATCGAGGAAGCGGCCGCCGGGCGCTTCGGCGTGTTGATGGCGCTCGGGACGGGGCAGGGCGCGCAGTCGCCGGCGGACATCTCCACCGGCATGCACTTCTCGGTCGTCTGCTCGGAAGACGCGCCGCGCCTGCCGATGCTCGCCGCGTCCGCCGTCGAAGGTCCGCAGGAGACCTTCTACCGCAACGCCTGCGCGCACTGGCCGCGCGGCGACGTCCCGGCGGCGTTCTACACGATCCCGCGCGCCGCGGTGCCGGTGCTGCTGCTGTCCGGCGGCATCGATCCGGTGACCCCGCCGCGCCACGCGGAGCGCGTCGCACGGGCGCTCGGCCCGATGGCGCGCGAGGTCGTGATCGCCAACAACGGCCACGGCGCCAACTCGCTGCCCTGCATGCGCGACGCCGTGTTCCATTTCCTCGACGAGGCGACCGACGCCGCGGCGCAGGCCGTCGACATGACCTGTGCGGCGGAGGTGCCACGGCCGCCCGCGTTCGTGCCGCCGCTGCCGTCGCGCGCAGCCTCGGCGCCCAACGATCCCGACGGTTTCGGGGATGACCAGGCGAAGCGCCCCGCCGCGCCCGCGCCGACGCCCAAGGCCGTGTCGGCGCTCGCCGCGAACGGAGCGAACGGCATGAACGGAACAACGGCCGCGAAAGGCACGCGATGATCGCCATGGACGACCTGCGCAAGCGGTTCACGACCGGCAGCGGCCGCAAGGCGCGCACCGTCGTCGCCGTCGACGGCATGACGCTGCACGCGCACGACGGTGCCATCACCGGCCTGCTCGGCCCGAACGGCGCCGGCAAGACCACAAGCCTGCGCATGCTCGTCGGCCTCGTCGCGCCGGACAGCGGCTCGATCCGCGTGGACGGCCTCGACATCCGCCAGGACGCCCCCGGCGTGCGCGCGCGGCTCGGCGTGCTGTCGGACGCGCGCGGCCTCTACCCGCGGCTCACCGCGCGCGAGAACATCGTCTACCACGGGCGCCTGCACGGCGTCCCGGCCGACCAGGCCCAGGCGCAGTGCGAGCACCTCGCCACGCTGCTCGAGATGAAGGACCTGCTCGACCGCCGCACCGAAGGCTTCAGCCAGGGCGAACGGATGAAGACCGCGCTCGCACGCGCGCTCGTGCACGACCCGGCCAACATCGTGCTCGACGAGCCGACCAACGGCCTCGACGTCATCGCCACGCGCGCGCTGCGCGAGGCCCTGCGAACGCTGCGCGACGAGACCGGCAAGTGCATCGTCTTCTCCACGCACATCATGCAGGAGGTGGAGCGGCTGTGCGATCGCGTCGTCGTCGTCTCGCACGGCCGGCATGTCGCGGACGGCACCGTCGAGTCGCTCTGCGCGCAGGCGGGCTGCACCGACTTCGAGGACGCCTTCGTGCGCCTCGCGTTCGGCACGGAAGGTGCCGCAGCATGACGCCGTGGTACGCCATCTGGATCGTCTTCGCCAAGGAGTTGAAGGACGCGCTGCGCGATCGGCGAACGCTGCTCGCGGTGTTCATCTCGTCGATCGCCGTCGGCCCGCTGATGCTGGGCGTGCTGTCGACGCTCGCCGAGAAGAACGAGAAGCATGCCGAGGCGCGCGAGATCGTCGCCGCCGGCATGGATCACGCGCCGTCGCTGCGCAACTTCCTCGAGCGCCAGACCTACGTCGTCAAGGCGGCGCCCGCCGATTGGGAGGCACAGCTCAAGGCCAGCAAGCTCGGTGATCCGGTGGTCGTGATCCCGGACGCGTTCGAGGACGAGCTCGCACACGGCGAAGCGCCGCGCATCGAGCTCGTGTACAGCAGCGGCGACGGGCGCGCGCAGGGCGGCGTCGCGCGCATCGAGCGCGTGCTGCAGGGCTTCGACCAGGAGCAGTCGACATTGCGCCTCATCGCGCGCGGCGTGGCACCGGCGACGCTCAACGCGACGACGGTCGACATCCACGACATCGCCGACAACGCCGCGCGCGCCGCGCAGTTCACCGGCATCGTCGCGTACTTCGTCATGATGGCCGTGGTCTACGGCGCGATCAACGCGGCGCTCGATTCGACCGCGGGCGAGCGCGAGCGCGGGTCGCTCGAGCCGCTGCTCGCGACGCCCGCCTCGCGCGGGGCGCTGGTCGTCGGGAAATGGATGGCCGTCTTCAGCGTCGGGCTGCTCATCACCGTGTTGTCGTGCGCCAGCTTCATCCCGGCGCAAAAGCTCCTGCGCAGCGAGTCGCTCGCCGCGTTGTTCCGCTTCGGGTGGCCCGAGGTCGCGTGGTTCGTCGGGCTGCTCGCGCCGTTCGCCGCGGCGGTGTCCGCGCTGCTGATGGCCGTGGCGATCCGCTGCAAGTCCGTCAAGGAGGCGCAGGCCAGCAGCATCGTCGTCACGCTGTTCGTGTCGCTGGTGCCGATGTACACGCTGTTCAACCAGGAAGGCGAGGCCGGCTGGAACCTGTGGGTGCCGTCGGTCGCGCAATCGACGCTCATGGGTCGAGTGCTCAAGGGCACGCCCATCGGCTGGCTCGACGTCGCGCCGAGTGTGCTCGTATGCGGTGTCGTGACGGTCGTCGCGCTGGCGCTGGTCAGCCGCCAACTGACTCGCCGCGCAGCGCAATAAGGCTCGTCGCCGATGGTTCTTCGGCGACGCCTCGGCTCGACAACGTTGTCGTCGATCGAGCGCCGAACCACGCGTTGAATCGGACATTCACGCACTGTTACACCGCATAGCAGAACTCCCATAGTGGCGCGCTGCGCGCGATGGGAACATTCCCTTTCGCTGTTCTGGCTCGAACCAGTACCGAAGGGGAGAAATGAAAACAATCGATGGGGGCCGCCGCGTCACGCGCGGCGGGATGCTGGCGTGCGTCCGCGACGAAGCCGGGAATCATTCATCCCGGAGCGCACGATGAGCCGCGCCATGCTGCAGGCCGCGCACCAGGCGGTCTTCGAGACACGCACACGCGAAGACTTTCGCGAGCAGATCATCCGGTTCGGGCGGCAGCGCGGATTCGACATCGTCGGGGCGATGGTGGTCTTCAATCAGTCGGCGACGCATACCGAATTCCACCCCGTCAACAACGCACCGCTGGAATACGAGCAGTCCTACGACAGTCGCGAGCTGGCGCAAGTCGACCCGGTCATGCAGCACTGCAAGGTCGCGACGACGCCGATCGTGTGGGATCAGGCGACCTACGTGGCGCGCGGATTGGGCGCGAAGTGGGAGGCGCAGGCGCGATACGGGTTCAAGACCGGCATTGCGCTCGCCATGCATCTGCCAGGCGACCGCCACTTTTTCATCGGCCTCGATCGCGACCAGGCGCTGCCCTCGAAACCCAAGACCCTCACGCGCATCGTCGCCGACCTGCAGCTGTTTGCAGTGCATGCGCAGGATGCGGCGATGCATATTTTCTCACCGTCGACCGACGCCGATTTGGATCGGCCGACCCTAACGCCACGCGAGCTCGAGGCCTTGCGTTGGACGATGGACGGCAAGCTCGCGTGGCAGGTCGGCGAGTTGCTGAATATCTCGGAGCGAACCGCGGTGTTTCATTTGCAGAATGCGGCGCGCAAGCTGGGGTGTGGGAGCAAGTTTCAGGCGGTGTTGAAGGCGATTAGGTTGGGGTTGCTGGCGTAGCAAGCTTTCGAGAGTAAGAGGTATTCATGAGTTTGAGAATGCTTGTAGGCCATCATGAGCTGATCGCCGGCGCGCAGACCGTCGATGAGTTTCGCCGTCGAGTGGTTGGATTTGCACGAAGTTTAGATTTCGAAACGGTAAATGCTATGACCGTAATTGATCATTCTGTTAACCACACCAGCTTTCACTGTATTGACAATACGCCTGAAGCTTTCCGCGACAGATGGTGCGATCAAGGCGCTAGCAAAATTGATCCGGTTATGCAGCATTGCAAATACTCTGCAGCACCCATCGTCTGGGATCAATCTACTTATGTATCCCACGGCCGAGTTGATTTATGGGAAGAGCAGGCCAAATACGGTTTCAAGATTGGCATTTGCCTAGCGCTGCACTTGCCGGGTGGCCTGCATTTTTGCCTAGGGGTCGATCGAGACAAACGTTTTCGATTCGGCGGTAAAACTTTGACTCGCGTGCTTGCAGATCTTCAGATGTTCGCAGTTCACGCGCAAGAAGCTTCTCTAAGGATTTTCGCGCCCAAAAAGGCATTCGATTTCGCGGAAGGCAGTCCGCACCTTACGTCGCTTGAACTTGAAGCACTCCGCTGGACGATGGATGGGCGTTCGACGTGGGCAGTCGCGAGAGCGTTGAATATTTCTGAATATATGGCAGATTTCCACTTGCGAAATGCTACTCGCAAGCTGCAATGCGGAAGCAAATTCCAAGCGGTATTGAAAGCGATTCGCTTGGGGCTATTTGCTTAAAGAAGCATCCATCAATTCTTAATAAGTTGAGAGCATCGATATGGTTTTAAGAAGAATGCTGGATGGCCATCATCTCGCAATTATGGAAGCGTGCACAGTCGACGAATTTCGTCATCAAGTAATACGGTTTGCAAAAAACTTGGAATTTGAAACAATCGGCGCTATTACCGTTGTTGATCATTCGCCCAGTCATTCCGATTTTTATGCGGTCGACAATACACCCTTAGCATTCCAAGCAATTTTGCACGATCGCGATTTATGGAGACTTGACCCCGTAGTGCAGCATTGCAAATATTCATCTTTGCCACTAATATGGGATCAAGATACTTATGTTGCAAATGGTCAGGCTGCTTTGTGGGAGCAGCAAGCACCATACGGCTTTAAAACCGGTCTTGCACTTGCAATACATTTGCCTGGTGATCTGCATTTCTTTATAGGAGTTGATCGCGATAAGCCACTTTTCAGCGACACAAGAAAGTTGACCAACACGGTAGCAGACCTTCAACTTTTTGCCGTACACGCACAGACCTCGGCTATGCGCATTTTTCTGCCAAAGGCGAGTACCGAAAGCCAAGCCGTCTCACTAACACCACGAGAATTGGAAGCGCTTCGTTGGACTATGGAAGGAAAGCTAGCGTGGGAGGTAGGTGAGGAGCTAAATATCTCCACGCGCACTGCTATTTTCCATTTGCAAAATGCGACGCGAAAACTCCAATGCCGTAGCAAGTTTCAAGCTGTCTTGAAGGCTATTCAATTACGATTGTTAGTGTGATTTCGTCGCCTACGCCAGACAAGATCATGGTCGAGTGAGTCCATTGCATATTCTTCCAGCGCGATCCAGAATCTTATTATTCGAAAATCAATTCATCAGTTATTTCTTTTCCTCTAACGATAGCACAAATTAGTGAGTAAGCACACGCTAACTAAATTTTTAGGAGGCGTTGAACTTCTTCTTGCCAAGGTAGCCGCCTGACAAATTGATTAAAGTGAAGTGCTGCTTCGGTCGCCGGTAGCACTTTTCCTTCAAGGTTCAATATCTGCATATTCGTCACCACGCGCATTGGGTCTACCATTGCTACTACGCCGCGGCCCACCTCGACCCAATCCCAAGCGATCCCCGCATCTCCATCGTCAGAGAACCGTCCCCACACCGTATGACCGCTGCTGAGCGAGCATCGACTGCCATCGCTTGTCACTCTGGTCGCCAAATGCATGAAATGCGGGCGACGGCGCGCATTCGCACGCAAAAATACAATGGGCCAAGAGTAGAGTGCCCACGGCGGAGCTGTAACGGAGCCTTTCGGCACAGCAAGAGGCGTTTGTGTAAGCATGAACCGAAGTTTGAAGAAGTCGGCATTCGTGCACTAGCTGTCAATCTTGTCAGGGTCAGCGCGACACTGACATGTCGGTCGCAGCGCATGGCAGGGTGGTTCTCGCTGACCCAATGGTCGCTCTCACCGCCGTCCGCCCGGCCCTTCAACTCGACGTTGCAAGCCTGGCGAGTCAGGAGGCGATGATGGCCAAGCGGATGCTTCAAGCTGGGTACCTATCTGTGATGGAGGCGGCTACTCCGAATGACTTTCGCGCAGAAGTTGTTCGCTTTGGACAGTCTCTCGGCTTCAAGACTGTCTCGGCAACGACCGTCATTGACCGCCAGCAATCCGCATCAGAATTCCACTGCGTTGACAACACGCCGATTGCTTTCTCTCAATCCTTTCGGGACCCCGCCTTAGGGCAAGCTGATCCGGTAATGCAACACTGCAAGCGTGCAGCAGTGCCAATAATTTGGGATCAAGAGACGTATGTGGCACGGGGAAGCGCCGACGTCTGGGACGATCAGGCGCTGTATGGCTATCACACGGGGATAGCGCTCGCACTGCACATGCCAGACGGGCGTCATTTTTTCTTAGGCGTGGATAGAGATCGTCCGCTACCTCCAAACCCCAAGGCGGTCACTCGCATGGTTGCCGAGCTGCAGCTGTTTGCCGTGCACGCGCAAGATGCTGCGTTTCGTATCTTTGCTCCGACACCTGCTCCTCTCGATGTACCGTCTCTCACCCCCCGAGAACTAGAAGCTCTGAGGTGGACGATGGAGGGTAAAACTGCCTGGGAAGTGGGTGCCATCATGAACATTTCCGAACGGACGGCTGTACTCCATTTGCAAAACGGCATGCACAAACTGAACTGTGTGACAAAACATCAAGCCGTTTTGAGGGCAATACGCTTAGGACTTCTCAGCTGATTTTTTTGGCAAAGTCACCCTGTAAGAGTTGACAGTGTCTCAGGCGGATCGGAACTGCTTCAATCTCTACACGTTGCAAGAGCGACGCGTGAACCTGGAGATTGAAAATGAAGCGAGTCCTCCTCATTAGCTTGATTGCCAAAGCAGCTCACTCGAAAAGCGAGCACACGAGGACTGCGGTTCAAGCACAAGCGGCAATGTCTAAACTGCCTGCGCGATTCTTTCGAAACATTGCCGGCGCGGACGCGCCGGCTTCGGGCGTAGGCACTAGCGATGGGCCTAAAGCAAGTTGGTAACGGTGTTTAGCCGTTGGCTTGAGTTGCGCCAGAACACCAACATAGATTGAATGAACTTGAGCGCATCGCGCTCAAACATCCCAAGACCCTCCACAATCAGCCCCCCACATCCACAAACGCCACCCCGGTGGCCGCTGCGCGCATGTGACGCTGATTGACTCTTGGGGTGCCGAAGGCTCCCGCCAGCGGCACCCCCCGCATTTTTCT
>JASLEM010000412.1 GCA_030151165.1 Burkholderiaceae bacterium
CAACACGATCCTGATCGACTGGGCGCGCGACGTCTGGGGCTACGTGAGCCTGGGCTACTTCAAGCAGAAGACGAAGCCGGGCGAGGTCGGCTCGTCGACGATGCCGCACAAGGTCAACCCGATCGACTTCGAGAACGCCGAGGGCAACTTCGGCATGGCCAACGCGATGCTGACGCACATGGCGCAGAAGCTGCCGATCAGCCGCTGGCAGCGCGACCTGACCGACTCCACCGTGCTGCGCAACATGGGTGTGGCTATCGGCTACTCGGTGCTGGGCTACGACAGCCTGACGCGTGGCCTGGACAAGCTCGAGCTCAACGAAGCCGCGCTCGCCGCCGACCTCGACAGCGCGTGGGAAGTCCTCGCCGAGCCGATCCAGACGGTGATGCGCCGCCACGGCCTGCCCGACCCGTACGACCAGCTGAAGAAGTTCACGCGCGGCCAGCCGATGACGCGCGACCTGATCCTCGGCTTCATCGCGGCGCTCGACCTGCCGGAAGGCGAGAAGCAGCGGCTGCTGGCGATGACGCCCGCGAACTACATCGGCATCGCGACGCAGCTCGCCAAGGACATCAAACTCTGATCGAACCAACGCGGCTTCCGGGCCGCGTTTTCACGACACCTTCGGCCAACACCAACAACGAGGACACCGACGAATGCGCTTCACCGACTCCCTGCTCGCCGCCGCCACCCGCAACGACTCCTGCCTGTGCGTCGGCCTCGACCCCGAGCCCGCGAAGTTCCCGGGCGCGTGGAAGGGCGACGCGAGCAAGGTGTTCGAGTTCTGCGCGCGCATCGTCGACGCCACGAAGGACACCGTCTCCGCCTACAAGCCGCAGATCGCCTACTTCGCGGCGCAGCGCGCGGAGAACCAGCTCGAGGAGCTGATGGCCTACATCCGCCGCAACGCGCCCGGCGTGCCGGTGATCCTCGACGCCAAGCGTGGCGACATCGGCGCCACCGCCGAGCAGTACGCGCGCGAGGCCTTCGTCCGCTACCAGGCCGACGCCGTCACGCTGTCGCCGTTCATGGGCTTCGACTCGATCGAGCCGTACATGAAGCACGACGGCAAGGGCCTGATCCTGCTGTGCCGGACGTCCAACCCCGGCGGCTCCGACCTGCAGGCGCAGGTGCTCGCCAACGGCGACAAGCTGTTCGAGCACATCGCGAAGCTGGCCTCGGGCACGTGGAACCGCAACGGGCAGCTGGCGCTGGTCGTCGGCGCCACCTTCCCGGCCGAACTCGCCCGTGTGCGCGAGCTCGCGCCGACGCTGCCGCTGCTGATCCCCGGCATCGGCGCGCAGGGCGGCGACATCGACGCCACCGTCAAGGCCGGCTGGCGCGCCGACGGCCCGATCATCGTCAGCTCCTCGCGCGCGATCCTGTACGCGGGCGACGGCGAGGACTTCGCCAACGCCGCCCGCCAGGCGGCGCTCGCGACCCGGGCCGCGTTGAACGCGGCGGTGCAGGCCGTCCGCTGACGCCGAACCGGTGCGGGGCGGCCAGCGCCTCCCCGTGCCGCCGGTTCGGACGCGTTCGTGGAGTTTGTGAAGCCTCGCCGGCAACCGGCCGGGTTTTCGCGTCAAACTCGGGGTCTGGGGGGCTCATCCGACGTCGGGAGCCAAGAACACGCCAATGGCTGAAGTCACGCCGAACAAAGAGGCCCGTCAACGCCTGCGCCATGCGCTGACCCGTCACCTGCTGGCGGCGACGGCGGGCGTGGCGTTCGCGTCCGCGCTGATGTTCCTCGTGTTCGGCCATCCGCTCGACTGGGTCGCGCGGCTGTGGCTCACGACCGCCTTCCTCGGCTTGTCCGGCGGCGCGTTCGCGCTGCGGCGCGACGGCGGCACCAAGACGCAGGCGTGGGCGCTGCCGTACGTGATCGGCGCGGCGATCGGGCTGTCCGGCGTGGCCGCCGCGGTGGCCGGCGAAGGGCTGATGTCGCCCGCGCTCGCCGTGGTGGGCGTGCTGCTGTGCCTGTTCACGGTGGTCGGCGGGTTGCGCAGCGGCATCCTCGCGGCGGGGATCGGCGTGGGCATGCTGGTGCTGCTCGCGGTGGCGACGGCGTTCGACTGGCTCGCCATCACCGGCATCAACCTCGGCACGTCGCCGCTCAACCTCGTCCGGCCGCTGCTCACGCATGCGCTCGTGCTGGGCATCGCGCTCGGCGGCGGCGAGCTGCTCGGGCGCATGCTGGATCGCACGCTGCGCAGCGCGGACGAGCGCGAGCGCCGCTTCCTCGGCCTGCTCGCCGTCGCGGCCGACGCCTACTGGGAGATGGACGGCAACGGCCGCCTCGTGCGCTTCTCCGCGAAGGAGGAGCTGCGCAACTTCGTCGGCCTGCGTCGCCACGGCGTCGATGCCGGCATGGGCCGGCTGTTGTGGGAGACGCGCGGCGTCGCGTTCGACGACCAGGTGCTCGACACCTTCCGCTCCGAGCTCGCCGCGCGCCTGCCGATGCGCGACGTGCCGCTGCGCTGGAGCGACGTCGCGGGCCGCGTGCGCCACTTCACGCTGAGCGCCGAGCCGCGCACCAACGAGTCCGGCAAGTTCGCCGGCTACTGGGGCGTGCTGCGCGACATCACGCAGGACGTGAAGGCGCGCCAGGCGCTGTGGTCGACCGAGACGCGCTACCAGGATCTGTTCCGCCGCATCCCGACGCCGCTCGCGCTGCACCGCGACGGCCGCGTGCTGGACGCCAACCCCGCGGCCGTCGCCCTGTTCGGCTTCGCCGACCTGCGCAGCATGCTCGGACAGGATCTCGTGAGCCTCGTCGAGGCGGGCGAGTCGCGCGACCGCGCGCGCGAGCACGTGCGCGAGCTCGAGGCGCTGCCCGCCGGCGAAGGCCTGCCCGAGGACGAGTTCACGCTGCGGCCCGGCGTCGACCGCGTGCTGACCGTGCGCGTGAGCAGCGTGCGCGTGGACG
>JASLEM010000522.1 GCA_030151165.1 Burkholderiaceae bacterium
TCCATCGTCTGCGAGAACAGCTTGGCCGGCAGGTCGAGGTACACGCCGCCCGGGCGGCCCGACATCGCGGCGCGGATCGCGCGCGCGACGCCGACGCCGATGTCCTGCGCGTGCAGCACGCGGAACGCGGCCTTGCACAGCGGCTTGGCGATGGCGAGCTGGTCCATCTCCTCGTAGTCGCCTTGCTGCAGGTCGACGATCTCGCGCTCGCTGGAGCCGCTGATGAGGATCATCGGGAAGCAGTTGGTCGTCGCGTTGGCGAGCGCCGTCAGGCCGTTGAGGAAGCCCGGGGCCGACACCGTCAGGCAGATGCCCGGCTTGGCCTGCAGGTAGCCGGCGGCGGCCGCGGCGTTGCCGGCGTGCTGCTCGTGGCGGAACGAGATCATCCGCATGCCTTCGGCCTGCGCGAGGCGCGTCAGGTCGGTGATGGGGATGCCGGGCACGCCGAAGATGGTGTCGATGTCGTTGAGCTTCAGCGCATCGATGACCAGGTGGAAGCCATCGGTGGTGGCCGCCGTCGGGGTGGTTTCGTCCGTGTCGTTCGCCTTCTTGCCGGCGGCGTCGGTGGCCGCGGCGGTGGCCGGGCGGGTTTCGAGGACGGATGACATGTCTCTCCTTTTGGTGCGGCGTGCCGTCCGAGGGCAGCGCCGCAGGCTTCTTGGAACTGATCCGTCGAGGCTCGCCTCCAAGAGGCTGGCACTCGCGAATCTGGAAGCCCGACTATGATTGGCGAGGTCAATTCACGCCGTTGACTCCGGTCAAGATTCGAGAAATTCGCGCCCGTCATGCCCTCGCTGAGCAGTCACCCAGAACGCAATGTCATCCGTCTCGAGCTGAAGCAGAACGCCATCCTCGAGGGCCTCACCGACGAGGATCGCGCGCAGCTCGAGCCTCACCTCGACATCGTCGACGCGCACAAGGGCGAGTTCCTGGTGCACCAGGGCGTGCGCGAGATGGAGCAGTACTTCATCCTCGACGGCATCCTCAAGCGCGTGGTCTCCAACAAGGACGGCAAGGAGATGATCCTGCGCTTCGCCGGCGAGCGCGACATGGAGACGAGCTACGCCGCCTGGCGGCTCGGCACGCCGACGCCGTACGGCATCGTGTCGGTGACGAAGGCGCGCGTGGCGCGCATGCCGCTGCCCGAATGGGTGGCCTTCCTCGACCGGCGGCCCGAGCCCAAGCAGAAGTTCGAGTACTTCGTGATGGGCGTGATGAGCGAGATCATGGCGCACACGATCACGCTGCACATGCTCGACGCGCCCGGCCGCGTGCAGCGCTTCCTGCGCAAGCACCCGGAGCTGGTCGACCGCATCCCGCAGAAGGAACTGGCGTCGCACCTGAACCTGTCCGCGGAAACCCTCAGCCGCCTGCGCCACAGCGGCAAGATCTGAGGCGCCGCGCGCACGCCGTCAGGGCGTGAAGACGATGCGCGAGTCGCTGCCGGCGGTGTCCCACGTGGTCGCGACCTCGCTCAACGGCACGCGCGTCGTCTCGATCCTGAAGCCCGCCGGCACCGCGGCCTCCAGCACCGCGCGGATGGCCGCGTGCATCTTCCCGAAGCCGAGGCTGCCGATGCCGCTGCCCATCAGCACGATGGACGACGAGCGCAGCGCCGCGCTCGGCAGCGTGATGTCCGGCCCGCTGGCCGAGCCGATCTCGACGTAGCGCAGCGGCACCTCGTCCGGCGCGGCCTTCGTCGCGGCGACGAGCAGCGTCTCGGCGCTCGCGCCCCAGAGGTAGTCGAGCACGACGTCGACGCCTTCGCTGAACACGCGCTCGAACGCCTCGGCCATCGCGGCGCGGTCGTCAGTGAGCGCGATCGTGGTGTCGGCGCCGAGCGCTTCGAGCGACGCGAGCACGGCCGTGTTGCGTCCGGTCGCGATGATCTTCTTCGCACCGAGGTGTCGCGCGACCTGCACCGCGAGCCGGCCGGACGCGCCGGTGGCGCCGTTGACGAGCACCGTCTCGCCCCGCACGAGCTTCGCGCGCTCGACCAGCGCCGCCCACGACGACATGCCGGGGATCGCGAGCGCCGCGGCGGTGACGGCGTCGAGTTCGTCGGGCAGGGCGATGCAGCGGCGATCCTCGACCAGCGTCTGCGCGGCCATCCCGCCGTGCGACGCCTCGGGCATCACGAAGTAGACGCGCCGGCCGTCCGCGCGCGTGCCGGTGCCGTCGATGCCCGGCACGAACGGGAACGTGCCCGACGCGCTGTAGTGCCGGCCCGAGGCACGCTGCTTCGAGATGTGGCTCAACGACGAGGCGGCGACGTCGACGACGCTCGCGCCGGGTCGCGCGACGGGCGCGTCGAAGTCAGAGTACACGGGGGCGCGGCCCGCTTCCCATACGATGGCGGCTTTCATGCAGTCACTCCTTGTCGGGTGCCGGCGAGCGCGGGGGAGCGCGTTCGTCGGCGATGGATAATGAGTGTATTTTGCACCCATTAATCCGGCGCACCCCGATCCATGAAAGAGCCTACGGCATGAAGAGAGACATTCGACTCGTCCGCGACGCCATGCTCGACCTGACGGGCATCCTCAACCGCCCGCAGCCGGACGCGGCGCTGATCGCGGAGGCCGGCGTCGACCTCGATCGCGCGCTGTTCCCGCTGCTTGTGCGCATCGAGCGCGGCGGGCCGCTGGGCGTCAAGGAACTGGCGGAGCTGGCGGGACGCGACTACACCACCGTGAGCCGGCAGGTCGCGAAGCTGGAGAGCCTCGGGCTCGTCGCGCGCGCGGCGAGCGCGGCGGACGCGCGCGTGCGCGAGCAGGTGGTCACCGACAAGGGGCGCGTGGTCGTCGCGGCGCTGGACGCGGCGCGCGAGAAGCTGATGACGGCGCTGTTCGCCGATTGGGACAGGCAGGATCTCGCCGACCTCGCGCGCCTGCTGCGCAAGTTCTCGGTCGACGCGCTCGCGTTCACGCGCGGGATGGGCCGGTAGCCGCCCGCGCGGCGCCGGAAAAAAGAAGGAGCGGCCGGACTGGTCGAGTCCGGGCCGCTCCGTGCGCCACCGCGCGAACAGGGGTCGAGGAGGGCGGCGCGAGCCGGTCAGATGATCGACGGGTTCGCGTTGACCTCGGCGATGCGCTTCTTGCGCATCGGGGCCAGCACCAGCTTCGACAGCAGCCCGGCGATGATCGTGATGGCCGCGGTGAAGATGAACACGCGGTCCCAGTTGCCGCCGGCCGACAGCACCGAGCCCAGCGGCACGAGCAGCGCGGCGGTACCCTTGGCGGTATACATGGTGCCGGCGTTGGCCGCCGCGTTCTTCACGCCGAAGGTGTCGGCGACGAGCGCCGGGAAGATCGAGAACAGCTCGCCCCAGCACAGGAAGATCAGCGCGGCGAACGTCATGAACAGGTACGGGTCGTGGCCGAACTTCATCATGCCCAGCAGCGCGAGGCCCTCGCCGATGAACACGACCATCATCGTGTTCTCGCGGCCGAAGCGGTCGGAGAGGAAGCCGCACAGCGGGCGCGTGAAGCCGTTGGCGAGGTTGTCGATCGCCAGCGTCATCGTGAGCAGCGGCAGCGTGAAGCCGGCCAGGCTCATCGGCAGGCGCGAGAGGCCGTAGTCCTTGGCGATCGGGCCGATCTGCGCCGTCGCCATCAGGCCGCCGGCGGCCACCGCGACGAACAGCACGTAGGTGAGCCAGAACACGCCGGTCTTGACCATCTGCGGCGTCGAGTAGTCGACCTTCGTCATCACCAGGCGCGACGCCACGACGATGCCCTTGGGCGGCTGCGGCTTCACCATCACCATCGAGATCAGGAAGATGCACGCGCCCTGCAGGATGCCGAAGAACAGGAACGTGTGCTCGTAGCCGGAGCTGACGATCATCGACGCGATGGGGATCACCGTCACCGCGGCGCCGGCGCCGAAGCCGGCGGCGGTCAGGCCGGCGGCGAGGCCGCGCTTGTCCGGGAACCACTTCAGCGCGTTGCCGACGCAGGTGCCGTAGACGCAGCCCGCGCCGAGACCGGCGATGACGGCCGCGGCGTAGAGCATCGGCAGCGAGTCGGCGACCGAGTTCATCACCCAGCCGAGCCCCGCGAGCACTGCGCCGGCGGCGATCACCGGGCGCGGGCCGAACTTGTCGACGAGCCAGCCTTCGACCGGCACGAGCCAGGTCTCGACGACCACGAAGATCGAGAACGCGAGCTGGATCGCGGACAGGCCCCAGTGGTGGTGCGCCTCGAGCGGGTTGACGAACAGCGTCCAGCCGTACTGCAGGTTGGCGATGAGCCCCATGCAGACGATGCCCAGGACGAGCTGGCCCCAGCGGAAGGCGGGGTGCGAGACGGTTTCTTCGGCGCCTCGCGCGGGCGCCGAGCTGGCGCGTGCGGTGGCTTCATGGCTGATCATGTGGGGGTCCTTCATGCACTTGGAAAGGCTGCGCGGGGCGCGCAGCGATGCGTCGGCGGCGGCGTGTCGGCAGCCGGGGCCGGCAGGCTCAGGATCGGGGTCGTCGCGGGGCGGCGGGCGGCTTCGGGCAGCGCGCCGCCGGCGGCGCACGATGAAGGGCAGCGTTGTTCATGGTCGGGGTTGTCTCTCGTTGGTGCAGGCTGCGCCGTGTTTCGCACCGCGGGGGGCGCACGGTCTGCCTGCGTTCTCGGGTCGTTCGTCGGGCCGGCCCGATGTGCCCGAGATGACGAGCGACGTACGGTGTGACCGGCGTGATTTCAATGTCGGACGAGTCGGCCGAATTTCTCTTGACTCGCGTCAACTTTCGATGAATCCGGCCTGCGTACAGACCCGCAGGCCGTCCTCGCGGGACGGCAACATGACGGCAACGTGACGCGGGTGCGAGCCCTGCGCGCGCCCATGCGGCGGCGCAGCACGACGCGTGGCGCGCGGTGCCTCGAGGGCGTGGGAGGCGTGGAGGGCGGCGCGCGCGGACCCGCCGCGTCAGGCCGTGACGGGCGGACGGATGCCTTGCGCGGTCAGCTCGAGGACGCGGTCGCAGCGCGCGGCCGCCGGCGGCGAGTGCGTGACCATCAGCACGCCCGCGCCGGTGCGGCGGGCGGCGTCGACGAGCACGTCCATCACCAGCCCGGCGCTGCGCGGGTCGAGGTTGCCGGTGGGCTCGTCGGCCAGCACCAGCACGGGCTCGTGCACCAGCGCGCGCGCGATCGCGACGCGCTGCAGCTGGCCCCCCGACAACTGCCGCGGTGCGCGCTCGCCGAGGCCGTCCAGCCCCACCGCGGCGAGCATGCGCGCGACGCGATCGCCGCGCGGCCGGCCCAGCAACTGCAACGGCAGGCCGACGTTGTCCGCCACGCTGAGGTGCGGCAACACGTGGAAAGCCTGGAACACGAACCCGAGCTCCTCGCGCCGCAGGCGCGCCGCTTCCGGCTCGCTCAGGCCCAGCACGTCGCGGCCGGCGAGGGTCACCGAGCCGCCGTCGGCGGTGTCGAGCCCGGCGATGCAGTTCAGCAGCGTCGACTTGCCGACGCCCGATTCGCCGAGCAGCGCGACGAGCTCGCCACGCGCCATCGTCAGCGTGACGTCGGAGAAGACGGGCGTGTCGGCGAAGCGCTTGGCGAGGCCGGCGACACGCAGCAGCGCCGGCTCGTTGGGTGAAAAGGTGTCGGTCATCCGCCAGCGAGCATACGGGAAACGCCGGCGCGCGCCCGCGGGCGCCGGCACACGACCGCTGCCCGACCGCATCGCGGCGAGCGAACTTCACAGTCGTAAACGGTTGCAAGAATCCGCACTTCCATCCCCGATGTGAGGCGCCGTCGCTGTTGACTTTCCCGGCGCTGCCGCACAATCTTCCCGTGAAGCGTGCCGTCCTTCGGGGCCTCGCGGGCGGCGCTCGACCGCCCCGGGGCTACGGGATATGCTGGAAATGCCGATAGAGCGGCGTGCCCGCGGAATCGGGCGTTCCGGCGGCTTGCCGCGGGCTTTCGGATTGCCCGGCCGTGGGTCGACGGTGCTTCGACGTTTTCTTCTGAGGTGGATGGGTGACGCTAGAAATCGACTCCTCGACGCTGACCGGCTTCGTGCGCGTGCTCGATCGCCGCAGCAGCCGGTTCTGGGGCGGCGCCGCCGCGGCGGTGGCGCTCGGGTTCATCGGCGCGGCGACCGGGCTCGGCTGGCTGGCCGGCGGCCGCGGCTGGGCGATCGCGCTGAGCGTCGCCGTGTTCTTCGCCCTGGTCGCGCTCGCGCTGGCCGGCCTCGTGATCCAGCTCGCCCGTACCGTGGCCGACTCGCGCGCCCGCCATGTGCTGCACGCGGTCGACGACGACCTCACCGGCCTGTCGAACCGGCGCCATTTCCTCGAGCTCGTCGAACGCGAGTTCGCGCGCTGCCGCCGCTATGGCGACGACGGCGCGCTGCTGCTGATCGACGCCGACCACCTGCGCCGCATCAACGAGCACCTCGGCCAGCTGTGCGGCGACGCGCTGCTGCTCGAGGTCACCAAGCGCGTCGGCGCCACGCTGCGCCAGCCCGACCTGCTGGCGCGCTTCGGCGGCGCCGAGCTGGCCGTATTCCTGCCCAACACCGACCCGCTGGGCGCGCTCGACGCCGCCGAGCGCATCCGCCAGCAGGTCGCGTCGTCGCCGTACCAGTGGCAGCAGACGCACGTCGTCGCCACCGTCAGCATCGGCGTGGCGACGGTGCACCAGGGCCAGCTGAGCGTCGACACCATGGTGCACGAGGCCGAGCAGGCCCTCGAGGCCGCGAAGGAAGCCGGCCGCAACTGCGTGCGCACCGGCCCGATCAAGCCGCGCAAGAGCGGCGAGCGCGTGGCGTCCTGAGATCGCACGGCCCGCCGGTCCGCGGATCGGCGGCCTTCCCGCGGTCGATCGATCAGGCCGCCGGGGCGACGGCCGCCGACGCGGCCACGCGATGGTCGAACACGCGCACGTCCACGCGGGCCAGGGCGCAGGTGCTCGCGACGGCCGCGTGATGCCCGCCCAGCCGCCAGTCGAGCACGTGGCGCACGCCGGGGAGGCCCGCCAGCGGTGTCGCGCACACGTCCGCCAGGTTCGCGACGAGGCCGGTGCCCGCGGCCTTCAGGCAAGCCTCCTTGCGCGTCCAGAGGCGATGGAAGACGTCCAGCCGCCGTTCGGGCGGGGCGGCGGTCCATTCGCGGTGCTCCGTCGCCGCCAGGCTGCGGGCGGCCATCGCGTCGAGCTCCGGCAGCGGCCGCACGGCCTCGATGTCGACGCCCACGCCGTCGCGCGCCACCGCCAGCGCGATGATGCCGCCGCTGTGCGAGAGATTGAACTCGAGTGGCCCGTCGACCCCCGCGCCGGCCAGTCGCGGCTTGCCGAACGCGCCGCGCGCGAAGGCCAGCGTGTCCGGCGCGACGCCCAGGTAGCCGGCGAGCACGCCGCGCGTCCAGGCAGACTCGGCCGCGGAGCGCATGTCGCCGGACGGCCGCGCGGGCCAGTCCGCGATCCAGACGTGGATCTCGTTCGCGGGCAGGCGTGTCGGGATCATGGCGGCGTGCCCTCGTCCGCGTCCGCCTCCGACGTCGCCCTGGGCGCCAGCGCCCGCCCGATGACCGCCGCGACGTCGGGCGCGCCTTCGCGCAACAGGCCGAGGTGCGGATAGGGCAGCGAGACGCGATGCAGCGCGGCGAACGCGCGCGGATCGAAGCCGTTCGTGGCGAGCCGGCGCAGCAGGCCCGACTCCGGCTTGCTGGCGGGGCTGTGGATCAGCATCGCGTTCAGGCCCGACGCCGGCACGCGCCGCCGCGCCATCTCGTCCATCAGCGCGCGCCAGCGCGGGAACTGCGGGTCGGCCTCCACGCTGCCGGTCTCGGGCGCCTGGCCGCGCGCGCGCAGGCGTTGCGCGGTTCCGGCCGGGTCGCGCAGGCCGGCGACCGCCAGGCGCCGCAGGCGCGCGGGCAGGTCGAGGCGCATGCAGGCGGGCGCGTAGGTGTCGACCAGGAACACCGGCGGCGCGGCGGGCGCCAGCGCGGACGCGACGTCCATCGCCATCAACCCGCCCAGCGAGAACCCGACGAGGCCGGCCAGGCGCGCGGTGCCGAGGTCGCGCGCGACCTGCAGCAGGCGGGCCGCGAACCAGTCGCCGGTCGGCGGGGACGGCGCGTCGGCCATCAGCGCGCCGAGGTCGACGACGGCGAGCGCGCAGTCCACCGGCAGCCGCTCGCGCAGCGCCGAGGCGAGCGTGTACAGGCCCAGCGGACCGCCGGCGCCGCCCGGGATCAGCAGCAGGAGCCGCGGCGCGTTCGCGGCGCCGATCTGCAGCACCGCGGGCGACCGGCCCGCGGGCGCGCGCACGAGGCCGTCGCAGAGCGCTCCGAAGCGTGGCGCGCGCATGAACTCGGCGAGGTCGAGATCGCGCCCGAGCTCGCGCCGCAGCTGCGCGGCGAGCGCCGTCGCGCGCAGCGACGAGCCGCCCGCGCGCAGGAAATCGTCGCGATCGTCCGTGGGCGGCCGACCCGTCGCACGTTGCCACGCCGACGCCGCCGCGCGGCGCACGGCCTCGTCGATCGGCGCGGCCGCGCTGGCGTGGTCGTCGGCGACATCGCGTCCCGACGCCGGCAACGTCGACGCGCACAGCGTGCGCAGCGCGTGCGCGAACGCGAGGCCGGCCGCGGCGGCGCGTCCGTCGTCGAACAGCGGCCGCAGGGCTTCGACGTGCGCGACGAGCGTGCGCGGCTCGGCGGCGGTGGTCTCGAGATGCAGCGCCAGCGCGAAGCGCGCGCCGTGCTGCGGCACGCGGAGCTCGCGCGCGCGGACGCCAGCGAACGCGGGGTCGGTGACGCGCTCCGGCTGCCACGTCAACGAGAACGCGCCGAGGCCGTCGCGCAGCGAGGCGTCGAGTTCGGCGACCGCGTCGACCAGCCGTGCCAACGGGCGACGCCAGGGTTGGCGCGCCGCGGTCAGCGCGTCGTTGACGCGCAGCAGCGCCTGCACCGGCGTCTCGCCGGGGGCGACGCCGGCGTCGACCAGCCGCAGGTCGAGGTGATAGCCGACCGCGCGGTCCGCGTCGGGCCCGAGCCGGCGCGCGAACGGCACGACGACGTGGCGCGCCGCCGGCCCGAACACCGCCTGCAGCGCCATGCCCCACGCGACCAGCAACGGCGCGCGGGCTGCACGCCGTTCGCGCC
>JASLEM010000559.1 GCA_030151165.1 Burkholderiaceae bacterium
ACGAACAGATCATGGGCCTGATCGCGGCGGGCGTCGAAGCCCACGTGGTCGATCGGCCGGGCGGCATCTTCGTGCGCCACGCCGACCAGATCCCGCACGAGGATCGCATCCTGCTGCTGTCGGTCGCGCGCGCCGTGCTGAGCGACCGCCAGGGCTCGCTCGCCGAGCAGCTCAACCGCCGGCTGCGCACCGAGCGCCGCGTCGCGCCGAAGTCGAACCTGCGCCAGTCGCCCGGCCCCGAGCGCCGCCTTGCGCCGTTCGTGCCGAGCCGCACCGCCCGGCCGGACACCAGCGCGCCCCCGCGCCTGCCCACCGGCGACCTCGCCCTGTTCAACGGCTACGGCGGCTACGGCAAGGACGGCAAGGAATACGTCATCGCCCCGCCCGCCGGCGTGCGCACGCCCGCGCCATGGGCCAACGTCATCGCGAACCCGGACTTCGGCACCGTCATCTCCGAATCCGGCGCGGCCTACACCTGGGCCGAGAACGCGCACGAGTGGCGCCTCACGCCGTGGCACAACGACCCCGTCTCCGACCCGAGCGGCGAGATGTTCTACCTGCGCGACGAGGAGACCGGCGTGGCATGGATGCCCAGCGGCACTGCGGGCAACGCCGACGGCACGCCGGGCCGCGCGGCCGTCGCGCGCCACGGCTTCGGCTACAGCAGCTTCGACCAGAGCGCGCAGGGCATCCACAGCGAGCTGCTCGTCTTCTGCGCGATCGACGCCCCCGTCAAGTTCTCGGTGCTCACGCTGCGCAACGACTCCGGCCGTGCGCGCCGCGTCAGCGCGACCGGCTACGTCGAATGGGTGCTGGGCAGCCTGCGCCCGGCGACCGCGCCGCACATCGTCACCGACCACCTCGACGACGGCCCCGCCACCGCGCGCAACCCGTACAGCGGCGATCACGCCGACTACATGGGCTTCTTCGACGTCGACGCCGAGCACCAGCTCGCCGGCAGCATGACCTGCGACCGCACCGAGTTCATCGGCCGCAACGCGAGCCTCGCCGACCCGGCGGCGCTCAAGCGCGAGCACCTGTCGGGCCGCACTGGCGCGGCGATCGACCCGTGCGCCGCGTTCATGGTGCCGCTCGACCTGGCCGAGGGCGAGACGCGCACCATTGTCTTCCGCCTGGGCATGGGCAAGAACCATGGCGAGGCCGAGCAGATCGCGCTGAAGTTCCGCGGCGAGGCGATCGCGGCCGCGGAGTTCGACCGCGTGCTCGCGCACTGGCAGAAGACGCTCGGCGCCGTGCAGGTGCGCACGCCCGACGTCGCGTTCAACTCGCTCGCCAACGGCTGGCTGCTGTACCAGACCATCGCGTGCCGCCTGTGGGCGCGCAGCGGCTACTACCAGTCCGGCGGCGCGTTCGGCTTCCGCGACCAGCTGCAGGACGCGATGGCCCTCGTGCACTCGCGCCCCGAGCTGCTGCGCGCGCAGCTGCTGCTCGCCGCGAGCCGCCAGTTCGAGGAAGGCGACGTGCAGCACTGGTGGCACCCGCCGCAGGGCCGCGGCGTCCGCACCCACATCAGCGACGACTACCTCTGGCTGCCGATGGCGCTGTGCCGCTACGTGCAGGCGACCGGCGACCGCGCGGTGCTCGACGTCAAGGTGCCGTTCATCGAGGGCCGGCCGCTGAAGGACGAGGACGAGTCGTACTTCGACATGCCCAACGTCTCGCACCGCACGGGCTCGCTGTACGAGCACGCCGCGCTAGCCGTCAAGCACGGCCTGCGCCTGGGCGCGCACGGCCTGCCGCTGATGGGTGGCGGCGACTGGAACGACGGCATGAACCTGATCGGCGAGCACGGCAAGGGCGAGAGCATCTGGATGGGCTTCTTCCTGTGCGAGGTGCTGCGCGAGTTCTCCACCCTCGCCCGCTCGCGCCACGACGACGCCTTCGCGCAGACCTGCGAGGACCAGCGCGGCCAGCTCGCCGACGCCCTCGAGACCCACGGCTGGGACGGCGACTGGTACCGGCGCGCGTACTTCGACGACGGCACGCCGCTCGGCACGCACACCGGCGTCGAATGCCAGATCGACTCGATCGCGCAGAGCTGGTCGGTGCTCTCGGGCATCGCGCCGCGCGACCGCGCCGAGCGCGCGCTCGACTCGCTCGCCGCCCGCCTGGTCAACCCGCAGCAGCGCATCGTCAAGCTGCTGGACCCGCCGTTCAACGGCAAGGGCCCGAACCCCGGATACATCAGCGGGTATGTGCCGGGCGTGCGCGAGAACGGTGGCCAGTACACGCACGGTGCGATCTGGGCGGCGATGGCGTTCGCGGCCGGCGGCGACGCGCGCCGCGCGTGGGACGTCGTCGACATGATCAACCCGATCAACCATTCGCGCACGCCGGCGGAGGTCGCGGTCTACAAGGTCGAGCCCTACGTGATGACGGCCGACGTCTACAGCGTCGCGCCGCACACGGGCCGCGGCGGCTGGAGCTGGTACACGGGCTCGGCGGGCTGGATGTATCGCCTGCTGGTCGAGGCGGTGCTGGGCCTGCGGCTGGAGTTCGAGGACGGCCAGCCCTCCCTGCTGCTCGACCCGCGCATGCCGCCGCACTGGGCCGGCTTCGAGGTCGACTACACGCACGGCGCGACGTTCTACCGCCTGCAGTTCAGCCGTGGTGGCGACCATGCCGAGCCGCAGGTCACGCTCGACGGCCGCGCGCTCGGCTCGAGCCGCCTGCCGCTGGTCGACGACGCGCGCCAGCACAGCGTGCAGATCGCGCTGCCGTCGACCGCGCCGGTGAAGGCGGAGGCGTCGTCGGAGCTGCTGCTGTGACGCGGAGGCCGCGGGCGCGTCGACGCGGTCACCCGGCCATCGGCGCGCGGGCCGCCGCGTCGATCGAGGCGCGCCGGGCCGGCTGACCCGCGGGCCGGCCTCGCGCGAGGCTCGCCCGCCTGTGCGAGCCGGCGGATCGCCATCCCCCAACGGGGGTGCGTCGACGACGAGCGGCTGCGGCTATCCTGTCGCCCTTTCGCGTTCCACCACCCCCGGATCCTCGTCATGAAGCGCCTGATCGCCCTGCTCTGCCTCGCCGCCTGCCACGCGCTGGCGCCGGCCGCCTCCGTCCCGGCATCGCCCCGACCCGAGCGCGACGCCGTCCTCGACGCCGCGCGCCCCATCGCGGAGCGGATGGCCGGGCAGCCGGTGAAGTTCCGGATGGCGCTGTTCAACATCGACGCGTCGTGGGCGCTGATCTTCGGCAAGCTCGTGAGCCCCGCGGGCGGCGATCTCGACTGGACGCTCGCGAAGGGCTGCGACCCGCACGACGACAAGTCGATGATGGTGCTCGCGCGCAAGATCGACGACCGCTGGACGATCAAGGACATCGACATCTGCGACGGCGAGCCCGCCTACTGGCACGTCGACGAACTGGACAAGCTCGGCTTTCCCTGCGACCTGTACCGCGGGCTGGAGGTCGCCGGCGCCGTCAACCCGCTGTCGCCGCTCGAGCAGTGCAAGGGCTACCGCGAGAAGCGGCTCGCGCCGCCGACCCCGGAGGCCGCGAAGCCGTGCGAGGAACTCGCGACCGAGATCGTGCGGAGCGACCGCGCGACGCCGCTGATCGACACCGACTCCATCGAGCGCGTGGCGACGTGGCGGGCCGCGTCCTGCGGCGAGCCGCCGATCGGCGACGGCCAGGTCGTCGCGCTCTGCAACGCGAAGACCAAGGACGGCGGCCACGTCTTCTACTGGAAGAAGCGGCTCAAGGGCGAGCTCGTCAACGGGTTGGCGACCTGCCCGTGAGCGGCGCCGGCCTGGCCCGGGCCTGCCCGCTCACAGCTCCCGCAACGCGGCCGTCACCGGCATCCGCGCCGCCCGCACCGCCGGGAACAGCCCGCCGATGAAGCCGATCGCGAGCGCCCATTTGAGGCCCGTCCACAGCAGCTCGGGCGTCACGCGCAGCTCGAAGTTGAGCTTGCCGACCGCGCCGCCGGCGAGCGTCGAGGCCTGGTAGCCGTTGAAGATCGCCCACGCGATCAGGCCGCCCGCGAGCCCGCCGATCAGCGCGAGCAGCATCGTCTCCAGCATCACCGCGACCACGACCGGCAGGCCGGCGAAGCCGATCGCGCGCAGCGTCGCGATCTCGCGCGCGCGCGCCGCGACCGCCGCGAACATCGTGTTGAGCGCGCCGACCATCGCGCCGATCCCCATGATCGTGCCGACGACGATGCCGATGATGCGGATCACCTTGGTCATGCCTTCGGACTGCTTGCTGAAGTAGTCCATCGTCGTCGCGACGTCGACCTTCAGCTGCGGGTTCGACTCGAGCGCCGTCTTGAACGCGGCGAAGTCCTTCGGGTCGGCGAGCCGCACCGTGACCGACGCGCGGCTGCTGCCGCGGCGGTAGGTGTCGGCGACGACGGCCGCGTCGGCCCACACCTCGGACTCCAGCGCGTCGCCCGACGCGAAGATGCCCGCGACCTTCCACACCTGGTTGCCGAGCCGCACCTCGTGGCCGGGGATCATGCCGGCGAACTGGCGTGCCGCGCCGCGGCCGACGATCAGCTCGCGCAGGCCGTTGCCGTAACGCTGCCCCTCGACGATCTTCACCTGCGGCCGGATCGCGTACGCCTGCTCGCCGACGCCGCGCAGTTGCACGCTGCCCTCGTCGTCGGGGCCGCCGCCCTTGAGCGGCAGGTTGGCGGCGACGACGAGCTCCGGCGACGCCAGCGGCTCGCCCTTGGCGTCGCGCGCGATGCCCGCGGCCTGCGCGACCTGCGTGACGCTGTCGCGGTCCATCACCGACATCACCTCCGACGCGGACGCGCCGCGCATCACGATCGCCGTGTCGGCGCTGCCCGTCTTGCGCAGCGTCTCGCCGTAGCCCTCGGCCATCGACAGCAACGCCACCAGCACGCCCACCACGCCGGCGATGCCCACGACGATGACCGCCGACGAGCCGAGCCGCTGCGTCAGCGTGCTGATGCCGACGTTGGCGACCGACGCCGCCTGCCGCCCGCGCCGCGTGAGCAGCAGCCACGCCGCGATCAGCACGGCGAGCACGATCGCGCCCGGCCACGGCAGCATCACCCAGCCGACCAGCACGGCGACCATGAACAGCAGCCAGCCCACTGCCACCGCGACGCCGAACGACAGCTGCTTGAGATCCTTGAGGAAGTCCATCGCAGTCCCTTTCAGCGACGCAGCGCGTCGACGATGTTCAGGCGCATCGCGCTCATCGCGGGCAGCACGCCCACGATCACGCCGAACAGCGCCATCAGCCCGACGCCCAGCACCCAGCTGTCGGCGCCCACGCGCGGCAGGTTGAGGATGCCGCCGCTGCCGGCGCTCACGATCGGGATCAGCACGCTCGCGAGCCCGAGCCCGAGCACGCCGCCGATCACGAGCAGCAGCACCGACTCGGCCAGCACCATCGCGAGCACGCTGCGGTCGGTGAAGCCGATCGTCTTCATCACCGCGAGCTCGCTCGTGCGCTCGCGCACCGCCTGCATCATCGTGTTGCCCGAGAGCAGCAGCAGCGTGAAGAACACGGCGCCCATGATGGAGCCGACGATCAGGCCGATGTCGGCCAGTTGCTTGACCCAGTTCGCGGTCGCCGCCTGCTCGGTCTGCGAGCGCGTCTCGTGGTCGGAGTTCGCCGACAGCGCGTCGATGGCCTTGGCGACGGCGTCGGTGCGGCTGACGTCGGTCACGCGCGTCACGTACCAGCCGACGTTGCCGTGGTTGAACGGCGTCGTGTCGTCGAAGTACTTCCAGTTCAGCAGGAACATCTGGTCGAAGAAGCCGCCGGATTTCTTGTCGGTCGAATGGATGATGCCGACGATGTCGAACTGCCAGTTCTTGTTGCCTTCGTGGTCTGGGAAGATCGTCGACTGCAGCGGGACATGGTCGCCCACCTTCCAGTGGAACTTCTGCGCCAGCTTCTCGCCGACCAGCGCGCCGGTGCGCGTCGCGAGGAAGGTCTTCCGTTCGGCATCGCTGACCGACATCTCGGGATACAGGTCGAGGTAGTTCGGCGCCACCGCGAAGCTGAACACCGCGTTGTGCGGATCCTGGTACGCGCCGCCGAACCAGTTCGCGAACGTCACGTCCTTCACGCCGGGCACCTGCGCGATCTGCGCCTCGAGCGACGACGGCAGCGTCTGGATGAACGAGAGCTTCGAGCCGACCTGCAGCCGCTGCGCGCCGTTGGCGCTCTGGCCGGCCTGCGCGAACGACAGCCGCACCGCGTCCAGCATGCCGAACAGCAGGAAGGCCGCGATGATCGAGACGAGCGTGAGGAAGGTGCGCGTCTTGCGGCGGAACAGCGCCGCCCAGACGAGGTGGAGGTATTTCATGGCCGGCTCCTCAGACGACGAGGTTCTCGACCAGCGTGCCCTTGTCGAGATCCAGCGTGCTGTTGGCGTACTCCGCCGCCTTCGGGTCGTGGGTGACCATCAGGATCGTCTTGCCGTGGTCGCGGTTCAGCGCGCGCAGCAGCGCCAGCACCTCCTCGGCGGACTGGCGGTCGAGGTCGCCGGTCGGCTCGTCGCACACCAGCAGCTTCGGGTCGGAGACGATCGCGCGCGCGATCGACACGCGCTGCTGCTGGCCGCCCGACAGCTCGGTCGGCTTGTGGCTCGCGCGGTCGGCGAGGCCGACCAGCTGCAGCGCGATCGACGCGCGCTTGCGGCGCTCGGCGGCCGACAGCTTCGTGAGCAGCAGCGGCAGCTCCACGTTGCGCTGCGCGGAGAGCGTGGGCATCAGGTTGTAGAACTGGAACACGAAGCCGACCTGCGACGCGCGCCAGCGCGCGAGCGCGGTGGCGCCGAGCTGGTCGATGCGTTGCCCGCCGACGGTGATGCTGCCGCCGGACGGCAGGTCGAGCCCGCCGATCAGGTTCAGCAGCGTCGTCTTGCCCGAGCCCGACGGCCCCATCAGCGCGAGGAAATCGCCCTCGGCGATGTCGAGGTTGATGTGGTGGAGCACCTCCACCTTCTGCTTGCCGCGTTCGTACAGCTTCGAGACATCGCGGATTTCGATCAACGTGGCCATGGGTGCTCTCCAAGTCGTTGTGGAGCGGCGGCGGGCCTCGTGGACGCGCCGTCGCCGTGAGGGACATCAGTGCGTCGCGTCGTCGGTCGAGACGTTGGCGCCATCGCCGAGGCCGGCGGGCGGCGACAGTATGACGCGGTCGCCGGCGTCGACGGCGTCCGGCAGCAGCTTCATCGTGCCGACGTCCCGCGGCGCCGAGGCGACGCGCCGCAGCTGCGCCTTGCCGTCGCGCACGACGAAGACGGCGGCGTGGCCGTCGCGCTCGGTGATCGCCTGCGCCGGCACCAGGACGCCG
Organism: Burkholderiaceae bacterium; assembly: GCA_030151165.1. The sequence continues at coordinate 7,306 of JASLEM010000559.1, forward strand.
TGCAGCGGCGCGGCGGTCGCGGCCGGCTGCTTCGAGGCGAGGAAGGACACGCGCACGCCGATGTCGGGCACGAGGCGGGCGTCCTTCTGTTCGAGCGCGACGCGCACCTTGACGGTCGCCTTGCCGCGATCCGCCGCGGGCACGACCGCGATCACGTGGGCCGGGATCTTCCAGTCCGGGTAGGCGTCGAGCACGGCCTCGCACGGCATGTCAGCCTTGACCTGGCCGATGTAGGCCTCGTTGACGTCGACGTCGACCTCGAGCGAGTCCATGTCGACGATCGTGCCGACGCCGGTGCGCGTGAAGCCGCCGCCGGCCGACAGCGGCGAGACGATCTCGCCGACCTGCGCGGCCTTGTCGGTGATGACGCCTGCGAACGGCGCGCGGACGACGGCGTAGTCGAGGTTGACCTGCGCCTGCGCGAGCTGCGCGCCTGCGGCGTCGGCCTCGCGGCGGCGCGACTCGAGCTGCGCGGCGTCGAGCGCGGCCGTCGTGCGCGCCTGCTCGCCGGACTGGCGCGTGGCCATGCCGGCGGTGGCGAGCTCGGTCTGGCGCTTCTCGTCGGCCTGTGCCTGCACGAGCTGCGCCTGCGCCAGGACGATCTGCGATTGCGCGCTCTGCAGGTTCGCCTGCGCCGCGTTGACGGCGGCGCGCAGCGCGCTGTCGTCCAGGCGCGCGAGCACCTGGCCTTTCGCGACGTGGTCGCCCTCCTCGATCAGCACCTCGGTCAGCGTGCCGGTGATCTGCGCCGAGACCGTGGCGCTGCGGCGCGCGGTGACGTAGCCCGTCGCCTGCAGCACGGCCGCCGCGCTGCTGCCCGAGACCGGCGCCACGGCGACCGCCGTCTGCACCGCGACCGGCCGCGAGCCGAGCCACCACCACGCGGCACCGGCGGCGACCGCGAGCACGACCACTCCGCCCGCCACCGGCCAGATCCAGCGCGGCGGACCGCCGCCTTCGTCTCGATGGCTGCCGTCGATGCGCAATTCTTTCAACAGGTTCGCGTCGATTTGAGTGACCCCGAAAGTTGTGGAAGGCCCGGGTGGACGACCCGAAAGCGACGCGATCATACAAGCCGGACCGGGCGTCATCGCCAGCCCCGGCGACGAACCGACAGCCGGACGCCGCCAATCGACGGCAGGCGTCGCGAGACGAAAAAAATCCCGGCGCGAGGGCCGGGATCGGAGGGGGTCGCGCCGCGATGGCGCGTGGGAGGAACGACGGGCTCAGGCCTTGTCGATCCCCGCCTTGACCTTTTCCTTGGCGTCGCCGTAGGCCGCCTGGGTCTTGCCCTTCGCCTTGTCGACGAGGCCTTCGCCCTGCAGCCTCTCGTTGCCGACCACCTTGCCGGCAGCCTGCTTGATCGCGCCCTTGGCTTCGGTGGCGCGGCCTTGCACCTGGTCCTTGTTCATGACGAGCTCCTTGTAGGAAGGTCGGCTCCGACGCAGCGTCGGCCGACTCAGTGGAAGAAGAAATACAGGATCACCAGCACGAAGACCGGCACGCCCAGCAGCCAGCCAATCAGATACTTGCCCATGATGTGTCTCCTTGAGTTTGCGGCGCCGGAGCGCGTGGATCGACCGGTAGCGGATGTTTCCTGATACCCGATGCCGTATCGGTGTCTGAGCCGGGCCGACGCGACCGCGCCGGCCCGGCGGATGAAGCGTCAGCTGCGGATCAGCGAGCCGTTGGCGTCGCGCCACGAGTTCTCGAACGCGAGCGCGTCTTCCGGGTCGCGCGGGCGCACGCCCATCAGGATGCCGCCTTCGCGGATGCCCGATTCGTATTCGGCGATGCGTTCTTCCGGGATGCCCCAGCCGATCAGCGCGCCGACGAGGCCGCCGGCCGCGCCACCGGCGCCGGCACCCGCGAGGGCCGCGGCGATCGGGCCGGCGATGACCAGGCCCAGGCCCGGCAGCACGAGCGAGGTGCCGACGGCGGCGACGGCCGCGGCGATCGCGCCGACGGTGCCGCCGATCGCGCCGCCGATGCCCGCGCCTTCGGCGGCCTTGGTGCCGAGCTCGGTGGTGACGGCGGCGTCCGGCGCGAAGTGGCGCTGGCGCGTCTCGTCGGACATGACGAGGTTCACGTCGTTGCGGTCGTAGCCGCGCGCGGCGACGGAGGAATAGGCGCGCTCGGCGCTGTCGCGGTCGGGAAAGAGGCCCGTGACGAGTCGGGGATCAGCCATGCTTGTGCTCCTGGAGTTGTGAGATGGTTGTCCCGGCGATCGCTCCGGTTGAAGCAATCTGTAGGGATTGAAACCAAATCAGCAAGCAGCGCGCCCGCTGCCTGTCGGACAGCAGGAGCTCTTGCCGGAAGCTCACGCGCCCGGGAGCGCCAGGGGACGACGTCGAAGCGTCACCGCGTCATCGCGACGCGGCGGCGCCCCGCGGGCTCACTCGCCGTCGCAGCCGCAGTCGACGTCGTGCGCGCGCACCTTGGCGCGCCGCCGCGAGGCGATGTCGCGCACGAGCGGCACGGTGAGCATCAGGCCGGCCGACGCGGCGAGGGCCATCGGCGCGAACGAGTGCGTCCACGTCATCGCCGCGGCGCCGAGGACGATCGTCCCCTGCCCGGCGATGTACAGGCGCAGGGCGCGGCGACGGGAGGCGGTGCGGTTCGAATTCATGGCCTGGGTTCCGATGCATGAAACGTCGACGAGGAACGGGGAGACACGGGTGTCGACGTCGCCAGTCTGACGCGCGGGCGCCGTGGGCGATCGACCGATCAGGCCGGAAATCCGGCCTGAGATCGTCATTATTCACAACCCGCGAGCGCCGACTCGACCGTGGCGCGGCGTGGGCGCGATGCTTGCCTTGTAAAGCGGATGAACGTCATTCCCGCCCCGCGCCGCGCGCCCGCGCCGCAACTCACGTTGGCGCCGACCGCGCGCCGTGCCTTCCGCTGCCGCTGCGGCCGCCCGATCTTCTCGCGCAACGACGTCTGCCTCGGTTGCGGCACGCCGCTCGGCTACGACCCCGAGCTCGTGCTGCTGCGCCCGCTCGCGCCCACGCGCGACCCCGCGGTCTGGCGCGCGATGCGCACGCGCGGCATCGGCGCGTCGGTGCCGCTGTTCACCTATCGACGCTGCGAGAACTGGCTCTCGGCCGCACCGTGCAACTGGCTGCTGCGCAACGACGAATCGGCGACGCTGCAGCCGTTCTGCCGCTCCTGCCGCCTCGACCGCACCGTGCCCGACCCGACCTACCGCGACAACGCGGTGCTGTGGCTGAAGGTCGAGAACGCGAAGCGCGCGCTCGTCTCGCAGCTGATCGCGCTGCGGCTGCCGCTCGCCTCGCGCATCAGCGAGGACACCGCGCAGGGCGTGATGTTCGACCTGCTGCGCTCGCCCGACGGCGGCCCGCGCGTGATGACCGGCCACGACGACGGCCTGATCACGCTCGACATCGAGGAGGCCGACGACGTCCACCGCGAGACGATCCGCTCGCAGATGCACGAGCCGTATCGCACGCTCATCGGCCATCTGCGCCACGAGATCGGCCATTACTACTGGCAGCGCCTCGTGCGCGGCACGCCGTGGGAAGACCCGTGCCGCGCGGTGTTCGGCGACGACCGCGAGGACTATGGCGCCGCCCTGCAACGCCACTACGCGAACGGCGCGCCGGCCGACTGGATGAACCGCCACGTGAGCGCCTATGCGAGCGCGCATCCGTACGAGGACTGGGCCGAGACCTGGGCGCATTACCTGCACATGGTCGACGCGCTCGACACCGCGCGCAGCTTCGGCCTGATCGCGCACCACAGCGACGTCCAGTACGAGCCCTTCACGCTCGACACGATCGTCGACGCCGGCACCGAGCCGACGCCCGACGACCGCGCCTTCCTCGGCGTCCTCAACGGCTGGATCGTGCTCACCGGCGCGCTCAACGAGGTGACGCGCAGCATGGGCGAGCCCGACTTCTACCCGTTCATCCTCTCGAAGCCCGCGGTGCGCAAGCTCCACTTCATTCACAAGGTCGTGAAGGACGCGGGCGGATGGGCGCGCGGCGGTTCGCCGACGGGCGCGGGCGGCGTCGCGGCGGGCGACGGGTCGTTGACCGGCGCGGGGGGCGGCGAGCTCGGCGCGGGCTCGGGCGCGGCCGGCGGCGACGCGGGCGGCAGCCCGGTGTCCGGCGGCACCGGCACGCTGCCGGGCGAGACGACGATCATGCCGTTGGACGGGCAGACGGAGACGACCTCGTTCCCGCCGACAGACACCGCGCCGGTCATCTCCTCGCCGGTCGAATCGATGCCCTCGGCGACGTCGACGGTCGTCGAGCCAAGTGCCGCGGGCGACTTGCCGCCGCCGGTGGACGCGAGCGGCGCGCTCATTGCGTGACTGCGCGTTCCAGCCGCGCCGCGTGAAGTTGAATGTCCTCGAACTCGCGTTCGAGGGCGCCTGCGCGGTTCGCGCGGTAGGGACCTTGCCTCATGTCGGCTCCGGGTTGACCGGGCCGGCAACGGCGCCGGCCCACAGCCCGGGGCAGCAATGGCTGTGCCCGTCGGCGCCGGGTCAGGCCGCGTGCGTGGCCGTGAAGGCGCCGGGCGTGCGCGCGACAGCGCCGCTGCGGATCGCCTGCGCGGCGTCGAGCGCGTCGCGCACGTCCTGCATCGCGAAAGGCTTGACGAGGTAGCGGTCGAAGCCGGCCTCGGCCGCACGCGCGCGATCCTCGGCGCCGCCGCGGCCCGTGACGGCGACCAGCAGCACGTCCTGCGTATTGCCCTGCCCGCGCACGCGCCGCACGGTCTCGACGCCGTCGAGCGCGGGCATGCCGATGTCGATGAAGGCGATGTCGGGCGGCGAGCCGACGATGGACGCGACCGCCGCGAGGCCGTCATGCACGACCTCGACGCGGTGCCCCAGCAGCTCCAGCATCGTGCCGAAGCTGTGCGAGAAATCGATGTTGTCGTCGGCCAGCAGCACGGTCAGCACCGCATCGCCGGGCTTGGCCGGCGGCATCTCGCGCTTCGTCGCGGGCGCCGCCACGCTCGCGCCGGCCGCGACGGGCAAGGTCACGAGGAACCGCGCGCGCCGCGCCCCGGCCGGGCGCAGCGCGCTCAGCCGGCCCTGGTGCAGGACGAACAGCTGGTCGGCGAGCGACACGCCCAGCCCGAGCGCCGAGGCATCGCATGCCTCGAGCGCGGGCGCGGGCTCGGCGTCGAGATCCGCGGCCGTCGCGACGACGAGCTCGAGCTGGCCGTCCACCACCGCGCCGTCGACGCGCACCACGGAGCCGCGCTCGGCATGGCGCACGAGGTCGTTGACGAGATGGCCGAACGCCTGCGACAGGCGCTGGGCGTCGCCGCGCAGCGGCGGCAGCGCCGCGAGCCCGGGCGCGATCGCGAAAGTGGCTTCCTGCGCCTGCAGCGCGGGTGCCAGGCGCTCGGCCGTCGATTGCAGCAGTTCGCCGAGATCGAACGGCGCGTCCTGCAGGTTGGCGTTGCCGCCCGAGAGCCGCGCGAGGTCGGACAGCTCGTCGGCGATGCGCATCAGGTTGCCGACCTGGCGCTCCATGATGCCGCGCGTGCGCAGGCGGCCGGCCGGGTCGGCGTCGGTCAGGCGCAGCAGCTCGATGCCGTTGGACAGCGGCGCGAGCGGATTGCGCAGGTCGTGCGCGAGCCCGGCGAGGAAGGCGTGGCGCTGGCGTTGCGCGGTCTCGGCGTCCTGGCGCGCGGCGTCGCGCTCGGCGCGCACCGTGGCGAGCGCGGCCTGGGCATCGGCGAGCGCGGCTTGCGCGCGGGAGAGGTCGTCGGCGGTGCTGGACATCGCGAGGGCCTCCTGGCGTGCGGTGGCGATGGTGTCGAAGTCGCGGTCGCGCTGCGCGCGCAGCTCGGCGATCATCGCCGACGCCGTGCGCAGCCGCGCCGCGAGCACGGCGACGAACACCACGAGCGCGACGAGGCAGGTCAGGACGAGCAGCGGAATTTCTTGCTTTCGACGGGAACGGGAACGACAACGCGTCGCCTCGAACGAGCGGTTAGCTCGCCGTCGGCGACGCGGACAAGGGTTGCGAGCTTACGACGGCGCGTGGCGGCGGCGACGCTCGACCGCCTCGATCTTCAGCAACTGGCGGTACTTGGTCACGGTGCGGCGCGCGACCTGCAGGCCCTGCGTGGCGAGCTGGCGCGCGATCTCCGCGTCCGACAGCGGCGACGTCGGCGCCTCGGCCTCGATGATGTCCTTGATCAGGCCGCGGATCGCGGTGCCGGAGCACGCGCCGCCGCTGGCCGTCGTCATGGCGCGCGAGAAGAAATACTTCAGCTCGAACACGCCGATCGGCGTGGCCATGTACTTGTTGTTCGTCACGCGCGAGACGGTGGACTCGTGCAGGCCCAGCTCGTCGGCGATCTCGCGCAGGCCCAGCGGCTTCATCGCCATCGCACCGAACTCGAGGAAGTGCTTCTGGCGCGAGACGATCGCCTCGGCCACGCTCAGGATCGTCGAGAAGCGTTGCTCGACGTTGCGCATCGTCCACTTCGCTTCCTGCAGGTGCGTCGCCATCTCGGCGTTCTGCGCGCGGCGATGGCGCTGGAACAGCTCGGCGTAGACCTGGTTCAGGCGCACCTTCGGGATGATGGCGGGGTTCAGCTGCACGTTCCACTGGCCGCGCACCTTGCGCACGATGACGTCGGGGATCACGTACTGCAGCTGCGTCGAGCCGAAGCGCCAGCCCGGCCGCGGGTCGAGGCGGCGGATGCGGTCGCAGACGGCTTCGATCTCGGCGGCGCTGCGGCCGAGCGCGCGCGCCATCGTGCTGACGTCCTTCGCGGCGAGGCAGTTCAGGTGCTCGGAGATGATGTGCTGCGCGATGTCGCGCGCATCCTTGTCCTCGATCGACGAGAGCTGCGCCAGCAGGCATTCCGAGACGCTGCGCGCCGCGACGCCCGCGGGCTCCAGCGCCTGCACGCGCTTCAGGGCGATCTGCATCTCCTCGATCGTCGCGGCGGGGTCGAGGTCGGCGACCTCGATCATTTCCTCCAGCGGCGTGCGCAGGTAGCCGTCGTCGTCGAGCGACTCGACGATCACCTTCGCCAGCACGAGGTCGCGCAGCGTCAGCGGCAGCACCGCGAGCTGGCCGTGCAGGTGCGTGGCGAGCGAGGTCGGGACGGCCATCATGTCGAGCGCGCTGGTCTCGTCGTCGTCGGCGCGCTTGCCCGAGCCGAGGCCGTCGGCCTGCCACATGTCGCGGTCGCCTTCGCCGGGCAGGTCGCCCTCGGGCGGCGCCATGGTCTCGTTGGCGGCGTCGATCGCCTGCTGCGCTTCCTGCGCCTCTTCGTTCGCGGCGGATTGCTCCGGGCCTTCGTCCGGCTCGCCGTCCTCCTCGAGGAACGGGTTCTTGCCGAGCGCGTCGTGCACCTGCTGCGCGAATTCGAGCGACGAGAGCTGCAGCAGGCGGACGGCGTGTTGCAGGCGGGGGGACAGCGTCTGTTGCTGGCGTTGTTCCGTGCGGAAGTCCATCGAACCCATAGGTTCCTCCTGAGCAAGGGTGGCTCGCGAACCCCGGCAAGAGTTGCCGGATTCGCGCTGATGGACAGGTGGATTGCAACGCCCGTGCCAGAAATTCGACTTAAGGGTAAACCCCTCCAATCGGCGTCATTTCTGTCGCGTGGCGGCAACAATATTGCCAATTCCTGCTCGACAGCAAGCCGATTTAGCTCATTTTCGAGACATCGAATCCCGCCTTCGGGCAGACCGGGCCCCATATTTGCCGCAAGGTCGAACGCGACGCGCCGCTGCCGCCTCCCGGGCCCGCTGCCGGCGGATCGACCGCTCAGCCGTCAGCGCTTCCGGCACCGGTGCCGAGGGCCTTATTGCCGCGGTGACTTCGAGCCGCGATCCGGCGCCAGCTTCTCGTTGTAGACGCGATCCATCTCCGGGCCCTTGTCCGTGTCCTGCCGGCCTTCCACCAGGTCGCCGTACGCCTGCCCGCCGACGTCCGCGTGCGACGCCGCGGCCGAGGCCTGGCTGTGGCTGGACTCGTCGTGCTCGTGCGGCAATTGGGGATCGGGCTGGCGATCGGGGCGGGCGGCGCCCTCCCCGTTGCCGCGGCGTTCGACCGCCGCATCGGCGAAGGCGTCGTGCGTGGACGTCGTCTCGCCGCGTTGCGACGCGGCAGGCATGGGTGGGTGGCGGACGGGGTAGACGTGGTTCATCGTTGGCTTTCGTTGATCTTCGGATGCCTGCAGACCAGCATCGCGCGTGCCCGCGCCGGCCACCCGCCCATGAAAAAGCCCCGGACGATCGACGATCGTGCGGGGCCGGTCGCGCAGCCGAGGCTCAGAAGGTGTAGGCGAGGCCGACGGTGACGTTCTTGACGTTCGACGTGCCTTGTCCCGCGAAGTGGAAGTCGTGCTGCTCCCAGCCCACCTCGCCGCGCAGCCCGTGGGCGATGTTGACGTCCAGCCCGACGCCGTAGGCGAGGCCGAAGCCCTTGGCGCGGCCGCTCGAGACGCCGGAGTCCGCCGGGGCGCTGACGTGGGTGATGCCGTAGGTCGTGCCGACCTTGCCCTGGAGGCCGAAGTAGTCGCCGAGCGGCAGGCGCCCGACGGCGCTGAGGTTGATGCCGCGCGCGGTGACGCCGCCGTCGGCGCGGTGCGCGGTGCCGAAGTTGAGCAGCGACAGCTCGGCGCCGAAGTTGCGCGTGAACATGTTGCCCGCCGTCACGCTGTACGAGGTGACGTTGTTCTGGCACGTGAGCCCGGCCACGCCGCACGAGGTGCCGTAGCTCGCCTTGCCGATGTTGACGCCGATGAAGCTGTCGCCCGCCTTCGGCGACGAGCTCGAGTGCAGGCTGTCGGCCGGGGTGTCGGTGGCGGACTGCGCCGCGGCGGCACACGAGATCCCGAGCGTCGCCACGGCCACGGCGGCGATGGTGAAAGCACGAAACTGGCTGGACATTTGGCGTACCTCGCTGGGTATCGGTGGGGTGATGGCCATTTCAGGCAACCCCCGTGCCTCGAAGGCGCCGTCCTACTCGCCTGCCAGACGGCGCGAGGACGGGGCGTAGGCAAGTGCGAAACTCGGGCATGGCCGTTGCCTGGAAGCGCTCTCGCCGGTGGCCCGCAGCGCGTCTTCTCGCGCAGCCGCCCGCGCAGGAAGGCCCCCATGTCCTCGTCCGTGCCGTTGAGCCTGCGACCCGCGTCCCTGCCCCTGCCATCACACGCCGCCACCCCGACCGCCAACGAACGCCCGAACGACGCCGTGAGCTCCGTCCTGCCCTCCACCTTCGACCACAGCCACGCGCACGCCCTCGTCGCAGGCCTGGGCGAGCCGCTGGTCGGCGGCAACCGCGTCCAGCTGCTGCAGGACGGCCCCGGCACCTACGCGGCCATGTTCGAGGCGATCGAGGCCGCGCGCGACCACATCAACCTCGGGAGCTACATCCTCGAGGCCGACGGCCCGGGCGAGGAGTTCGCGCGCCGCCTCGTCGAGCGCGCGAAGGCGGGCGTGCGCGTCAACGTGCTCTACGACAGCTTCGGCTCGATCGGCACGCCCGAGGCCTATTTCGACACGCTGCGCGCCGGCGGCATCAGCGTCTGCGAATACAACCCGCTGCGCCGCCTGACCAACCTGCTGAGCCGCGCGCTGCACCTGCGCGACCACCGCAAGCTGATGGTGGTCGACGGCCACGTCGGCTTCATCGGCGGCGTCAACATCAGCTCGGTCTATTCGTTCGGCTCGTCGCCGATGGCGTCGCTCGCGCACGGCAGCGGCGGCGGCGGCGAAGGCAAGCCCGGCTGGCGAGACACGCACGTGCGGGTCGAGGGGCCGATCGTCGCGCAGCTGCAGCGCCTGTTCATGCACCACTGGGCGAAGTACTCGCCGATCGCGCTGCGCGGCTCGGGCTACTTCCCGTCCATCGCGCCGGCGGGCGCGCAGCGCGTGGCCGTGGCCGCGTGCGATGCCGGGCGGCGCCGCAATCCGTTCTACCGCGCGTTGCTCTCGGCGATCAACGCGGCCAACCAGCGCGTCTACCTGACGACGGCCTACCTCGTGCCGACCCGCCGCCTGATGCGCGCGATCCTGCGCGCCGCGCGCCGCGGCGTCGAGGTGCGGCTGCTGGTGCCCGGCATCAGCGACTTCTGGGCCCCGCTGCAGGCCGGCCGCTCGCACTACACGCGGCTGTTGCGCGCCGGCGTGCACGTGCACGAGCTGCACGAGACCTTGCTGCACGCCAAGACCTGCGTGATCGACGGCGCGTGGACGACAGTGGGCTCGAGCAACCTCGACTGGCGCAGCTTCCTGCACAACGCGGAAGCCAACCTCATCGTCCTCGACGCCGGGCTGTCCGACGAGATGGAGCGCGTGTTCCGCGCCGACATGGCGCGCGCCCGCGAGATCGACCGCGCCGCATGGGCGAAGCGCGGGGTCAAGCAGCGCCTGCTGGAGCTGCTCGCGCGCCGCTTCGAATTCTTTCTCTGAGCGAAGGCCGCGACCGGCGCGCATGGGCACGCGAACTGCCCGGATCGGGGATCGCCACTCCCATCCTGAAAGGTTCGCATCATGGACAACCAAGACACCATCGACATCCTCAACACGCTCATCGAGACCTGCAACGACGGCGAGCGCGGCTTCCGCAACGTGGCCGAACACGTGCACTCGGTCGACCTGAAGACGCTGTTCACGACCCGCGCCAACGAGTGCCGCCAGGCCTGCGCCGACCTGCGCGCGCAGGTGGTGCAGCTCGGCGGCGACCCCGAGACCGGCGGCAGCGCCAGCGGCGCGCTGCACCGCGGCTGGGTCTCGCTGCTGGGGACGCTGTCCGGCTACAGCGACAAGTCGCTGCTCGAGGCCTGCGAGAAGGGCGAGGACTCGGCGATGGAACGCTATCGCGACGCCCTCGACGAAGCGCTGCCCGACAACATCCGCCTGCTGATCGAGCGCCAGTACGAAGGCGTCAAGCGCAACCACGCGCAGGTGCGCAGCCTGCGCGACCAGGCGCGCGCGATGCAGGCCTGACGACCCGCGGGCGGGCGCGCACGCGCGCCGGCCCGTGCGCCAGCCTTCGAGCCGCCCGCCTCGCGCGGGCGGTTTCACGAATACGACACCCCGTATCCCGGAAAGCCCGATGTCCGATCCGAACGCCGTCCCTCTTCGAGACCTGGTCCGTCCGGCCACCGCGTGGTCGCTCGCGCGCGAGACCTTCGCGTCCTGGTCGGACGACTACGCCTCCAGCATGGGCGCCGCCCTCGCCTACTACACGATGTTCTCGATCGCGCCGCTGCTGCTGATCGTGATCTCGGTGGCGGGCCTCGTGTTCGGCCAGGAGGCGGCACGCGGCGAGATCATGGGCCAGCTCTCCTCGCTGATGGGCGCGGACGGCGCGCGGGCCGTGCAGGCGCTGCTCGCCGCCGTCAACCAGCCGGCCGCCGGGATCTGGGCCACGCTGTTCGGCCTCGGCGCGCTCATCGTCGGCGCGACCACCGTGTTCGGCGAACTGCAGAACGCGCTGGACCGCATCTGGCGCGCGCCCGACCGCCCGGGCCCGACCGGCGCGTGGCGCTGGCTGCGCACGCGGCTGCTGTCGCTGGGCATGATCATGGGCGTCGGCTTCCTGCTGATGGTGTCGCTGGTCGCCAGCGCGATGCTGGCCGCGGTGCAGCGCTGGTTCAGCCGCTACATCGACCTCGGCGCGCTCAGCGCGCTGATCGACTTCGGCATCAGCTTCGCCTTCATCACCGTGGCCTTCGCGATGATCTACAAGCTGATGCCGCGCGTGCGCGTCGAGTGGCGCGACGTGTGGATCGGCGCCGTCGTCACCGCATTGCTGTTCACCATCGGCAAGATGGCGATCGGGCTCTACATCGGGCGCAGCGCGGTCGCCTCCGTGTTCGGCGCGGCGGCGTCGCTGGTGGCGATGGTCGTCTGGGTGTACTGGTCGGCGCAGATCTTCCTGCTCGGCGCCGAGTTCACCTGGGTCTACGCGCGCCGCCTGGGCTCGCTGCGCGACCGCGTGGACATCGCGCCGCGCAAGGTGCCCGGCGCGATCCCGCACCGGCCGGCGGACGCGCGGCGCTGACGGCACGCGGCGCCGCGCCGCCCACTGTCGAGCAGGCACGCCGTCGAGCTGCCCTTCGGCCGCAGGAAGTCCCGTTCGAGCGGGAAAAAAGCACGTTTGACCGCGGTGTTCGGTCGAATAGCGACCGCGGCCGGTGAGATGCTTCGGTCATGGACTCGAAACAGCTCTTCATCGAACACCTCGCCAGCGAACTGCAGGCCATGGAGGTGGGTCGCGTGCCCATGAACGCCCTGCGCTACCGCGTGCACGCCAAGATGCTGCGCAAGG
>JASLEM010000003.1 GCA_030151165.1 Burkholderiaceae bacterium
TTCAACATGGGCGCGATGGAGAACAAGGGCCTGAACCTGTTCAACACCAAGTACGTGCTCGCGAGCCCGGCCACCGCGACCGACACCGACTACTCGCTCATCGAGAGCGTCGTCGGCCACGAGTACTTCCACAACTGGACCGGCAACCGCGTCACCTGCCGCGACTGGTTCCAGCTCTCGCTCAAGGAGGGTCTGACCGTCTTCCGCGACCAGGAGTTCTCGCAGGACATGGCCGGCTCGACCTCCGCCCGCGGCGTCAAGCGCATCGACGACGTGCGTGGCCTGCGCCAGATCCAGTTCCCCGAGGACGCGGGCCCGATGTCGCACCCGGTGCGCCCGGACAGCTACGTCGCGATCGACAACTTCTACACCGCGACCGTCTACGAGAAGGGTTCGGAGGTCGTGCGCATGATGCAGACGCTCGTGGGCCGCGAAGGCTTCGAGCGCGGCATCACCGAGTACTTCCGCCGCCACGACGGCCAGGCCGTGACCTGCGACGCGTTCGCGCAGTCCATCGCCGATGTCAACCCGGTGAGCCCGCTGAACACGCAGCTCGAGGCGTTCAAGCGCTGGTACTCGCAGTCGGGCACGCCGAAGCTGAAGGCGCGCGGCTCGGTCGATACGGCCACGGGTATCTACACGTTGACGCTGTCGCAGGACTTCACCGCGCCCGCGAGCGTCACGCCGCCGGTGCCGCGCCAGCCGTTCGTGCTGCCCGTGCGCTTCGCGCTGCTGACGCGCGACGGCCGCCACGTGCCGCTGAAGCTCGAAGGCGACGCCGCGGTGTCCGACGCCGCCGCGCCGGACGAGCGCGTGCTGGTGCTGTCGGAGGCCGAGGCCACGTTCCGCTTCGCCGACGTGCCGGCCGACGTCGTGCCCTCGCTGCTGCGCGACTTCTCCGCGCCGGTCATCCTCGACGACGGCCTGACCGACGCCGACCGCCTCGTGCTGCTCGCGCACGACACCGATCCCGTCAACCGCTGGGAGTCCGGCCAGCGCGTCGCGCTGTCGCAGCTCGTCGCCGCGATCACCGGCGACGGCACGCTCGCGCTGCATGACGACTTCGTCGCCGCGATGCGCACCGTGCTGCGCGATCCGTCGCTCGACCCCGCGTTCAAGGAACTGGTGCTGACGCCGCCGTCGGAGTCGTACGTCGCCGAGCAGCTGACCGTGCCGGTCGACCCGCAGCGCGTCCATGCCGTCTGCCAGGCGATGCAGGACGAGCTCGCCAGCCGCCTGCACGACGACTGGGCCGCCGCGTTCGACACCCACCAGGTGCTCGAGGGCTACAGCCCGGACGGTCCGCAGAGCGCCCGCCGCGCGCTCGCCAACATGGCGCTCGCGATGCTGGTGCGCCACGCCGCGCGCACCAGCGACGCCGTGTGGCCCGGCAAGGCGTTCCAGCGCTTCAAGGACGCCGGCAACATGACCGACCGGCTCGGTGCGCTCGGCGCGCTGGTCGCCGCCCACTCGGAACTCGCCGCGCCCGCGCTGGCGCGCTTCCACGAGCTGTTCCGCCACGAGGCGCTGGTGATCGACAAGTGGTTCATGCTGCAGGCGCGCGCGCCGGAGCAGGACGGCCGCGTGTTCGCCAACGTCAAGGCGCTGCTGCAGCACCCGGACTTCTCGCTGTCGAACCCGAACCGCGTGCGCAGCCTCGTGCTGTCGCTGTGCAGCGGCAACCCGGCCGCGTTCCACCGCACCGACGCCAAGGGCTACGTGTTCTGGGCCGAGAAGGTGATCGAGCTCGACGCGCTCAACCCGCAGATCGCGTCGCGCCTCGCCCGCGCGCTCGACCGCTGGCGCGTGCTCGCCGAGCCGTACCGCAGCGCCGCGCGCGAGGCGATCGCGCGCGTGGCCGCGAAGACCGACCTGAGCCCGGACGTGCGCGAGGTCGTCGACCGCGCCCTCAAGGACTGATTTCTCGTTGAATCGGAACCGGGTCGCACGTCGACCCGGTTCTTCTTTCACCGGTCGTTCCGCATGCGCATGCCGTGCGCATCCGAAACGACACGATTCCATCCTCCAGGACTTTTCTCATGCCCAAGAAGATCAGCCTCACCCAATACCTCGTCGAGCAACAGCGCGAGCACGGCCGCATCCCGTCGCAGCTGCGGCTGCTGATCGAGGTCGTCGCGCGCGCCTGCAAGCACATCGCGATCGCCGTCAACAAGGGCGCGCTCGGCGACATCATGGGCAGCGCCGGCTCCGAGAACGTGCAGGGCGAGGTGCAGAAGAAGCTCGACATCATCTCCAACGAGGTGCTGATCGAGGCCAACGAATGGGGCGGGCACCTGGCCGCGATGGCGTCCGAGGAGATGGACACCATCCACGTCGTGCCGAACCGCTATCCGCAAGGCGAATACCTGCTGCTGTTCGACCCGCTGGACGGCTCGTCCAACATCGACGTCAACGTCTCCATCGGCACGATCTTCTCGGTGCTGCGCAAGGTCGGCCACCACCACGGCGTCGCGGAAGAGGACTTCCTGCAGGCCGGCAAGAACCAGGCGGCCGCGGGCTACTGCATCTACGGCTCGCAGACGATGCTGGTGCTGACGGTGGGCGACGGCGTCGCGATGTTCACGCTCGACCGCGAGATGGGCTCGTGGGTGCTGACGCAGGAGAACGTGCAGATCCCGGAGGACACGAAGGAATTCGCGATCAACATGTCCAACCAGCGCCACTGGGCGCCGCCGGTCACGCGCTACATCGACGAATGCCTGCAGGGCAAGGACGGCCCGCGCGGCAAGGACTTCAACATGCGCTGGGTCGCGTCGATGGTG
>JASLEM010000344.1 GCA_030151165.1 Burkholderiaceae bacterium
GCCTTCGGACTTCGACATCTTCTGGCCCTGCGCGTCGCGCACGAGGCCGTGGATGTAGACGTCCCTGAACGGCACCTTGCCGGTGAAGTGCGTGGTCATCATGATCATCCGGGCGACCCAGAAGAAGATGATGTCGTAGCCCGTCACGAGCACCGACGACGGCAGGAAGAGATCCTGCTCGATCGTCTTCTCGGGCCAGCCGAGCGTCGAGAAGGGCACGAGCGCCGACGAATACCAGGTGTCGAGCACGTCCTCGTCGCGCACCAGGGCGCCCGCGTAGCCGGCGGCGGTCGCCTTGGCGCGCGCCTCGTCCTCGTCGCGCGCGACGAAGATGCGGCCGTCGTCCGCGTACCAGGCCGGGATCTGGTGGCCCCACCACAGCTGGCGCGAGATGCACCAGTCCTGCAGGTCGTTCATCCAGTGGTTGTAGGTGTTGACCCATTGCTCGGGATAGAACTTGACTTCGCCGGAGTCGACGGCCTTGATCGCCTTCGACGCGATCGACGTCCCGTCCGCGCCCGGCTTGTTGACCGCGACGTACCACTGGTTGGTCAGCATCGGCTCGATGACCTGGCCCGTGCGCTCGCAGCGCGGCACCATCAGCTTGTGCTTGCGCGTCTCGACGAGGAAGCCCTGCGCGTCGAGGTCGGCCACGACGCGCTTGCGCGCGACGAAGCGGTCGAGGCCGCGGTAGGCTTCCGGCGCGTTCTCGTTGATCGTCGCGTCGAGCGCGAGCACGCCGATCGTCGGCAGGCCGTGGCGCTGGCCGACGGCGTAGTCGTTCGCGTCGTGCGCGGGCGTGACCTTCACGACGCCGGTGCCGAACTCGCGGTCGACGTAGTCGTCGGCGATGACGGGGATCTCGCGGCCGACGAGCGGCAGCGTCACGCGCTTGCCGACGAGGTGCGCATAGCGTTCGTCCTGCGGATTGACCATCAGCGCGACGTCGCCCAGCATCGTCTCGGGCCGCGTCGTGGCCACGGTCAGGTCCCCCGAGCCGTCGACCAGCGGATAGCGGATCAGCCACAGGAAGCCGTCCTCCTCCTTGCTGTCGACCTCGAGGTCGGACACCGCGGACTTCAGCTGCGGATCCCAGTTCACGAGGCGGTTGCCGCGGTAGATCAGGCCCTCGTCGAACAGGCGCACGAAGGTCTCGGTGACCGTCTTCGACAGCCCCTCGTCCATCGTGAAGTACTCGTGCTTCCAGCTCACCGAGTCGCCCATGCGGCGCATCTGGCGCGTGATGGTCGAGCCGGACTCCTCCTTCCACTCCCAGACGCGCGCGACGAAGTTCTTGCGGCCCAGTTCCTTGCGCGACGTGCCCTTGTCCTGCAACTGGCGCTCGACGACGATCTGCGTCGCGATGCCCGCGTGGTCCGTGCCCGGCACCCACAGCGTGTTGAAGTTGCGCATCCGGTGGTAGCGCGTCAGCGAGTCCATGATCGTCTGGTTGAACGCATGGCCCATGTGCAGCGTGCCCGTGACGTTGGGCGGCGGCAGCTGGATCGCGAACGACGGCTTTGCCGGATCGAGCGTGGGCTCGTAGACGCCGCTCTTCTCCCACAGCGGCGCCCAGCGGGCTTCGATGGCGGCGGGTTCAAACGACTTGGCGAGTTCGGACATGGGGATTCAGCAGTGATTTCTGACCCCGGACTCGGAGGTGCGACGCGAGGAGGGCGCGTCTTGCCGGGGGTTGCCCCAATTGTAGGCGGCGCCCGCCGCGGCGGCCTGTCGAAACGGGCTCGGCGACGCGCGGCGGGGCGCGCTCGGTGGCGCGTCGCGTCGCCAGCCGGCCGCGGCGGCACCGCATCGCCGCTCCGCACGAGGAGGGCGGGCCTCAGCGCGAGGTCGACATCGGCCCCTCGCCAGGCTCGGCACGTGCCTCGACTCCCTTGAGCGGGTCCTCGAGCCCGTCCGCGTCGATGCGGCGCAGCGCGTAGTCCCGCAGCGCCTGCCCGAGCGCCTGGACGGAACCGACATCGGAATCCTGCCTCCCCGCCGCCGGCCGTGCCTCGCCGGTCAATTCGCTGTACCTGCCGGGGAGGTCTGCCACGGTGGCGAAGAACCAGGAGCCGCCCATGCAGGTGATGCGGGCTTCCCGGCCCACGAGCGGCGCCGCGTAGTGCGTGCGCGCGAGGATGGGCATGACGCCGCGGTGCAGGCGCTCCGCGAGCGTGGCCGGCAGGTCGCGCGAGTCGACGACGCCGGGGCTCGGAATGCCGTCGCCGGGACCCGTCCTCGCCCGCAATACGCTGACGCGGAACCTGCCGTTGTCGTTGCGAAGCACCGTGACCTCGTGGATCCCTGGCCCGCCCGGCTGGATCCGGACGCCGACCTCGATGTAGTCGAACCACAGGCGCTCGTCGTCATGGACGATCTCGGGTTTCGGATCGGCCACGACCGAGTCGATGTCGGCGCGCGTGTTCGATGCAGGGAAGAAGTCGTCGATCGGACACACGGGCATCGCCCCCGCCCGCAGGCATGCGCTCATCGCGATCAAGGCCAGGCCTGTCTTCACAGCAAGCGCGCCCGCTTCACCGCGTGGTACCGATTGACCAGCGCCGCCGCGAGCTGGTCGGGCTCGACGTCGACCAGCAGCTGGTCGCGCCCCGCGAGCCGCCGGAACGCCTCGGTGCGCGCGCGCTCGAACCAGTGCGCGGACGCGACCTCGGTGACGGCGCGCGCGTCCACCAGCGGTTGCGCGACGAGCTCCGCCACGACGCGTTCCTTCAGGCTGGCGAGCAGCACGAGATGGCGCGTGCGCATCAGCTTGAGCGCGGCCTCGAGCTCGGCGCAGTCCTCGTCGCGGAAGTTCGTCAGCACGACGACCAGCGAGCGCCGCGGCACGCGCAGCATCAGGTCGCGCGCGGCGGCGAGGTAGTCGGAGTGCGTGGGGCTCGGCTCGATGTCGTGCAGCCGCGCGACGAGCGAGTTCAGCGCCGCCATGCCCTTGGCGGGCGGCACGTGGCGCAGTTGCGAGGCCTCGTGGCCGAAGGTCATCGCGCCGACGGCGTCGCCGTCCTTCAGCGCGACGTACGCCAGCAGCATCGCGGCGTTCAACGCCTGGTCGAAGTGGCTGCCGTCGAACGTCGGCCCCCGGGTCGGCCCGTCGCCTCCCGCGGATTGCTCGTCCGCCCGCATGCGCCGGCCGCAATCGAGCAGGAACATCACCGACTGGTCGCGGTCGTCCTGGAACTCGCGCACCACCGCGCGGCGGTGGCGGAACGAGGCGTTCCAGTCGATGTGGCGGGTCGGCATGCCGGGCACGTATTCGCCGAGCTGCTTGAAGTCGGTGCCGGCGCCGCGCGCGGCGTAGGTCTTGATGCCGATCTCGGCGAGCCGCCGGTCGCCCGCGAGCCAGGCGTAGCGCGAGAGCGCGGCGAAGTTCGGATAGACCTGCAGCGACTGCACGCGGCCGACGCGCAGCTGCAGCTCGGCCAGCCCGAGCCGCGAGCGCACGCGCACGGCCGCGGCGGCGAAGGTCGCCTTGCCGCGCCGCGTCGGCGTGACCTCGTAGCGGACGTCGAGCGCGCGCCGCGCCGGTAGCGCGACGTCGACCGGCAGCGCGCGCAGCCGCATCGTCGGCGGGACGTGGTCGAACAGCGTCAGGCGCCACGCCCGCGGCCCGTCGTGCGCGAGCGTCACGACGAGCCCGTGCGGCTGCCCGAGCGCGAGCCCGGCGGGCAGCTGGCGCTCGAACGACAGCGGATGGCGCCGCAACTGCCACGCCGACAGCGCGACGTCGACGAGGAACGCCAGCATCAACGCCCCCGCGCCGCCGCCCGCGACGGCCGCGACGAGCGCGCCGTCGCCGCCCCGCGCCGTCTCGACGAGCTCGGCGGCCGCCGCGACGGCGCCCGCCAGCGCCACGGCGATGACGGTGCGGCGGCTGGGCAGCAGCAGGCGCGACACGCGGCGAGCCTTACAGGCGCGGCGCGTCGACGCGCCCGGCGATCTCGCGCAGCACCTCGTCGACCGCGCGGCCTTCGAGCTGCGCGTCCGGCGACAGCACGACGCGGTGGCGCAGCGCCGGCAGCACCTGGCGCTTGACGTCGTC
>JASLEM010000055.1 GCA_030151165.1 Burkholderiaceae bacterium
CATCGCGGGCGATTCGCGCAACAGCATGATCGCCGTGGCCGGCCTGCTGCTGGCCATCCTGGCCGCGTCGCGCGGCAACCCCGACATGGCCAACGCCGGCATCGTCGGCGGCCAGGCCGCGGCCACGCAGCTGTCGCTGAATTTTTCGCGCGACATGGAGCGCGAGGCCGACCGCGTGGGCTTCAACGTGATGACCGAGGCCGGCTTTGCCGGCAGCGGCATGGTCAGCCTGTTCGAGCGCATGGACCAGGCCTACCACCTGATGGACAACGGCTCGTACCCCTACCTGCGCAGCCACCCGTTGACCAGCGAGCGCATCGGCGACGCGCGCACGCGCCTGGCGCTGACCGACTTCAACCGCCCGCGCGGCCTGGCCGAGCACGCGCTGATGGCCGCCCGCTCCCGCGTGCTGATGGATCCGCGCGTGGACGCGTGGAAGGTGCTGGAGAACTACGACGCCGGCGCCCGCAACATCAAGGAAGCCGGCGGCTACGAACAGCTGGGCGCGCGCTACGCCGCGGCGCTGTCGTCCATCAAGCTGCGCAACTTCGACCGCGCGGAAGCGACGCTGCGCAGCACCGAGGCCACGCTGCAGCAGATCGCCCCCAGCGCGTCCGAAACCGCCGCCGCCACGCGCGTGCTGACCTACCTGCGCGCCGAGCTGGCCGAGGCCCGCGGCCGCCCCGCCGAAGGCCAGGCCGCGCTGGACACGCTGAGCGAGAAGTCCCGCCCGATGCTGATGGCGCGCGTGGGCCTGGCGCTGGCCGGCCAATCAAAGCCGGCGCTGAACGAAGCGGCCGAGGCGCTGCAGACGCACGTCAGCCTGGACCCGAGCGACGCGCTGGCGTGGTCGCGCCTGGCACTGGTGTGGGAGCGCCTGGGCCACCCGCTGCGCGCGGTGCGCGCGCAGGCCGAGACGCATGCCCCACCAGACCGCCGCCGTGCAGACGGCCGCGATCGGCAGGACGACGCGCCAGCGGAGCTTCATCGCGAGCCGGATGCGGTCGAGGCGGTCGTCACCATCACTGCGCGTTGTTCACCATGTCCTGGCGCACCAGGCCCACGGTGCCCTGCCAGTTGCCGTTGGTGTAGTGGTTGTACTGCTCGTTGTTGTCGCGGAAGGTCACCGAGTGGTAGCTCCACTTGGCGCGGCCGCCTTCGTTGGCCGCCGTGCCCATCGTGAGGTCGTTGCAGAACCAGTCGCTCGGGTTGCAGAACGCCGCGCCCGAGGTGACCGACACGCCGCCCGCGCTGTGGTACGCGACGACCTCGTCGTCCTGCCCCGGCAGGACGCCCGAGTAGAGCGTGCCGCTGGCGCCGGCGTACATGTAGAACCAGTGGCTGCGCGTGTTGTTGTGGTCGTACATGGCGCGCGCGGTGGAGGTCTTCAGGTCGGAGACGAGCGGCTCGGAGGTCGCCCAGTCGCCGACGTCCGCCAGCTCGGAGCCGCCTGCCGCGCCGGCCGCGACGTCGACCCACTTGATGTTCCAGCCGGTCTGCGTCCCGCCGCCGCTCGCCGCGCCGCAGACGCCCGACGCGTTGGGCGTCGCGTTGCTGATCGGGCGCGAGGTGCCGCCGTACATCGACAGCGTGTAGCCCATCATCAGGTCGCCCGCGCTGTGCGCCGCGACGTAGCACCAGTTCGTGCCGGTGCAGAAGCAGTCGAGCGCGTTGCGCACGAGGTAGTTCTGGTCGGAGATGTGGTTGTAGCCGTCCCAGTTGACCGACTTCTTGTTGACGCCCGCGGCCGTCGTGCCCGGGCCCCAGTAGGTGAAGTCGGCGTAGTTGCCGAGCTGGCCGCCGCCCGTCCGCCCGTTGACCCACAGCGAGTAGTTGGTCGCGTGCGAGATCGCGGCGACGCCCGCAGCGATCACGATGGCGCCGGCGACGGCGGTGCGGAGGCGGAGCTTCATGGGATCACCTTTCGTGCGTGTCGGAGGAGGAACAGCGAACCGAAAAAAGTGATCGCAATGTGCGGAAGATCGCGCTGCAGCAGCAATGCACGTTTTCCCGCATCGCGAAAAGCGCGCGCCAGCCCGCATGGATGCTCGGTCAGGTGACGCGACTGGCTTTTACGTCAGGTGACTGACGGATACGAACGTTCGTGCACTTGTGCGGCGGCGGCTTACCCCACGGGGTATGAGCGCGCGCGAGCGACGGCGCAGAAAAGCATGCCACCGCGGGCGCGCGGCACGGCCATCGTCATCCCGACGAGGTGAACGGCGGCGGTGCGGCGCCTCGCGGCCATGCCCGCGAGGCGCGCGCCGTTCGCGGTTCAGGACTGCGCGAGTTGGTACAGCCGCGTCGAGCGCGCGCCCGAGCGGCAGAAGGCCAGCAGCGGATGCGGCAGGTCGGCGACCAGCGCCTTGAACGCGGCGATCTCCTCGGGCGACTGGTAGCCGCCCGCGACCGGCAGGTGGCGGTACGCCAGGCCGGCGGCCTGGGCGGCCTCCTCGACCTGTGCCGAGGTCGGCTGGTCGGGGCCGTGCTCGAAGTCGGGCCGGTTGTTCACGACGCTCTTGAAGCCGAGCCGCGCGAGCTCCGCCATCGCGGCGGCGTCGAGTTGCGGGGCGACGAAGACGTCGGCGTCGATCTGGCGCAGGGGGAGGGTGGTCTGCATGGCGGTGTCCTTGTCGTTGAAGCGTGCGGCGAGCGGATCTGCATCATCGCCGCGGCGCGGCCATCACTTGCTCAGCGCGGCCTTCACGGCGGCGGAGACGAGGCCCATGTCGGCCTTGCCCGCCAGCTTCGCCTTGACGGCGGCCATGACCTTGCCCATGTCGCCCGGGCCCGCGGCGCCGAGCTCGGCGACGATCGCGTCGACCTCCGCGGCGATCGCGCCGGCGTCCAGGCGCTGCGGCAGGTAGGCCATCAGCACGGTCATCTCGCCGGTTTCCTTGTCGACGAGGTCGGTGCGGCCGGCCTTGGTGAAGGCGTCGATCGAGTCCTTGTGCTGCTTCACCAGCTTGTCGACGATCGCGACGATGTCGGCGTCCTCGAGCACGACGCGCTCGTCGACCTCGCGCTGCTTCATCTTGGCCATCAGGTTGCGGATCGCGAGCAGGCGATCGGCTTCCTTCGCGCGCATCGCGGCCTTCATGTCCTCGTTGATGCGTTCCTTGAGCGTCATGGTGTGTTCCTGGTTGTGCTGACCGGTTCCGGCCCCGCGCTCGCGCGGGACGCCCGAAAGCGATCCGGAAATGACAAAAGCCCGCAACGGCGTCCCGCGCGGGCTTTTCTGCTTCGGAGCGGCGCCTGCGTAGCGCGCCGACCCGGCGGAAACGAGCTCGAGAGCTCCGTCGAAACGCTCAGTAGAGCTTCTTCGGCAGCTGCATGCTGCGAACGCGCTTGTAGTGGCGCTTGACGGCCGCGGCCTTCTTGCGCTTGCGCTCGGCGGTCGGCTTCTCGTAGAACTCGCGTGCGCGCAGTTCGGTCAGCAGACCCAGCTTTTCGATGGTGCGCTTGAAGCGGCGCAGGGCCACGTCGAACGGCTCGTTTTCCTTGACACGGATGGTCGTCATTTTTCGAAGAATCCTTCGGGAGAGATATTGCGCTCGGAGT
>JASLEM010000128.1 GCA_030151165.1 Burkholderiaceae bacterium
CCCGGCCGTGAAGCCGATCGCCAAGTCCAGCAAGCTCGCCAACATCGGTTACGACATCCGCGGCCCCGTCCTCGACAAGGCCCGCCAGATGGAGGACGAAGGCCAGAAGATCATCAAGCTGAACATCGGCAACGTCGCCGCGTTCGGCCTCGAGCCGCCCGACGAGATCGTGCAGGACATGATCCGCAACCTGCCCAACGCCGCCGCGTACACGGACTCGAAGGGCCTGTTCGCGCCGCGCAAGGCGGTGGTGCACTACACGCAGCAGAAGAACGTCGCGCACGTCACGGTCGACGACGTCTACCTCGGCAACGGCGCCTCCGAGCTGATCGCGATGAGCATGAACGCGCTGCTCGACTCGGGTGACGAGGTGCTGATCCCGTCGCCGGACTACCCGCTGTACACGGCCGTCGTCGGGCTGTCGGGCGGCACGCCGGTGCACTACCAGTGCGACGAGCAGTCCGACTGGCTGCCCGATGTCGCCGACATCCGCGCCAAGGTCACGCCGCGCACCAAGGCGATCGTGATCATCAACCCGAACAACCCGACCGGCGCGCTGTACCCCGAGGCGGTGCTGCGCGACATCGTGCAGGTCGCGCGCGAGCACGAGCTCGTGGTGTTCGCCGACGAAATCTACGACAAGACGCTCTACGACGGCGCGGAGCACACCAGCATCGCGTCGCTCGCCGACGACGTGCTGTTCGTGACCTTCAACGGGCTGTCGAAGAATTACCGCTCGTGCGGCTATCGCGCGGGCTGGATGGTCGTCTCGGGCGCGAAGCGCTCCGCGAAGGACTACATCGAGGGCCTCAACATGCTCGCGTCGATGCGCCTGTGCGCCAACACGCCGGGCCAGCTCGCGATCCAGACGGCGCTCGGCGGCTACCAGAGCATCAAGGACCTCGTCGCGCCCGGCGGCCGCCTCGCGCGCCAGCGCGACCTCGCCTACGAACTGCTGACGCAGATCCCGGGCGTGACGGTGGTCAAGCCCAAGGCGGCGCTGTACATGTTCCCGCGCCTCGACCCGAAGCTCTATCCGATCGCCGACGACCAGCAGTTCGCCTACGAGCTGCTCGCCGAGGAGAAGGTACTGATCGTGCAGGGCACCGGCTTCAACTGGGGGCGCACGGACCACTTCCGCGTCGTGTTCCTGCCGAACGCGGACGACCTGACGGAGGCCGTGGGCCGCATCGCGCGCTTCCTGGACGGCTACCGCAAGCGCCATTCGGCCTGAGCATGCGCAGCTTCCAAGCGGCCCTCGCGGCGCTGCTCGCGGTCCTCAGCCTGCCCGCGGGCGCGCAGACCTTCGAGCACAAGGACTGGCAGCTCGCCTGCGACAACACGCGCACCTGCCGCGCGGCCGGCTACCAGCGCGACGGCGACGACACCGCCCACGCGGTCTCCGTGCTGTTCACGCGCGCGGCCGGCCCCGGCACGAAGGTGGCCGGCGAGCTGCAGCTGGGCGACGCGGACGAGTCCGCGCCGCATCCGCAGAGCGTCCGGCTCGCCATCGCCGGCAAGGCCGCGGGCACGATCAAGCTCGACGGCAAGGACAGCAACCACGCCGAGCTGCCGCCGGCGATCGTCGCGGCGCTGCTGAAGGCGTTGACCGGCACCGCCGCAATCGTGTTTTCGGACGGCGACGACCGGTGGACGCTGTCGAGCGACGGCGCCTCGGCCGTGCTGCTGAAGATGGACGACCTGCAGGGCCGCGTCGGCACGCCGTCCGCGATCGTGCGCAAGGGCGGCGAGGGCGAGGCCAAGGTGCTGCCGCCGTTGCCGATGCCGGTCGTGCAGGCCGTGCCGATCCTGGACCAGCCGCATCCCGGCGACGACGCGCTCGCCGTGAAGATCCTCGCGTCGATCAAGCCGACCGACGAGTGCGACCTGCTGCACGACCGCGACGTCCAGAAGCAGCTCGCCAGCACGCCCGCGCTGTGGCACCTCGACGGCGCGCGCGTGCTCGTCACCACGCTGTGCTGGCGCGGCGCGTACAACACCGGCGACGGCTACTGGATCGCGAACGCGAAGCCGCCGTACGATCCGAAGCTGGTGACGAACTCCGGCACCGACTTCGACCTGAAGACCGGCATCTCGTCGCAGGAGAAGGGCCGCGGCGTCGCGGACTGCATCGGCACCGACGCCTGGACCTGGGACGGCCACGACTTCGTGCACACCGACGAGTCGACGACCGGCCTGTGCCGCACGGTGTCGCTGGGCGGCGCGTGGCAGTTGCCGACGATCGTCGCCAAGGTGCTCCCGGCAAAATGAGCTCCGCTCCGGCGGGGCGCTGAAAGGCGGCCGCCCGGGCCGCGCAACGAGACTGATTTCACGAGGACTATGAAGATGAAACCGATCCAAGTCGGCCTGCTGGGCATCGGAACCGTGGGTTCCGGCACGTTCAAGGTGCTCACGCGCAACCAGGAAGAGATCCGCCGCCGCGCGGGGCGTGGCATCGAGATCGCGATGGTCGCGGATCTCGACGTCGAGCGGGCCCGCGGCGTGGTGGGCGAGGGCGTGACGATCGTCTCGGACGCGCGCGAGGTCATCGAGAACCCGGCGATCGACATCGTCGTCGAGCTGATCGGCGGCTACGGTATCGCCAAGGAGCTGGTGCTGGAGGCGATCGCGGCGGGCAAGCACGTGGTCACGGCCAACAAGGCACTGCTCGCGGTGCACGGCAACGAGATCTTCGCCGCCGCGCGCGAGAAGGGCGTGATGGTCGCGTTCGAGGCCGCGGTGGCGGGCGGCATCCCGATCATCAAGGCACTGCGCGAAGGCCTGACCGCCAACCGCATCGAGTGGATCGCCGGCATCATCAACGGCACGACGAACTTCATCCTGTCCGAGATGCGCGACAAGGGGCTGGACTTCGACGTCGTGCTGAAGGAAGCGCAGCGCCTGGGCTATGCCGAGGCCGACCCGACCTTCGACATCGAGGGCATCGACGCCGCGCACAAGGCGACGATCATGAGCGCGATCGCGTTCGGCATCCCGATGCAGTTCGACCACGCGCACGTCGAGGGCATCGTCGGGCTGCAGGCGGCCGACATCAAGCATGCCGAGGCGCTGGGCTACCGCATCAAGCTGCTGGGCATCACGCGCCGCCGCCCCGACGCGAACGGCATCGAGCTGCGCGTGCACCCGACGCTGGTGCCGGCCAAGCGGCTGATCGCCAATGTCGAGGGCGCGATGAACGCGGTCGTGGTGCAGGCGGATGCGGTCGGCACGACGCTGTACTACGGCAAGGGCGCGGGCGCCGAGCCGACGGCGTCGGCGGTGGTGGCCGACCTGGTCGACATCACGCGCCTGCACACGGCCGACCCGGACCACCGCGTGCCGCATCTCGCGTTCCGCGCGGATTCGCTGGCCTCGACGCCGATCCTGCGCATGTGCGACGTCGTGACGTCGTTCTACCTGCGCCTGTGCGTGGCCGACGAGGCGGGCGTGCTGTCGAAGATCACGACGACGCTGGCCGAGCACGACATCTCGATCGACGCGGTGCTGCAGCGCCCGAGCCCCGACCGCAAGGACGGCCAGCAGGACCTGATCATCCTCACGCACAACACCGTCGAGGGCAAGATGCGCCAGGCGATCGAGCAGATGCAGGCGCTGCCGACGGTGCTGGCGCCGATCGTGAGCCTGCGCAAGGAAGACCTGGCCTGAGCATGAAGTACGTCAGCACCCGGGGCGACGCCACGCCGCGCGCCTTCAGCGAGATCCTGCTCGAGGGCCTCGCGCCCGATGGCGGGCTGTACCTGCCCACGCACTACCCGCAGGTCGACGACGCGACGCTCACGCGCTGGCGCGCGCTGTCGTACGCGGACCTGGCCTACGAGATCCTGTCGCTGTACATCGACGACATCCCGCCGGCGGACCTGCGCGCGCTGGCGGCGAGGACGTACACGGCGGAGGTCTTCGGCACGCGCGAGATCGTGCCGCTGAAGGCGCTGGAAGCCGGCGTGAAGCTGGAGGCCTTGTCGAACGGGCCGACGCTCGCGTTCAAGGACATGGCGATGCAGCTGCTCGGCAACCTGTTCGAGTACGAGCTGGGGCGCCGCAGCGAGACGCTGAACATCCTGGGCGCGACGTCGGGCGACACGGGCAGCGCGGCCGAGCATGCGATGCGCGGCAAGAAGGGCGTGAGCGTGTTCATGCTGAGCCCGTTCGGGCGCATGAGCCCGTTCCAGCAGGCGCAGATGTTCAGCCTGCAGGACGCGAACATCCACAACCTGAGCGTCGAGGGCGTGTTCGACGATTGCCAGGACATCGTGAAGGCGGTGTCGAACGACCTCGCGTTCAAGCGCGAGTGGCGGATCGGCACGGTCAACTCGATCAACTGGGCGCGGCTGCTGGCGCAGGTCGTGTACTACTTCGCCGGGTATTTTCAGGCGACGACGCGCAACGAGCAGCAGGTCGACTTCGCGGTGCCGTCGGGGAACTTCGGCAACGTGTGCGCGGGGCACGTGGCGCGGATGATGGGGTTGCCGATCGGGCAGCTGGTCGTCGCGACGAACGAGAACGACGTGCTGGACGAGTTCTTCCGGACGGGCACGTACCGCGTGCGCGGGTCTTCCGAGACTTTCGAGACGTCGAGCCCGTCGATGGACATCTCGAAGGCGTCGAACTTCGAGCGCTTCGTGTTCGACCTGCTGGGGCGCGACGGGGCGCGGGTGCGCGAGCTGTTCGGCGCGGGGCTGCAGCGGGACGGCGCGTTCTCGTTGTCGGCCGACGAGAAGGCGGCGATCGGGCGTTTCGGGTTCGTGTCGGGGCGCAGCACGCATGCGGATCGGATCGCGACGATCCGCGATACCGACCGGCGCTTCGGCGTGGTCGTGGATACGCACACGGCGGATGGCCTGAAGGTCGCTCGGGAGCATGTGCGTGGCGGGGTGCCGATGATCGTGCTGGAGACGGCGTTGCCGGTGAAGTTCGCTGACACGATCTTCGAGGCGTTGGGGCGGAGGCCTTCTTTGCCGGTCGCTTTGGCGGATCTTGAGTCGCGGCCGAAGCGGTTTACCGTGGTGCCGGCGGATGTCGATGTCGTGAAGGCGTTCGTTGCGGGGCACGCGCCGGGGCGTTGATTTTTTTCGACGCTGCGCGTCGGGGGTGTTCTTCGAGCGCGGGGGCGGCGACAGGCTGGCCAGGGGCTTGGCTCGCCGGCTCCGAGGAGTGAATCCGGCCTGCACGGCCGGATTCGGCGGGCTCTCGATGAAGTTCGACCGCGTGGATCGGGCGGATCGCGTCCGGATCGCTCGTCGCCCGCCGCGATGCCCGCTACCAGGCGCGTTCGCCGGCGAGCCAAGCCCCTGGCCAGCCTGCCGCCGGCGCGTCGCTCTTCGAGTTAGGGTGGCGTGTCTCGGCCCGTCGAGGGCCTCGACAGCTTGAGAGTGCGGGCGGGGTGGTCGGATGGCGACGTGGCGTTTGTCGTCGATTTCTCGTGGCCTTTTCGCGGCGTGGGTCGGTGGACCTGTTGCATCATGGCGGGGTCATGAGCATCACATCCAATACTTCATCTCCCGGGGCGCCTGCGCCGGAGGCGCGCAAGGCGCTGATCAGTGCCGACGACGCGTTGGCGCGGTTGCTGGCCGCAGTGGTTCCTTCCGGTCGCATCGAGACCGTCACGACGCCCGAGGCGTGGGGCCGTGTGCTCGCGCAGGACGTCGTGTCCTCGGTCGACGTGCCGCCAGCGGACAACAGCGCGATGGACGGCTACGCGATCCGGCTGGCGGATCTCGTCGATGGCGCCGGCACGGTGTTGCCGGTGAGCCAGCGCATTCCGGCAGGGGTCGTCGGGCAGCCGCTCGTGCCGGGCACGGCGGCGCGCATCTTCACGGGCGCGCAGGTGCCGCCGGGGGCGGACGCGGTCGTGATGCAGGAGCAGTGCGAGGCGATCGCGGCGGCGGGCGAGGGCGACGCGTTCGGCCGCGTGCGCGTCAACGAGGTGCCGAAGGCCGGCATGGCGATCCGGCGGCGCGGCGAGGACGTCCGCCTGGGCAGCGTCGTGCTGCGGGCCGGGCACAAGCTGGACGCTGCGGCGATCGGGCTGGCGGCGACGGTCGGGATGGCGCGGCTGGACGTGGCGGCGCGGCCGCGAGTCGGGCTGTTCTCGACGGGCGACGAGCTCGTGATGCCGGGCGAGCCGTTGCCGCCGGGCGCGATCTACAACTCGAACCGCTTCATGCTGGGCGCGCTGCTGCGCGGCCAGGGTTGCGTCGTGACGGATCTCGGCAACGTGCCGGACCGGCTGGACGCGACGCGCGCGATGCTGCGCGAAGCCGCGGCGGGGCATGACCTGATCATCAGCTCGGGCGGCGTGTCGGTGGGCGAGGAAGACCACCTGAAGCCGGCGCTGGCGGCGGAAGGGCGGCTGGATCTGTGGGCGATCGCGATCAAGCCGGGCAAGCCGCTGGCGTTCGGCGCGGTGCGGCGCGCGGCCGCTGGCGCGGGATCGACGGAGTCGGCGGCGCTTCGCGCGTCGAGCGATGCGGCTCGCGCCGGCGACGCCGGACAACACGCGCAGGGCGACGCGGAGCAGGTCGCCGACGCCGTCGACGAAACCTGGTTCATCGGCCTGCCGGGCAACCCGGTGTCGAGCTACGTGACGTTCACGCTGTTCGTGCGCCCGGTGCTGTTGCGGCTGCAGGGCGCGCCCGCGTTGGCGCCGGCCGGGTTGCCGGCACGGGCGGACTTCGCCTGGCCGCGGCCGGACAAGCGGCGGGAGTTCCTGCGCGTGCGACGCAACGCGACGGGTGGGCTGGACCTGTTCCAGAACCAGGGCTCGGGCGTGCTGAGCTCGCTCGCGTGGGGCGACGGCCTGGCGGACATCGCGCCGGGGCAGGTCGTGAACCCGGGCGACACGGTGCGCTTCCTGTCGCTGGCGGAGCTGGCGCCATGAAGGTGACGTTGAAGTATTTCGCGTCGTTGCGCGAGTCGCTGGGGGCGGGTGGGGCGATCGAGTGGCCGGCGGGTGGCGTCGATGACGCATCGGCGGACGGCGTCCAGCCCGGCACGGCCGGCGCGTTGCGCGCGTGGCTGCGCACGCAGTCGGACGCGCACGCGCAGGCGCTCGCGCCGGGGCGCGCGGTGCGCGTGGCGGTCGACCAGGCGTTGGCGGAGGAGTCGACACCGCTGCGCGACGGCGCCGAGGTCGCGTTCTTTCCGCCGGTGACCGGCGGGTGACGGCGATGAACGGCGGACGTGATTCGCGGGGCGTGACGGCGGCGGGCGTCGACAACGGCGCTGTCGATCCGATGGGTGGGCGCGTCGGCGGTCGTGTCGACCTCCCTGCGGACGGGGCCGCGGCGCCGCGCGTGCGCATCCAGGAAGTCGACTTCGACGTCGCCGCCGAGCTCGCCTCGATGCAGGGCGGCCGAACCGACATCGGCGCCGTCGCGACCTTCGTCGGCTGCGTGCGCGGCAACACGCCCGACGACGCGATTTCGGCGCTGACGCTGGAGCACTACCCCGGCATGACCGAGCGCGCGATCGAGGCGATGATCGACGAGGCGTCGCGCCGCTTCGCGATGCTCGACGCGCGCGTGATCCACCGCGTCGGACGGCTGCTGCCGGGCGAGCGCATCGTGTTCGTGGCCGCGGCGTCCTCGCACCGGCGCGACGCGTTCCAGGCCTGCGAGTTCCTGATGGACTACCTCAAGACGCACGCGCCGTTCTGGAAGAAGGAGTCGACCGCGGACGGCGAGCGCTGGGTCGACGCGCGCGTGGCGGACGACGAGGCGTTGCAGCGGTGGGGCATCGCGTCGGGCAATGCGTCCCGGCCATCGGACGACGCGACAGGGGACGCCTCCGGCTGACCTCGTCGGCCCCGCGGCGCGGCCGCGGCGCACGGGCACCCGGCTTGCCGCCCTTCCGGTCTTGCGGACCCCCGTCGTCGCGACGACGCGGGCGGTTCGTCCCCCACCAGAAGGGAGCATCCCCATGCATTTCGTCGTCAATGGACAACCGGTCGACGTGGACTGCGACACCCGCACGTCCCTGCTCGACCTGCTGCGCGACCACCTCCACCTGAGCGGCAGCAAGAAGGGCTGCAACCAGGGCGCGTGCGGCGCCTGCACGGTGCTGCTGGACGGCGAGCGCATCAACGCCTGCCTGGCACTCGCCGTGCAGCACGAAGGCCGCGAAATCACGACGATCGAGGGCCTCGGCACGGCGAGCGACCTGCATCCGCTGCAGCGCGCGTTCGTCGAGCACGACGGCTTCCAGTGCGGCTACTGCACGCCCGGGCAGATCTGCTCGGCGGTCGGGATGCTGCGCGAGTTCGAGCGCGGCCTGCCGAGCCACGTCACGCCCATCCTTGCGGCCGGCTGCACGCAGCTGACGCACGACGAACTGCGCGAACGCATGAGCGGCAACCTCTGCCGCTGCGGCGCCTACAACGGGATCGTGGACGCGATCACCGAGTTCCACGAGGAGGCGCGATGACCCCGTTCACCTACGTGCGGGCGGGCAGCGTGCCCGACGCCCTGCAGCGCCGGGGCCTCGACGGCGCCCGCTATCTCGGCGGCGGCACCAACCTCGTCGACCTGATGCGCGAGAACGTCGAGCGGCCGTCGGCGCTGGTCGACGTCAGCGGGCTGGACGGCGGGATCGTCGAGCGCGACGACGGCGGCCTCGTGATCGGCGCCGCGGCGCGCAACACCGCCATCGCCGAGCACCGCGCCGTGCGCGAGCGCTATCCCGTGCTCGCCCGCGCGATCCTCGCGGGCGCGTCGGCGCAGATCCGCAACATGGCGACGCTCGGCGGCAACCTGCTGCAGCGAACGCGCTGCACCTATTTCTTCGACGACGACGGCTCGCGCTGCAACAAGCGCACGCCGGGGCAGGGCTGCGACGCCGTCGACGGCTTCAACCGCTACCACGCGATCCTGGGCGCCTCGCCGGCCTGCGTCGCGACGCATCCGTCCGACCTGTGCGTGGCGCTCGCGGCGCTCGACGCCGTCGTGCGCCTGAGCGGTTCGGGCGGCGAACGAACGCTGTCGATCAACGAGCTGCACCGCCTGCCCGGCGAGCGGCCCGACATCGAGACCGAGCTCGCGCCCGGCGAGCTGATCACCGGCGTCGAGCTGCCCGCGTCGCCGCTGTACGCGCGATCGACCTACCGCAAGGTGCGCGACCGGTCGAGCTACGCGTTCGCGCTGGTGTCCGTCGCGGCGGCACTCGAGGTGAAGGACGGCGTGGTGGTCGACGTGCGCCTCGCGCTCGGCGGCGTGGCGCACAAGCCGTGGCGCGCAGGGGCCGCGGAGCAGGCGTTGCGCGGCGGGCCGGCCACCGCGGACGCGTTCCGCGCGGCCGCCGATGCCGAACTGGCCGCCGCGAAGCCGCTGGCGCACAACGCCTTCAAGATCGAACTGGCCCGCCGCACGATCGTGGCGGTGCTCGAGGAACTCGCCGGAGGTGCCGCATGAACATCGTCAAGACAGTCGCCGAGAAGGTGCAGGGCGCGGCGATGGCCGTGATGGAGAAGGTCGTCGAGCACGCGCCCGATGCGTTGATGCCGGGCGGCACGCCCGACCCGCTGATCGCCGCGCCGGGCCTGATCGGGCAGCCGGTGTC
Source organism: Burkholderiaceae bacterium (assembly GCA_030151165.1). Next base: position 9,574 of record JASLEM010000128.1, read on the forward strand.
GCGGCTCGACGGGCCGCAGAAGGTCTCGGGGAGCGCGACCTTCGCGGCGGAGTTCGCGCTGGACGGCATGGTCTTCGCGGCGCTGGCCTACAGCACGATCGCGAAGGGGCGCATCGCCATGCTCGACACCGGCGAGGCCGAGCGCGCGCCCGGTGTCGTGCTGGTGATGACGCACCTGAACGCGCCGCGCCTGAAGCCGCCGCCGCTGTTCATGACCGCCGCGAAGGCGGCCTCGGGCGACAGCCTGCCCGTGCTGCAGGACGACCGCGTGAACTGGAACGGCCAGCCGATCGCGGTCGTGCTCGCCGAGACGCAGGAGCAGGCCGACCACGCGAGCTCGCTGATCCGGGTGAGCTACGACGCCGAGCCTGCGGCGACCGTCTTCGACGTCGCCAAACAGAACACGCACCCCGGCGCGTTCCAGGGCAAGCCGTTGCACGACGAGATCGGCGATGCCGAGGCCGCGCTGGCCGCGGCGCCGCACCGCGTCGATGCGGTCTACAGGACGCCGCGCCACAACCACAACGCGATCGAGCTGCATGCGGCGACGCTGGCGTGGCAGGGCGACGACCTCGTCGTGCACGACTGCGTGCAGGGCGTGTCGCACGCGGCGTGGTCGCTCGCGCAGGTGTTCGGGCTGAAGGAGGAGCAGGTGCACGTGACGTCGCCATTCGTCGGCGGCGGCTTCGGCGGCAAGACGCTGTGGCAGCACCAGGTGCTCGCCGCGGCGGCCGCGAAGCTGGCCGGCCGGCCGGTGCGCATCGTGCTGTCGCGCGAGGGCGTGTACCGCGTCGTCGGCGGGCGCACGATGACCGAGCAGCGCGTCGCGCTCGGCGCGCAGGCCGACGGCGGCCTCGACGCGCTGATCCACACCGGCGTCGTCGCGATGACCACGCACAACGCGCTGCCCGAGCCCTTCATCCTGCCGACGCGTTCGGCGTACGCGGCGAAGGCGATCCTGCTCGACGTCCAGGTCGCGGACATCGACATGGTGGCCAACACCTTCATGCGCGCGCCGGGCGAATCCGTCGGCACGTTCGCGCTCGAATGCGCGGTCGACGAGCTCGCGGTGGCGCTGCGCCTCGATCCGATCGAGCTGCGCCTGCGCAACGAGCCGCAAAAGGATCCGACGACCGGCCTGCCGTTCTCGTCGCGCAACCTCGTCCAGGCGTACCGCGCGGGCGCCGAGAAATTCGGCTGGCGCGATCGGCCGGCGGTGCCGGGCAGCCGGCGCGACGGGGAGTGGCTGGTCGGCCTGGGCTGCGCCACGGCCACCTACCCGTACTACCGCATGCCCGGCGGCGCGGCGCGCCTGACGCTCGCGCACGACGGCCATGCGACGGTGGAGATCGCGGGCCACGAGATGGGCATGGGCACCGCCACCGCGCAGACGATGGTGACCGCGGAGCGGCTGGGCCTGAAGATGTCGCAGGTCACGTTCGCGTACGGCGACTCGAAGCTCCCGGGCACCGTGCTCGCGGGCGGCTCGCAGCAGTCGGCCGCGATCGGCGCGTCGGTCATGGCGGCGCGCGACGCGCTGGTCGTCGAGCTGCTGAAGCTGTGCGACGGCGATTCACCGCTGGCCGGGCTGAAGCCGGCCCAGGTGCAGTGCCACGCGGGCGGCCTGCGCCAGGCGGACGCGCCGGAACGCTTCGAGACCTACGCTGCCATCCTGGCGCGCGCGAAGCGGGAGTCCGTCACCGTCGAGGCCACCGCGCCGCCGCCGCTCGAGACGCAGCACTGGTCGATGCACTCGTACGGCGCGATGTTCTGCGAGGTGCGCGTCAACGCCGTCACCGGCGAGCCGCGCGTCAGCCGCTTCCTCGGCTCGTTCGACTGCGGCCGCATCCTCAACGCCAAGACGGCGCGCAGCCAGTTCCGCGGCGGCATCATCATGGGCCTGGGCCTCGCGCTGATGGAGGAGACGCAGTTCGACGAGCGCAGCGGCCGCATCATGAACCCGAGCCTCGCCGAGTACCACGTGCCCGTCCACCTGGACGTGCCCGAGATCGACGTGATCTGGACCGACATCCCCGACCCGCATACCCCCATGGGTGCCCGTGGCGTCGGCGAGATCGGCATCACCGGCACCGGCGCGGCGGTCGCGAACGCGATCTACAACGCGACGGGCAAGCGGGTGAGGGAACTGCCGATCACGTTGGACAAGTTGTTGTAGCGGGGCGGCGGGACGCCGGCGACGCGAGACCGGCGGCGGCCCGGGCCGGACAAGGTCGCTGCGGCGGGTCGGCCGTCTGCGCGTTCGGCAGCGAGCCTGGGAACGTCACCGCGCACCGGTCGCCGCGCCCGAATGGAATTCGTTGATCCGGCGGTGCAACGAGTTTCACTTCGAGTGCAACCCGTTGGTCTCGGGATGCAACGGGTTGGTCTCGAAGTCCAACCCGTTGGTCCTTGAGTGGAACTCGTTGGTCTCCGAGTCCAGCCCGTTGGTCTTTGAGTACAACGGGTTGGTCTCCGAGTGGAACTGGTTGCTGTTGGAGTGAAACCAGCTCCTCTCCGAATGGAACTGGTTCGTATCGGAAGGCAATCGGTTGGTCTCCGCGTCCAGCCCGTTAGTCTTCGCCCAAAACGGGTTGGTGTCAGCGTGGAACAAGTTCCTCTGCGGGTGGAACTGGTTCGTATCGGAGGGGAACCGGTTGGCCTCCGAGTCCAACCCGTTGGTCTTTGACCGGAACGGGTTGGTGTCGGGGTGGAAAAGTTCCTCGTCGAGTGAAACCGGTTGGCTGTCGGAAGCAACCGGCGGGTATCGGCGAGGAACCCGCGGCCTCGTCGGCGTTCAGACCTCTGTCGGCGTCTTGGCGGGCGCCCGGACGCCCTGGCCCGCGAAGCGCGCCGCAAGGTCTTCCGCGATCGTGGCGGCGCCCGGCACGTTCAGCTTGGCGGCGGTCTTGATCGACTGGTAGTAAGCCAGTGCCGAGTTGAGGGCGTCGCTGCCCGCGAGCGTGAGGCTGTCATCCAGCATGTCGGCGATCTGGCTCATCGGCTGCTGCAGCGAACGCAGCATGCCGAAGGCCGAGACGTTGCTCGAGAAGTCGTCGATGTCGACGAAGGCCGGCTTGAACTGCGGATTCGTGTTGGCGTAGTTCAGCGTCTTCGAGACGAAGTCGACACTCTTGCTTCCCATCTTGGCCAGCGCACGCTTTTCCTCGGCGCCCACGCTGACGAGGTGCGGCATCAGCTTGTCCATCAATGTCTGCACTGCGGCCTGCACGGCCTGGAGGTCATCGTCGGGAATGTCGAAGGAAATGCGCTTGCCGATCACGTTGGTATTCATGTTTCTGTTTCCCTTGGTTTTTGAATGCCGCCGCGGCACCGTGCCGTGGCGGTGCGCGATTGTGTTGATACGGGATGGGGTATCACAATCGTTGGACTAGGGAGGCAACGGTGTCATGGAGGATGGACTCCCTAACTTTCCATTGCACAGGCGAGCTGCGGTCTCGCGGTTTGCGGACACCCGTCTCGCGAGAATGACCGCTGCGTGGAGCGGTGGGCGTGCACTGGTTCAGGGAAGACCGGTTTCGATCGGCGGCATCACCGCGGCTCGCGTCCTCCCATCCCTAGAATCGCTCAGACCGTGATTCCTCGCGGCCATGGCATCCATGAAACGACTTTCTCGCCTGCTGACCCGTCGACACGTTCTGCCTGCCATGGTGCCGGTGGCGATCCTGGCGGCCTTCTCGCTTTATTTCGACGTGGGGCCCTCGATGTTGGCGGCGCGGCAGCCGCCCCGGCCCATCGAGATCACGTTTCCCGCCCCGGAGGCCGTCGATATATTCGGCCTGCGGTTCTGCCCGGCAGACGGAAACTCGAGCCACGACGTCCTCTGCAATTCGGTGGGTACGCGCGGTGCGATCGAACAGATTTCCTGGAACAGCGACCTGAAATCTCTGTTCGGCGGAGCGGTGGAAGAGGCCTCCTACCATTTCGACCGAAACGGCGTGCTGGACAGGACGTGCCGTCGAGGCCATGTCGACTTCCAGGGACGGACTTGCAGCGGCCCGAATATCTGGGGCTTGGCGCAACAGCGGCAGGCGTACAAGGAGCACAAGGCCGTGATGGATGCCCAGGGACGGCTGGTCAGCGCGATGGACTACGGCACGGGCCTCGTTGTCAATTGTTCGTATGAAGGAGCGCCGGTGATGCGTCGTTCGGTCTGCCGTGATGGCGAACATACCCATGTATTCGAATACGACGAAACCGGACGTCGAACCGCCTACCATCGTCGCAGGATTCCAAAGGAAAGCGATCCGCCCGGACGTGCATCCGAGTTTGATCGGGCCGTTTCCCTCGACACGACCTACGAATACAAGGACGACGCGCACGGAAATTGGGAAAGCATCCTCCTCACGCAGAAGGACGGCAACGGCCAAGTCTGGAAAATCCCCGTCCAGCGCATCATCAAATACTATTGATCGGGCCACCAATCTCGACAAACCCGTGGGTTCGATGTTTGTCCGACGCCGGACAGGTTCGCTTGTCGCTGTCGCCGCGGTGGCGGCGAGATCTGATTTTCCGCGCGGAAAGAGTGCGCGCGCCTTGGCCTCAATCCCGCGCGGCACGTCTCGGATGATTCCCGCAGCCCGACCCTTGTTGTAGTGTCCCGTTTCGTCATCCACCGACGAGCCTACGGGAGAACGACCATGTCCAAAGCGGGAGCCGCAGATCTGTTGAAGGGGACGTGGCCGCAATCGACCTGGTGGCCGAATATCCCCGCGGCCGATCAAGAAGATCGGGCACATCTTCATCGCCAAGAAGGAGTGGCTGGACATCGAGATGTACAGCTGGGGCAAGGATGTCTCGACGCAGCTGCCGTCGGACATCACGATGAAGGAATTCCTCCGGCATGATTGCGGCTACGTCGCGGGCAGCCCCGCGAGCCCCTTGCAAACGACATGACGCTTCGACTCGCTTCCTGCTGCTGCGGCCGACTCTCCGCCCGGGTGTCGGGCGACCCGATCCGCGTCTCCGTCTGCCACTGCCTCGCGTGCCAGCGCCGCAGCGGCAGCGTCTTCGCGACGCAGGCGCGGTTCCCGCGGTCCGCGGTCGAGACGAGCGGCACGGGCACCGAGTTCGTCCGCGTCGGCGACGAGGGCGGGCGGGCGCGCTTCACGTTCTGTCCGACGTGCGGCACCACCGTCTGGTACGTCAACGAAGCCGACGAGTCGTCGATCGCGATCCCGGTCGGCGTGTTCGCGGAGCCGGGCTTCCCGGCGCCGACGGTCTCGGTCTACGAAGAACGGATGCATGCCTGGGTTCGCATGCCCGAGGACATCGAGCACTTCGACTGACCGGCGCGCCCGGCCATCGCACAGCCTCCAGGAGAACGGATGTTCGACCACGTGAAATTCGGCGTCAGCGACTACGCGGCGAGCAAGGCGTTCTACCTGAAGGCGCTCGCGCCGCTGGGCGTCACCGTCGTCTCCGAAGGCGTGCCGACCTACGGCGTGGAGCTCTGCGCCGAGGGCGAGACGTCGCTGTGCCTGTTCCAGACCGCGGAGAAGCCGGCGCACCTGCACCTCGCGTTCTCCGCGAAGACGCGCGCGCAGGTCGACGCCTTCCACCGCGCGGCGCTGGAAGCGGGCGGCCAGGACAACGGCCCGCCGGGCCTGCGCCCGAACTACAACGCGACCTACTACGCGGCGTTCGTGATCGATCCGGACGGGCACAACATCGAGGCGGTGTGCCACGCGGACGTGGCTTGACAAGGAGTCGACATGAACCCATTCGCGAACAAGGCTGTCGCCGGCGCGATCCTGGTGGCGTTGACGGGCGCGCTCCTCGCGCAGGCGCCGGCGTTGACACGGACCGTGGTAGTGAAGGGCGACGTGTCAGTGCCGGGGCGCGAGGCGGTGGCCACGAAGGTGGAGATCGCGCCGGGCGGAGCGTCGGGGTGGCACACGCATCCGGGCGACGAGATCAGCGTCGTCGACGAGGGCGAGGTGATGCTGTCGGTCGCCGGCCAGCCGCCGCGCCGGATCGCCGCCGGGGAAGGCTTCGTGATTCCGGCGGGCGTGCCGCACAACGCGAAGAACGAAGGCGCGACGCCGACGCGACTCGTGGGCGTCTATGCGGTGGACAAGGGCCGGCCGCTGGCGTCGCCGGCTTCGGCGCCGGCGCCCTGATCGCCGTCGTTGCCCGACGGGCCGGCCGAGGCCTCATCGCAGGGTCGCGACGATCTCCAGGTACTCGCTCGGCACGACCAGCGAGCTCGGGCCGGCGCGATTGGAGCGCTCCAGCAGCTCGACGAGGTCGCGCCGCAGCGCTTCGGCTTGGTCGGCGGGCAGCGCGGCGAAGGCCTTGTGGGTGGGTCCGTACCAGGTGCGGAAGACGTCGACGAAATGGGCGGCGGAGCGGTAGCGGAACGAGAAGGTGCGCGGCACCGCGACGAGCGACGCGAGGCGGTCGCCGAACAGATGGCGCACGTGCGACTCGACGCCCCACGTCGACGGCGGCGTGACGCCCGCGGGCGGGGCGACGTGGCGGCCCAGCACCTTGAACAGCTGGCCGATGAAGCCGTCGGGCGTCCAGTTGGCGAGACCGATGCGGCCGCCGGGGCGGCAGACGCGCGCCATCTCGGCGGCCGAGCGCGCATGGTCGGGGGCGAACATCACGCCGAAGGTGGAGACGACGGCGTCGAAGCTCGCGTCGGCGAAGGGCAGGGCCTCGACGTCGGCGACCTGGAAGCTCACCTCGAGCCGTTCGGCGCGCGCGCGCTCGGCGCCGCGTTCCAGCAGGGCGCCCACGTAGTCGGTCGACGTGACGGCGCAGCCGCGGCGTGCGGCGGCGAGGGTGGCGTTGCCGTTGCCGGCGGCGACGTCGAGCACGCGCTCGTCGCAGCGCAGGTCGCAGGCTTCGGCGAGGGTCTCGCCGACGATCTGCAGCGTGGTGCCGATCACGGCGTAGTCGCCGCTGCCCCAGGCGATCTGCTGGCGCTGCTTGATGGCGGCGAAGTCGGGCGCGGGTGTGGCGGGGGTGGACGTGGTCATGGCGTGAGTGCTCCGTTTCGAGGGTCGGGAACCAGCGCGATGGCGCCGCTGGCGGGGCTTTGGCGCGGCACGGGTCGTGGCGCGGTGACCCCAATGTCCGCGGCGGGGCGGGCTGCTGTCCTTGATGGACCTGAAACGACCTGAGATAGTCTGAAAGTCCGGTTCGGCGCCGCACGCGCGTCGTGTGAGCGCCGGCGGCCGTCGAATGGAGCCCCCGCACCGCATGAACGAGGCCTCGCGCGATCCCCTGTGCTTCGGCGCGGTCGAATTCCGGCCGGCGCAGCGTCTCGTGCTGGTCGAGGGCCGGCCGGTGGCGCTGGGCGCGCGTGCGATCGACGTGCTGCAGGCGCTGGTCGACCACCGCGACCGCGTCGTGACCAAGCAGGAACTGCTCGACCTCGCGTGGCCAGGGCGGGTGGTCGAGGAGAACAACCTGCAGGTGCAGATCAGCGCGCTGCGCAAGCTGCTGGGCACGCAGGCGATCGCCACCGTGCCCGGACGCGGCTACCGGTTCACCGCGATGCCGGCGCCGCCGCCTTCGACCGCATCGCCGGAAGCCGGAGCCTCCGCGCCGATCGGGCGCGCGCCGCGCGGCAACCTGCCGGCGTCGGCGCCGCGCCTGGTCGGCCGCGATGGCGAGATCGCCGACCTCGTGCAGCAGGCGCGAACGCATCGCGCCGTGACCGTCGTCGGCGCGGGCGGCATCGGCAAGACCCGGCTGGCGCTGGCCGCGGCGCATGGCCTGTGCGACGCGTTCGAGCACGGCGCCTGGCTGGTCGATCTCGCATCGGTGACCGACCCGGCGCTCGTCGCCTCGGCGATGGCGCAGGCGCTGTCGTTGAGCCTGCCGGCGGGCCGGCACGTCGAGGAGGCGCTGCCCGACGCCCTGCGTGGACGCGAGCTGCTGCTCGTGCTGGACAACTGCGAGCACCTGCTCGATGCCGTGGGCCGCCTGGTCGAGGCCCTGCTGCGGCACACGGCGCTGGTGCACGTGCTGGCCACCAGCCAGGAGCGGCTGCGCATCGGCGAGGAGCGGCTGTTCCGCATCGAGCCGCTGGGCCTCCCGGATCGCGCGACGCTGGAGGATGCCGCCGCGGCGAGCGCGGTCGGGCTGTTCGTCCAGCGCGTGCAGGCGCTGCGGGCGGGGTTCGCGCTCGACGAGCACAACGTCGAGGCGGTGGTCGATCTCTGCCGCCAGCTGGACGGCCTGCCGCTGGCGATCGAGCTGGCCGCCGCGCGCGTGCCGGTGCTGGGCGTGGCCGGCGTGCGCGAGCGGCTGGTCGATCGGTTCCGCGTCCTCGCCGGCGGCTGGCGCACCGCCGGCCGTCGCCACCAGACGCTGCGCGAGATGCTGGACTGGAGCTGCGGGCTGCTCACCGATGTCGAATGCACGGTCTTCGTCCGGGCCGGCGTCTTCGTCGGCGGCTTCTCGCTCGAGGCGGCGCAGGCCGTGCTGGCCGACGACGACATCGACGCCGCGACCGTGCTCGACGCGCTGGGCAGCCTCGTCGACAAGTCGCTCGTCGTGCCCGACTCGGCCGACCCGCCGCGCCTGCGCCTGCTCGAGACCATGCGCGCCTACGCGCTCGAGCGCCTCGCCGGATCCGCCACCGACGCCGAGCGCACGATGCGGCGCCACGCGGTGGCGATGCAGCGCCTGGTCGCGGCCGGCAACGAGCAGGCGTGGACGGTGCCCTCGCAGCACCGCCTGGCGCGCGTGCTGCCCGACCTGGACAACCTGCGCGCGGCCATCGCCTGGGCGGCGCGCACGGCGGACGCCGCCGACCTGCAGGTCGCACTCGCCGGGGCGTCCGCCTGGGTCTGGTTCCTGGCCAGCCTGCGCGTCGAGGGCCTGGCGCGCCTCGGGGCGGCCATCGCGCGGATCGGCCCGCTGACGGCCATCGACGCCGAGGCGCGGTTGCTGGAGGGCTGGGTGTCGCTCAGTTTCCCCGTCGCGGGGCCGGCGGAGCGGGCCGCGCTGGCGCGCGCGACCGCGCTCTTCGCACGATCGGGCGACCGTCCGGGCGCCTACCGCGCCTGCTGGACGCTGATCCGTGCCGCCGCCGTCACGCAGGACGTGCAGGCCTGCCACGACGGCCTGCGCCAGCTCGAGGCCTTGTACGACCCGGCCTGGCCGCCCATCGCGCGCTGGGAGCTGCTCACGGCGCGCTTCCTCATCTGCTGGTGCACCGACAGCGCGGCCGCCGCCACGGTCGTGGCCGACACCCGCGACAGCCTCCACCTCGCCGAAGCCTTCGGCGACCTGCGGCTGCGGGCGATGTCCCTCATGTACCTGGAGCAGCTGACCGAAGGCCTGGGCCGCTTCGACGAGGCCGTGCAACGCGGCCGCGAACTGATCGCGCTGCTGCGCCACGTGCCGTTCACGCTGCTTCGCCCGGTGGGCATGAGCAACCTGTGCCTCTCGCTGACTCACCTGGGCCGCCTCGACGAAGCCCTGGAAGTCGGCCGCGAGGCCCTGTCGGAGCATCGCCTGGGCAGCACCGTCTCCATGATGCTCGACACCGCCGCGCTGCTCGCCATGAAACGCGGCCGGTTCGACGCCGCCGCCATGGCACTCGGTCGCGCCGACGCCTCGGTCGCGGACAACCCTGGAGCGAGGCAGCCGAACGAGGTGCGCGCACGGAGCCTCACGATGGCGGGCTTGCTGCAGGCGTTGCCGGCTTCGGAATTGGCCCGGGTGATGGCGCTGGGGGCGAAGTCGGGTGACGAGGTGGTGGTGGGGTTGGCGTTGGATGTGAAGGGGTAGGAAGGGTGGTGAGCGAGGCAAGTCTCGTCGCCACGCCTGGTCAAGCCGTGGATCGGCGGCCATGACGATGCGAACGACCAGGATGGGTCCCGGAGCAAGGATTTCCATGTGCTCAAGCATTGAGATCGAGCGCGCCGAGCGAATCCGGATCGGCGTGGTCGGAGCAGGCGTGGTGCGATGACCGACCCGATCGACATCACGCGGCACAGGTTGATCGTCGGGATCCTCCTGGCGACGCTGCTGGCGTCGGCCGTCGCGATCGCGAGCCTGGCGCTCGGGGGCGCGGCCGATTCGCCGTCGCTGCGGGCCGCGGCGATCCTGCTCGACGGCCGTTGGCGATTCCATGCGGGCGATGACCCGCACGGGGCCGACGCCCGCCTGGACGACAGCGCCTGGGGCACCATCGACCTGACCGCGCCGCCGGGCAGCCACGACGGGGATGTCGGCCTGCCGGACTACGTCCCGGGCTGGATGGCGCAAGGGCATCCCGGCTACACCGGCCATGCCTGGTACCGGCGTGGGGTGGATGTGCCGGCCGGGCCGGCCGGACCGGCGTCATGGGACGTCCTCGGGCCGACGCTCGTGGAGGACGGCTACGAGCTCTATTGGAACGGGCAGTTGCTGGGCGGGTCGGGCAGGTTGGGCGCGTCTCCGCGCGTCGTGGGCACGCGGCCGCTGCGATTCGCGCTGCCGGCCGACGCCGCGGGCACGCACGGCGTCCTCGCCCTGCGCGTGTTCATGCTGCCCCGGCCCGCGCCCAGCGCCGGCGGCGGCGGCGTGCACAGCGCGCCGTTCCTCGCGCCCCGGCCCGCGGGCGACCGGCTGCACCAGGCGCAATGGGCGCGGACCATCGCGGGCTACATCGCCGACGCGATCGAGCCGATCGCCATGTTGGCGCTCGTCGGCCTGGCGCTCTGGTGCCGGCCGCGCAGCGACGCCCGGGGCTTCCTGGCCTTCGCCGGCGTCGCGCTGGCGTTGACGGCGATCCGCCGCCTCGACAACGCGCTGGTCTCCTGGACCGACCTGATGGATCTGCCGACCTACTCGTGGCTCGCGAGGTTCATGGGGATGCCCACCGTGGCCGCCTGGGCGCTGGCCTGGAACCGCTGGGGCCGGCGCCCGTGGCGAAGCATCGACGCATCGGCGCTGGCGATCCTGGTCGCGCAGGTCGTCGGCACCGTGCTGCATTCGCCGGACGTGACCCGCTTCAGCCGTCTCGCGGCGATCGCGCTCTTCGTCGTGATTGCGGCACGCATCGCTCGCAGCGGGCCCCCGCGGACGCTCGCGCTGACCACCCTGGCACTCACGGTCCTGGCATTCTTCGGCGGCGAACTGCTCGACCCGATCGGCCTGCCGGGCATCTGGTTTCCCTTCGGGATCGGCGTCTCGCGCACCCAATACCTCCTGGCCGTGCTCATCCCGTTGCTTGCAGTGCTGGTCGCGGGAACATTGGGCGGCAGTCGCGCCCGCCGTCGCCCCGATTCATTGCCTTGAGCTCGATGCCTGAAGTGCGGCGATTGCGGGACCGCTGCAACGCGGTCAAGCGGGTCGGCCATCGGGCGGCTTCCTCGATGCGTCCACACTGTCGGCGGTGTCGGAGTGAGCGGTTTCGAGGCGGGGAGATGCTCGCACGCCCGCAATCGCACGGGTTTCGGGTCGAACCACACGCGTCGCGCAAGGAAGAACGACGTGGGCGACGGCGCGTTTGAGACAATGTCTCCACGCCGCTTCGCCGCGTCCCTCGCCGAGGTCTCCGCAACCCGACCGCGGCGACCGGGCTGTCCGACTTCCTTTCCTCGCTTCGCACCTTCCGCCATGAGCGTCACCCCTCTCGTTCCCACTCCCGCGATGGTCACGCCGTTGTCGCCGCTCGCGCAGGCCGGCGCGGTTGCCATCGGGGGAGCGCTGGGCTCCGTGCTGCGCTGGCGGCTGATCGTCTGGCTCGGCGCGCTGCAGTGGCCGATCGCGCCGGGCATCCTGGTCGCGAATCTCGTCGGCGGACTCTGCATCGGCTTCTCCATCGTCGCGTTCGAGCGCATGCCGTCGGAAGGGATGAAGCTGCTGCTCGTCACCGGCGTGCTTGGCGGGTTGACCACCTTCTCGTCGTTCTCGGGCGAATCGCTGAGCCTGATGATCAAGGGGCAGTGGGGCATCGCGGTGCTGCACACGCTGGTTCATGTCTGCGGCGCGCTGTTCGCGGCCGTGCTGGGCTGGCAGATCGGTCGATGGGTGCTCGCTTGACGCAGCCGACGCCGCACGACGCGCCCTCCGCGCACGATCCGGACGACGCGATGGCCGACGACCACGACGCTGCCGCGAACGAGGCCACCCGCACGGGCACGGTGACGGACCTGGAGCCGCGCGAGCTCGGCCCGGACGAACTGCGCCAGGCCCTCGGCCGCTTCGTCACGGGCGTAACGATCGTCACCTGCCTCGACGAGCACGGCGAGCGTGTCGGGCTCACCGCCAACTCCTTCAACGCGCTGTCGCTCGACCCGCCGCTGGTGTTGTGGTCGCTGCGCGAGGCCAGCACGAGCATCGCCGCGTTCACCACCGCGAGCCACTTCGCGGTCAACGTGCTGTCGGCGGAGCAGGTCGACCTGTCGCGCCGCTTCGCGCGGCCGTCGAGCGCCAAGTTCGACGCCGGCGAGTGGTCGGACGGGCAGGGCGGTGCGCCGCTGCTGGCCGGCTGCGTGGCCGTCTTCGAATGCCGCCGCCGCAGCCATCACGCGGCCGGCGACCACGTGCTGTTCATCGGCGAGGTGGAGCGCATCGGCGGTTCGGCCGAGGCGCCGCTGGTCTACCACGCGGGCCATTACCGGACGCTCTGCGAGCCGGACTGACCGGCGGGGGCGAACCGTCGGTTGCGGCACGCAGGTTGCCGGCGCTTGAATTGCTGCGACTCCGGCCCTATTTGTCCGGGAGTTGAAAGGAATCACAAGATGCGACTCGACAAACTGACGACCGCGTTCCAGCATGCCCTGGCCGAAGGCCAGAGTGCCGCTGTCGCACGCGACAACCCCTACGTGGAGCCGGCCCACGTGCTGGCCGCGATGCTGGCCCAGCCGGACGGCCCGAAGTCCCTGCTGGACCGCGCCGGCGCCAACACCGCCGCGCTGAAGACCGCGATGGACACCCTCGTCGCCGGCCTGCCCCAGGTGCAGGGCGGCGGCCAGGTCGGCGCCAGCCGCGACCTGCAGGCGCTGCTGCAGCAGGCCGACAAGGAAGCCGGCAAGCGCGGCGACGAATTCATCGCCAGCGAGATGTTCCTCGTGGCGCTCGCCGACGCGAAGAGCGACATCGGCGGCATCGTCCGCGGCCACGGCCTGACGCGCAAAGCGCTCGAGGCCGCGATCGACGCGGTGCGCGGCGGCGCGACGGTCGACTCGGCCGAGGCCGAAGGCCAGCGCGAGGCGCTGAAGAAGTACACGCTCGACCTCACCGAACGCGCGCGAAAGGGCAAGCTCGACCCGGTGATCGGCCGCGACGACGAGATCCGCCGCGCGATCCAGGTGCTGCAGCGCCGCAGCAAGAACAACCCCGTGCTGATCGGCGAGCCGGGCGTCGGCAAGACGGCGATCGTCGAAGGCCTGGCGCAGCGCATCGTCGCGGGCGAGGTGCCCGAGACGCTGAAGAACAAGCGCGTGCTCGTCCTCGACATGGCGGGCCTGCTCGCGGGCGCCAAGTTCCGCGGCGAGTTCGAGGAACGCCTGAAGGCCGTCCTCAAGGAAGTGGCCATGGACGAAGGCCGCATCATCCTGTTCATCGACGAGCTGCACACGATGGTCGGCGCCGGCAAGGCCGAGGGCGCGATCGACGCGGGCAACATGCTCAAGCCGGCGCTCGCGCGCGGCGAGCTGCACTGCATCGGCGCGACCACGCTCGAGGAATACCGCAAGTACGTCGAGAAGGACGCCGCGCTGGAGCGCCGCTTCCAGAAGGTGCTCGTCGACGAGCCGAGCGTGGAGGCGACCATCGCCATCCTGCGCGGGCTGCAGGAGCGCTACGAGGTGCACCACGGCGTGGAGATCACCGACCCGGCGATCGTCGCCGCGGCCGAGCTGAGCCATCGCTACATCACCGACCGCTTCCTGCCGGACAAGGCCATCGACCTGATGGACGAGGCTGCCGCCAAGGTCAAGATCGAGATCGACTCGAAGCCCGAGGTGATGGACAAGCTCGACCGCCGCATCATCCAGCTCAAGATCGAGCGCGAGGCCGTGCGCCGCGAGCCCGACGAGGCCTCGCAGCGCCGCCTGGCGCTGATCGAGGAGGAGATCGAACGCCTGGGCCGCGAGTCCGCCGACCTGGAGGAGATCTGGACGTCCGAGAAGGCCGCGGCGCAGGGCTCGGCGCACCTCAAGGAAGAGATCGACAAGGTGCGCTTCCAGATCGAGGGCCTGAAGCGCAAGGGCGATTTCAACGCCGTCGCCGAGCTGCAGTACGGCAAGCTGCCCGACCTCGAGAAGCGCCTGGCCGAAGCGCAGGCGAGCGAGGCCGGCAAGATCGCCGCGGGCGGCGCGGGCAACCGGCTGCTGCGCACGCAGGTGGGCGCGGAGGAGATCGCCGAGGTCGTCTCGCGCGCCACCGGCATCCCGGTCAACAAGCTGATGCAGGGCGAGCGCGACAAGCTGCTGCAGATGGAAGCGAAGCTGCACGAGCGCGTCGTGGGGCAGGACGAGGCGATCAAGGCCGTCTCCGACGCCATCCGCCGCTCGCGCGCCGGCCTGAGCGACCCGAACCGGCCGCTCGGCTCGTTCCTGTTCCTCGGCCCGACCGGCGTCGGCAAGACCGAGCTGTGCAAGGCGCTCGCGGGCTTCCTGTTCGACAGTGAGGACCACATGATCCGCGTCGACATGAGCGAGTTCATGGAGAAGCACTCGGTCAGCCGCCTGATCGGCGCGCCCCCGGGCTACGTCGGCTACGACGAAGGCGGCACGCTCACGGAAGCGATTCGCCGCAAGCCGTACAGCGTGCTGCTGCTCGACGAAGTCGAGAAGGCGCATCCGGACGTGTTCAACGTGCTGCTGCAGGTGCTGGACGACGGCCGCCTGACCGACGGCCAGGGTCGCACGGTCGACTTCAAGAACACCGTGATCGTGATGACCAGCAACCTGGGTTCGCACCTCATCATGCAGATGGCGGGGCAGAGCAGCGAGCTGATCCGCGAGGCCGTGTGGGGCGAGGTCAAGAACCATTTCCGTCCGGAGTTCCTGAACCGGATCGACGAGACGGTGGTGTTCCACGCCCTCGACCAGGCCAACATCGAGTCGATCGCGAAGATCCAGCTCAAGACGCTCGAGGATCGCGTCGCGCGGATGGACATGAAGCTCGACGTGTCGCCCGACGCGCTGCGCGAGATCGCCAAGGTCGGCTTCGACCCGGTGTTCGGCGCCCGGCCGCTGAAGCGCGCGATCCAGCAGCAGATCGAGAACCCGGTCGCACGCCTGATCCTCGAAGGCCGCTTCGGGCCGAAGGACGTGATCCCGGTCGACGTGAAGGACGGGGAGTTCAGCTTCGGGCGCGTGGTGCACTGAGGCGCGCGACCCGGCACACCATGAGGCCCCGCGCTCGATGACGAGCCCGGGGCTTTTTCGTGCACGGCCCGCGTTGTTGCGCCGACCGGCGGCGACCTGCATGGAGCGTCAGGCCTTCGTCAGGAGGAAATGCCCCAAGAAGTACAGATTCCAGCACGCCAGCAGCGCCATGCCCGCGCCGACAACCGCGAACACGGCATATCGGAAGCCGCGAGCTACCGTCGAACCTGTCTGCCACATGAAGTGGACTCCCACGCCGACCAGAACGAAGAAGCCGACGATCTCGCCGATCATCAACACCGCATCCATGGGCACGCCCCCGAAGGGCGCCAGACTGGTCAGTCGATCGATGTAGGGCCATGCCACGTACGTCAACGGGACGATGACGACGACGTACCGTGCGACGAACAGCGCGAGTTTCGGCGAGCCCTTCTGGACGTGGCCTGCGCCCGTCCCGTAAACGGTCATCGTCACATGCTCGCCGTTCACGAAGCCTGAGGCCGAGCCAGGCGTCGAGTTGAAGATGTCGCGCGCGATGCCCCAGTACAGAATCATGGCGGGCCCCAGCCAGATCGCGCTCAGCCAGGCAAGCCTGGCCAGGCTTGCGACCGGTTCTGCTGCGTGCAGGGAGAGGGGTTTGAACACTCGCAACTCGTACAGCACGATCGCACCGAATACGGCCAACAGGAGACGTCCAAACTTGACGGCGCCGCTGGGAACGCCGTCGATTGCCTTGGCTGCCGTCGGGATAGTCACGATCTGCCTCTGCGCGATTGGATGAGCTGGAAATTCTAGTTTTCGCCAGCACTGATGGGAAGCTCGCGCGAGCCGCAAGCGTGGCCCTTTTTCACACCGCCGCCTCTGCCGCCACCCAGTCCGCCACGTGGCGCACCGCGGCCCGCGGCGTCTTCTCGGCGTGGATCAGCCAGTAGGCGTAGTCGGTCTCGAAGCACTGCGCTTCGTGCGCCACGCAGACGAGCCGGCCTTCGTCGAGCAGCGGTTGCACCAGCGGCAACCGCCCGAGCGCGACGCCCTGGCCGGCGAGCGCGGCGTGGATCACCTGGTCGTACTGGTTGAAGCGCAGCACGCCGCGCGGCCGGGCGTCGGCCCAGCCGACGTGCTGCAGCCAGCCGCGCCATTGCAGCCAGGCGTGGCGCGGGCCGTGGGTCGGCGAGTCGAAGTCGAGCAGCGTCAGCCTGCCGAGCGAGCGCGCGGAGCGCAGCGATTCCGCGCCGAACGACGGATGCGCCACGGGAATGACACGCTCGCCGAACAGGCGCACCGCGCCCTCGGGCGCCTTGGGCGCGGCGGCGTAGCGGATCGCAAGGTCGATGCTGTCGTTGCGCAGGTCGGAAACGCGGTCGTTGGCCGACACGCGCAGGTCGATGCCCGGGTGCGCGGCCTGCAGCCGGCTGAGGCGCGGCAGCAGCCACAGCCCGGTGACGCCGATGCTGGCGCTGAGCATGACCGGCCGCGCGGCGCCGGTGGTGCGGATGTCGCCGACGACATCCTGCAGCTGCTGCAGCGCGCCGTCCGCGCTGCGGAACAGGCGCTCGCCTTCCGCGGTGAAAGCGATCGAGCGATGGCCGCGCGCGAACAGCTTCACGCCCAGCGACTCCTCCAGCGATTGCACCTGGCGGCTGATCGCCGACTGCGTCAGGCACAGGTCGTTCGCGGCGAGCGTGATGCTCATGCGGCGCCCGACGGCGACGAAGCCGCGGATCAGGTCGAGCGAGGACAGGTTGGCGAGCGGTATTGACATGACAGCGGCGCATGCGAGCGTGCAGATTGATCGATTGAAGCACGCGGCCGAAAGGCCTTCAATGAGGACACGCGCCGATCCATGCCGGATCGACGGATCCCGGAGTCCTGGTCATGTCCACCCGTCCCGCTTCGTTCCCGCCGTCGTCCGCCGCAACGCCGCCATGGTGGCGGGAGCCCTGGGCCGTCGTGCTGTGCGGCGGTGCCGTCATGGGCCTGTCGCTGGGCGCACGCTACGTCCAGGGGCTGTTCCAGCTGCCCATCGTGGCCGGCCGCGGCTGGACGCGCGAGACCTTCGCCTTCGCGATGGCGATCCAGAACCTCGCCTGGGGCGTGGCGCAGCCGTTCACGGGCATGGTCGCCGATCGCTTCGGCACCGCGCGCGTCATCGGCACCGGCCTGCTGCTGTACGCGCTGGGACTCGTGACCATGACTTGGGCCGCCACGCCGGCGGCCTTCGTCTGGAGCGCGGGCGTCTGCATCGGCGTCGCGCTGTCCTGCACGGCGTTCGGCGCGGTGTACGGGGCGCTGAACCGCCTGTTGCCGCCCGAGCGGCGCAGCTGGGCGATGGGGCTGGCCGGCGCGCTGGGCGGCTTCGGGCAGTTCGCGCTCGTGCCGGCCGCGCAGGGGCTGATCGGGCGATGGGGTTGGACGCCGGCGCTGTGGGTGCTGGCCGCGGCGATGGCGGCGGTGCTGCCGCTGGCGTGGCCGCTGCGCGAACGCCAGGTCGCGCCCGCCGTCGCAGGCCCCGACCAAGGCCTGATCCCCGCGCTGCGCGAAGCCTTCGGCCATCGCGGCTTCTGGCTGCTGAACCTGGGCTTCACGGCGTGCGGCTTCCAGCTCGCCTTCATCGCCACGCACCTGCCGGCCTACGTGCTGGATCGCGGCATGCAGCCGGCGAACGCCGTCGCGGCCCTGGCGATCATCGCGCTGGCCAATACCGCGGGCACGTATTGCTTCGGCCTGCTGGGCGCACGGCTGCGGCGCAAGAACGTCCTGTCGTCGATCTACCTCGTGCGCACCGCCGCGATGGCGCTGTTCGTGCTGCTGCCGCCGAGCCCCGCGAGCCTCTACGTGTTCGCCGCGGTGATGGGCTTCATCTGGCTCGGGACGCTGCCGCTGACCAACGGGATCGTCGGCCAGGTGTTCGGCGTGCGCCACATCGGCACGCTGTTCGGCTTCGTGTTCTTCGGCCACCAGTTCGGCTCGTTCCTGGGCGTGTGGCTGGGCGGCGTCGTGTTCGTGCATACGCATTCGTACGACCTCGTCTGGCTGGTCGCGATGGCGCTGGGCGTGCTGGCCGCCGCGCTGCACTGGCCGATCGACGACCGCGCGATCGCGCGGCCCGTGGCCGACCCGCTCGCTGGCGCGACGGCATGACGCGCGCGTCGCCGTGGCTCGCCGCGCCGCTGGCGGTGGCGCTGGCGCTCGCGGGCGCCGCCCTGCTGGGCGCGTGGCTGTCGCCGGACAACGTCTTCGCGCTGGCCTTGCTGGCGTCGTTCTGCGAATGACGGCACGGCGGACCGCGGGCGCGGGCGGCCGGTCAGGGCCCGACAGGGATTTCCGCGCCGTTCGTAGAATGGCTCTTCCGGGTGCGGCGCCTCGCGGCCTGCGCCCGGAATGCATTCCGCCTTGTCGTCGCCCGCCTCGAGACCAGAAAACCCCATGCCTTCCTCGCCAGATTCCGCTTCGTCGCCGCAAGCCGCGGCCACCGACGCCAGCCCCGTCGTCATCGTCGGCGCGGGCCTCGCGGGGCTCACCGTGGCGCTGCATCTCGCGCGCCACGGCCGCCGCGTGATCGTGCTCGCCAAGCGCGGCCTGAGCGAAGGCGCGACATCGTGGGCGCAGGGCGGCATCGTCGGCGTGCTCGGGTCGGACGACTCGATCGAATCGCACGTGCGCGACACCCAGGACGCCGGCGCCGGCATCGTCGACGAGCACGCCGCGCGCTTCATCGCCGAGAACAGCGCGAAGGCGGTCGAATGGCTGGTCGACAACGGCGTGCCGTTCTCGCCCGACCCGGACGGCCCGCTGGGCCTGCACCTCACGCGCGAAGGCGGCCACGCCGTGCGCCGGATCGCCCACGCCGCCGATGCCACCGGCAAGGCGATCCACGAGTCGCTGCTCGCGCAGGCGCAACAGAACGCGCTGATCTCGCTGCGCGAACGCTGGATCGCGGTCGACCTGATCACGTCGCGGCACGTCGGGCGCAAGGAGACACCGCGCGTCTACGGCGTCTACGCGCTGGACATCGACAGCCGCAAGGTCGAGACGATCGCGGCGTCGGCCGTCGTGCTGGCGACGGGCGGCGTCGGCAAGGTCTATCGCTACACGACCAACCCCGACACCTCGACCGGCGACGGCATCGCGATGGCCTGGCGCGCCGGCTGCCGCGCGGCGAACATGGAGTTCATCCAGTTCCACCCGACCTGCCTCTACCACCCGCAGGAGCGCAGCTTCCTGATCAGCGAGGCGCTGCGCGGCGAGGGCGCCGTCCTTCGCCTGCCGGTCCATGGAGGCGGCTCGCCGAGCGAGCCTTGGGGCCCGCGCTTCATGCCGCAGCACGACGAGCGCGCCGAGCTCGCGCCGCGCGACATCGTCGCCCGCGCGATCGACTTCGAGATGAAGAAGCACGGCATCGACCACGTGTGGCTCGACGCGACGCACCTGTCCGAGGAGTTCCTGAAGGAGCATTTCCCGACGATCCACGCGCGCTGCCTGCAGCTGGGCATCGACATCGCGAAGCAGCCGATCCCCGTCGTGCCCGCGGCGCACTACACCTGCGGCGGCATGGTCACCGATCTCTCCGGCCGCTCGGACCTGCCCGGCCTGTTCGGCGTCGGCGAGACGACCTACACCGGCCTGCACGGCGCGAACCGGCTGGCCAGCAACTCGCTGCTCGAGTGCGTGGTCATCGGCCACACCTGCGCCGACGCGATCCTCGCCGACGGCGCGCAGCCCTCGGCACCGCTGCCGGAATGGGACGAGAGCAAGGTCGACGACGCCGACGAGCAGGTCGTCATCGCCCACAACTGGGACGAGCTGCGCCTGCTGATGTGGAACTACGTCGGCATCGTGCGCACGACCAAGCGCCTGGAGCGCGCGCTGCACCGCATCGAGCTGCTCAAGACCGAGATCGACGAGTACTACGCGCACTTCCGCGTCACGCGCGACCTGCTGGAGCTGCGCAACCTCGTCGTCTGCGCCGAACTCATCGTGCGCTCCGGCCTCAACCGCCACGAGAGCCGCGGCCTGCACTTCAGCCGCGATTTCCCGCGCACGCTACCGGTCAGCTTCCCGACGATCCTGACGCGGCCGGCGACGAGCCGGGCGACGGGCTGAAGCGTCTCACGACGCGCGCTTGAAGCGCGATCGGTTCGGGCGTCTCAGGCCCGCGCGCGCATCGCGTTGCGCGCCTGCACGAAGCCGAACGCGAACTCGACGGCCTCGGAGATCGAGCGCTCGGACTCCGTGCGCTCGCGGTCGGTCTGGAAGAACGCGAAGTCGACATCGTGGCGGATGTAGCGCGGGGGCAGGCGGTTGAGGGCGACGCAGGCGATGTCGGCCAGCATGTCCGGGTTCTCCTGGATGTGCGGGAAGTGCTCCGCCATCTCCTGCACGCACGCGAAGACGGCCTTCTCGTGGTTGTTGTGGATCGATGCGATGTCCATGGCGATGACCGTGTGGGGGTGTCCGGATGAGGCGAGGGCGCCGCGGCCGCGACGAGGCGGGTGGGCGGCGATCCCGCTTGTGAGTGTCGCGCGCCTTGCGGCGGGCGTGTGCCGCAAGTGTGCGACAAAGTGCCTTCGCCGCCCGCGGAGAATCCCCGATGCGGGTGACGATCGCCGCCGCCTACTCCGTGGCCGAATAGAGCAGCGCGGCCACCGGCAGCGCCAGGCCCAGCCAGGCCGTCGCCGGCCAGCCGCCCTGCGCGTAGGCGACGCCCCCGAGCGCGGAGCCCAGCGCGCCGCCGGCGAAGAACGTCGCCATGTACAGGCCGTTGAGGCGGCTGCGCACCTGGTCGCCGAGCGCGAAGATGGCGCGCTGGCCGACGACGAGGTTGGTGGTGACGCCGAAGTCCAGCACGATGCCGGCGACGACCAGCGCGGCGAGCGCGGGCGTGCTGCCGGCGTCGCCGACGCGCGTCAGCCCGAACGCGACGATCGCGCACAGCATCGCCATGAACGTCGCCGCGCGGCCGTGGCCGGCGTCGGCGAGCCGGCCGGCGATGGGCGACGCCACCGCGCCCGCGACGCCCGCCAGCGCGAAGAGGGCGATGCCGGCCTGGGACAGATGGAACTCGTGCGCGAGTCGCAGCGGGGCGATCGTCCAGAACACGCTGAACGCGCCGAACATCGCGGCCTGGTACAGCGCGCGGCGGCGCAGGATCGGCGTGGTGCGCGCGAGATGCGCCATCGACGCGAGCAACTGGCCGTAGCGCAGCGTCGAGCCGGGGCGGCGCTCCGGCAACGCCACGCTCAGCAGCACGGCCAACAGCGCCATCGCGGCGGCCGAGAACCAGAACACCGCGTGCCACGACGCCACCTGCGCGATGAAGCTCGACACCGGCCGCGCCAGCATGATGCCCATCAGCAGCCCGCTCATCACATTGCCGACCATGCGCCCGCGGTGCGCCTCCGGCGCCATGTGCGCGGCGTACGGCACGAGCACCTGCGCGGCGACGGACACCAGCCCGATCGCCAGCACCGCGACGAAGAACGGCAGCGGATGCGTGGACAGCGCCGCGCCAGCCAGCGCGAGCACGGCCAGCACGATCAGCGCGCGCACGAGCTTGCGCGTCTCGACGAGGTCGCCCAGCGGCACGATGAACAGCAACCCGACGCCGTAGCCGATCTGCGTGAGCGTCACGATCAGGCCGGTCGCGCCGGGCGAGAGCCCCAGCGAGCCGCCGATCGGCCCGGCGAGCGGCTGCGCGTAGTAGAGGTTCGCGACGATCAGGCCGCACGCGAACGCGAGCAGCAGCGTGATCCAGGGCGAGACGTCGTGCGGCGGCGCGGCGGTGGCGGGCAGGGGAGCGGTGGCGGTCACGTCGGGTCTTCGGTCGAATAAGGAAATGCTTGTGTCCAAAATGGGCAAAAAAATTCAGGCCAGCGTCTTCATCGCGATGTCGACCAGTGCCAGCATGTCCTTGCGCGTGCCGCCGGTCTTGCCGACGACGCGCATGCCCTGGATGAGGCACAGCAGCAGGCGCGCGGTCGGCGCCGGGTCGACGTGCGGCGGGACGGAGCCGTCGGCGACGCCGTCGCGCAGCGCGGTCGCGAGCAGCGACTCGTTGCGGCGCAGCGCCACGGCAACCCAACGCGCGAGCTCGTCGTCGAAGGTCGCGAGCTCGGCGGCGCCGTTGATGACCATGCACCCCAGCCGGCCGTGCTGGCCGTGCGAGGCCTCGGCGTAGTACGTCAGCGCGGCCTGCACGCGTTCGCGGCCGTTCGCGGCCCGCGCGAGCGCGGCGTGCAGCCTGGCGTCGCCCCGGGCCTTGTAGTGGGCGAGCGCCGCGAGGTAGACGCCGCGCTTGTCCTTGAACGCCTTGTAGACGCTGCCCGAGGCGAGCCCCATCGCGGCGGTGAGGTCGCCGATCGAGGTCGCGTGGTACCCACGCTCGCAGAAGACGCCGACGGCCTGGTCGAGCACGACGTCCATGTCGAACTCGCGCGGACGCCCGCGCGACGGCGAATCGGCGACGGACGAAGGCGCGATGGCGATGGAACTCATGCCGCCATTTTGGAAGAGATCGTTTCCAAAGTGGGCGGCAAGGTCATTCCGTCCCTCGTGCGCCCGCGCCCGCGCGCGTCACGCACGCGACGAATGGTCAGGCGATCACGCGCATCGAGAAGTCGACGGCCGCGACATCCTTCGTCAGCTTGCCGATCGAGATGCGGTCGACGCCGGTGGCGGCGATCTCGCGCAATTGGGACTGCGTCACGCCGCCGGAGACCTCGAGCATCGCGCCGCCGGCGGCGATCTTGACGGCCTCGCGCATGTCCTCGAGCGTGAAGTTGTCGAGCAGCACGCTCGTCGCGCCGGCGGCCAGCGCCTCGCGCAGCTGGGCGATCGACTCGACCTCGATCTGGATGTCCACGCCCGCGTTCAGCGCGAACGCCTGCGCCATCACCGGCCCGATGCCGCCGGCCGCCGCGATGTGGTTCTCCTTGATCAGGATGCCGTGCCACAGCGCGATCCGCTGGTTGCGGCCGCCGCCCACGCGCACCGCGTACTTCTGCGCCTGGCGCAGGCCGGGCAGCGTCTTGCGGGTGTCGAGCACCGCGCAGCCGCGC
>JASLEM010000149.1 GCA_030151165.1 Burkholderiaceae bacterium
GGCCACGTGCAGCCGCTGTACGGCATCGGGCTGGAGCGCCAGCTGACCGAGTCCACCGTGGCGCACGCCGCCGGCTACCGCGGCATGGGGCCGGTGCGCATCGGCAACCAGGCGCACGAGCACTTCCAGCACGACACCTACGGCAACATCATCCTCGCCGCGGCGCAGTCCTTCCACGACCACCGCCTGTTCCGACGCGGCGACGCGGCCGACTTCGCGGCGCTCGAGACGATGGGCGAGCAGGCCTGGCGGCTGCACGACCAGCCCGACGCCGGGATCTGGGAGCTGCGCACGCGGGCGCGCATCCACACGTCGTCGTCGCTGATGTGCTGGGCCGCGTGCGACCGCCTCGCGCACATCGCGCACCGCGTGGCGCTGCACGACCGCGCGGCGTTCTGGCGCGACCGCGCCAACGTGATCCGCGGCAAGATCCTGCAGTTCGCCTGGAACGAGAAGCGCCAGGCCTACGCGGAGAGCTTCGGCGGCAGCGAGCTCGACGCCAGCGTGCTGCTGATGGGCGAGGTCGGCTTCGTGCCGCCCAACGACCCGCGCTTCATCAGCACCGTCGAGGCGATGGAGAAGACGCTGTGCGACGGCCCGTTCATGCGCCGCTACGAGGCCGCCGACGACTTCGGCCGCCCCGAGACCACGTTCAACATCTGCTCGTTCTGGCGCGTCGACGCCCTCGCCCGAATCGGCCGCCGCGACGAGGCGCGCGAGGCCTTCGAAGCCCTGCTCACCCGGCGCAACCCGGCGGGCATCCTCAGCGAGGACATGAACCCGATCACCGGCGAGCTGTGGGGCAACTTCCCGCAGACGTACTCGATGGTGGGGATCATCCACGGGGCGCTGCGGCTCTCGGCGCCCTGGGACTCCGTCGTCTAGGCCCGCACGCCGCAGACTCGCACCGGCACCGACCGCGCGCCAGCGCCAGCGCCAGCGCCAGCGCTTCGCGGCAACGCGCAGCGCCGGTCCAAGGTCAGCAAGGCTGCAGCCGCTCGTTCTGCGGGAACAGCGCCTTCTTCGCGACGTCGTCCATCTCGGCCTTGTACGCGTGCGCGGCCTTCAGGGCCTCGGCGCGTTGCGCGGCCGGGCGCTCGTTGATCTCGTCGAGCAGGCGCTTGACGTGCGGCAGCTGCGCCCACGCGTCGGGGCCCAGCGCGAACGGGATCGCGCGCGCCCAGCCCCAGACGGCCATGTCGACGAGCGTGTAGGTGTCGCCGAGCATCCAGCGGTGCTTCGCGAGCTGCGCGTCGACGATCTTCCAGTGGCGCCAGGCCTCGAAGTCGTAGCGGTTGACGGCGTACGCCTTCGGCTCGGGCGCGACGTGCTTGAAGTGGACGTTCTGGCCCGTGTACGGCCCGATGCCGCTCGCCACGAACATCAGCCACGACAACATCTGCGCGCGCGCCGCGGGCGTGTCCTCGGGCAGGAAGCGGCCCGTCTTCTCCGCGAGGTACAGCAGGATCGCGTTGCTGTCGAAGACCGTCGCGTCGCCGTCCACCAGCGCCGGCGTCTTGGCGTTCGGGTTGATCGCCCTGAACGCGTCGGTGTGCTGGTCGCCCTTGCGCGTGTCGACGGGCACGACTTCGTACGGCAGCCCGCTCTCCTCGAGGAACAGCGCGACCTTGGCGGGATTGGGCGACGGGTGGTAGTAGAACTGGATCATGACGGGTCTCCTGGGATTCGTGGCCGGGACGTCGGCGCCGCGGGCAGTGCGTCGCCGAATACCCCGGGGCGCATCGATGCGACACGCGGCCCGCGCATCCTATGCGAAGCGGGAAGGCACCGGCCCGCGCGGCGCCGTCCCCCACGGTCAAGGGTCGCGGCGCATTGACGGCGGGCGCGTTGCTGACTACGGTGGGCGCGCCGTCGCAGCGCCATCGCGCATGGCTCCGCCCGACCGGCCACGCGCCGGCCGCATCACGACCCACACCAGGAAACCGCCCGTGGACAAGTCACGCGTCGCCGTCATCGCCGTGCATGGCGTGGCCGACCAGGAGCCCGGCGCGACCGCGCGAGCCGTCGCCGAGCTGCTCGTGTCGTCCGCCCCACCGGGCGTGCGCTACGCCTCGTCGTCGACCGAGGACCTGACCCTGCGCGTGCCGCCGCTGGAGCCCAAGCCGAGCGCGCTGCATCCGGTCTCGCGCCGCCACGACGCGACGCCACGCGGCGAGGATCGCTCGCTCGCGAAGGCCTTCGCGCAGTCGGCCCGCTCCGACTTCCAGCGCGCCGAGTGGCGCGCCCAGCCGACCGTGAAGGGCGCGCTCGGCGGGCGCGCCACCAACCGCGCGGCGCACCGCGGCAAACCCGCGAGCGAGGAAGGCCGGCAGGCCGCCGCCGAGATCGACCGCGGCATCGCGATCACCAACTACCTGCTCACCAAGCACTGCGACAACGGCGCACAGCCCGAGTCCTACGAGACCACGCGCATCGACCTGGAGCGCAGCGACCGCGGCCCCGACAAGACGGTCGGCACCGCCGACGACACCCGCACCGACGTCCACGTGTACGAGATGTACTGGGCCGACCTGTCGCGGCTGTCGGGCGCGATGCCGCGCATCGTCTCCGAGCTGTTCACGATGGTGTTCCGGCTGTCGCGGCTCGGCCGCGAGACCGTCGACGAGGCCTGGGGCCGGCTCGGGTGCGCACGCGACCCGGCGGCGCCGTTCGCCGGCCTGTACAAGGGCGCGTGGAACGTCGTCGGCGGCCTGCAGATCGCGCTCGACTGGGCCTTCGTCAACGGCCTCGCGCTGCTGTTCACGCAGCTCGCGCTGCTCGCGATCGTGTTCGCGTCGCTCGGCTTCGCCTCGGGCATGACGGAGTCGTGGCTGCACCGCGGCGTCGCGGCGGCGATCATGGTGCTGTCGGTGCTGCGCTTCGTCTACCGCTACGGCGACGACCGCTTCTGGCAGGCGGTGCTGCCGATCGCGGCCTTCGCGTGCTCGGCCGCGGCGCTCAGCGTCGCGCCGGTGCTGCTGCAGTGGATGACCGCGCTCGCGCTGCTGCTGGCCGTCACCGGCCTGAACGAGTTCATGCTGCGCATCGCCGACGACCGCTTCCCCTTCGTGCGCGTCGTCGGCCGCGGGCTGTGGGCCGCGTCGGCGACGTTGATGATCGTCAGTGCCGTCTACGAGACCGCCACCCTCGGCGCGGCCGTGAGCTGGCGCGACACCTGGGTGCACGCCGCGCTCTACACGACCGAGATCGTGCTGCTGGGCGTGAAGTGGTGGTGGATCCTCGTCGGGCTGGCGCTGGTGGTGTGGCTCGTCGCCGGGTTGATCGCGGCGCGCGAGGCGGGCTACGAATCGCGCGCGAGCATCGCGACCGGACGGCTGGGCATCGCGGTATCGTTCGGCATGTTCCTCGCGGTCACGATGACGCTGTGGGCGATGCTCGAAGGCGTGCTCGACGCCTCGGTCGACGGCGTCAACTACCGACCGTGCGTGTTCGCGCTCGAGGAGCCCGAGAAGGCCGCCAGCGAGCATCTCTATCCGCCCAACGCCTGCCTGTGGTCGACCGACCAGGCCGACCTCGGCGGCCGCTACCTCGTCGGCATGGCGATGCCCAGCGCGCGCGCCGTGCTGGACGACCGCTACCTGCGCAGCACGAGCACCTTCTCGCTGCTCGCGTTCCTGCTCGTGTGCCTGCTGGTGTACATGGTCGCGATGTACGTGCCGAGCGTGCTGGCGGAGCTCAAGCTGCTCGTGGAGCGGCGGCGCGAGGCGTTCCAGCGCCATGTCGAACATGCGCGCGACGTCGGGCACGTCAACACGATGCAGCAAAAGCGCACCGAGCGCGCGCGCGAGCTCGGGCGCTGGCTGACCGCGGGCTACCTCGCCGTCGACCACGTCGTGCTGGGCATCACGGTGTTCGGCGTGCTGATGTCGCTCGGCGTCGCGACGCTGTTCTTCGCGACGCTGTTCGAGGCCACCGGCCATCCGGGCTGGATCGCGACGGTCGAACGCCTCGCGAGCGACTCGACGCAGGCGTTGCTGAAGCCGCTGATCTTCAGCGCGGCCGGCGTGGGCGCGGCGCTGTCGGTGCTGGGCGGGACGCTGTCGCGCCGCATCCCGTCGCTGCGCGGGCCGCTGGACGTGGCGCTCGACGTCGACAACCACTTCCGCGAATTCCCGCGCACCAACATCCCGCGCGCGCACATCTTCTCGCGCTACGCCGCGCTCCTGGACCACGTCGCGGCGCAGGGCTACGAGCGCGTCGTGATCGTCGCGCACAGCCAGGGCACCGTCATCAGCGCCGAGCTGCTGCGTTTCCTCTGCAGCCGCGACCAGTGCGCGCCCCGGCCCGGCGACACGCCCAACCTCGGCCCGGCGCCGAAGCCCGCGCTGCCGCCGGTGAGCCTGCTGACGCTCGGCTGCCCGCTGCGCCAGCTCTACGCCGCGCGCTTCCCGGGGCTCTACGCGTGGGTGCTCGCGAACAACGGCCACATGTTCGGGCCGCGCGCGGCCGACATCGGCGTGCAGCGCTGGATGAACGCGTTCTGCAGCGGCGACTACGTCGGCCGCTGGCTGTGGAGCCGCGCGACGCCGTTCACGACGCTGTCGCACCCGATGGCCAACGTCGTCGCGCACGAGCCCTTCGGCCGGCGCGACGTCTACGCCGGCTTCCACCCGGCGCCGCCGGGCGAGGCGCACCTGCGCGACGCGCGCGAGGTCGAGGTCTGCCTCGGGCTCGGCGCGCACACGCACTACTTCGAGCGCGACCAGACGACCGTCGCGTGGCTCGTCGACTGGATGATCCGCGCCGCGCCGGTCGGCGGCGCGCAGGACGAGCCGGCGGGCCAGCGCGACGTGGTGAAGGTCGACGCCGAAGCCTGAAGCGCACCGGCCGGCTGCCGGTCGCGCGCGCGACAGCACGGCGCCGCACGCGGGTCTATGCTTGGCGCCTCGAAGCGCGGCCCGTCGCGGCCGAAGCGCCCGCCCAACGAAGGAGACCCCATGCACATCCCGTCCCTGAAGGAAGTCGTCAGCGCCGAGGAATGGCAGCTGCGCTGCGACCTCGCCGCCTGCTATCGCCTCGTCGCGGCCTACGGCTGGAGCGACCTCGTCTTCACGCACATCAGCGCGCGCGTTCCCGGCGGCGACCACAGCTTCCTGATCAATCCGTACGGCCTGATGTTCGACGAGGTGACCGCGTCCTCGCTGATCCTCGTCGACCAGGACGGCAACAAGCGCCGCGAGTCGGACTTCCCCGTCAACCGCGCCGGCTTCGTGATCCATAGCGCCATCCACGCCGCGCGCGACGACGCCGCCTGCGTGCTGCATACCCATACCCGTGCGGGTGTCGCCGTCAGCGCGCAGGCCGGCGGCGTGCTGCCGATCTCGCAGCAGTCCACCTTCGTGCTGGCCTCGCTCGCGTACCACGACTACGAGGGCGTCGCGCTGCACGACGAGGAGAAGCCGCGCCTGCAGGCCGACCTCGGCGACCGCAACTACCTGATGCTGCGCAACCACGGCCTGCTGACGGTCGGCCGCTCGATCCCCGACGCCTTCCTCGCGATGTACATCTTCGAGTCCACCTGCCAGATCCAGCTCGCCGCGCAGGCCGGCGGCCCGCTGACGACGGTGAACCCGGCGATCGTCGACGGCGTCGGCGCCGCCATGCGCACCCAGACCGGCGGCCAGGGCGGCGCGTTCGTCTGGCCGGCGTTGCTGCGCAAGCTGGATCGGATGGACGCGAGCTACAGGACTTGAGCCCCCACGCTCCCTGGCGGTCGCTGCCCCCCGCGGGGGCGCTCCGCGAGCGGCCTGGCAAAGCCAGCTCCGCCGCTCCCTTGAACTTCGGTCAAAGGGAGCGAGCGGCAGCGCCGGATGCGGCCGGCGGTGCCCGTTACCCTACGCCGTCGGCACCCTGACCGCCCGCAGAAACTGCCCCGCCACCTTCTGCACCGCCGTCGCGGCGGCCTCGCTCGCGTAGATGTCGGGCACGCAGACGGCGGTGCCGTTGGAGGCGGTGGTGTTCGGGTGGCGGATGCGGAAGAACGGCGACGGCGCCTCGAAGGACGGCGGGAAGGCGCGGATCAGCGCGATGTCGGTGCCGGGGCCGCGGTCGACGACGCTGCCGTCGGGCAGCTCGCAGCTGGCGAGCACGTGCAGCGCGTGGAAGACGCCGAAGCCGGCGACCTCGACCGGCAAGAACTCGAGGTCGGGGAAATGCGAGAGCTCGTCGCGCACGCCTTGCGACACGAGATGCACGGTCGGGTGGAACAGCACGGCGGTGGCGCTCGCCTCGGAGCGGTACAGCTCCAGCTGCGGCACGACCCAGCGCGCGGCGAGCCGCGCGGTGGTGCGCAGCAGCGGCTCGTTCCAGGCGGAATGTTCGTTGTCGACCCACTCGGCGGCGGCGTCGATGCCGTCGATGAAGACGGGCTTGATCTCGAAGACAGGCATCCGTCCAGTGTGACATGCGCCCGCGAAACGCCGCCGGGGCCGCGAAAACCCGATGATTCCGCACGCCGAATCGCGTCGAATCCGACGGCACGCGGCCGCGCCGGGCAGTAGACTGGTCCGCGGGGAGATCGTGAACCGCAGCCCGGCGCAGACCGGCCGGTTCCAGTCGGGAATCCCTTTGAGCCAGAACAGACCGGACGCCGCCCTCCAGCGCGCCTTTGCTGTCCTCGTCGTCGTCGGCATCCTGGTCCTTGCCGGGTTCGCCTGGGCGGCGCGTGCGCCCTACGTCCGACTCGCGGAGACCGCGAGCTGGGCGGAGCGCACCCGTGCGGCGGTGCCGGCGATCGAGAACGTCGCGCGCGCCGTGCTCGACGCCGACTCCGCGCTGCGCGGCATGCTGCTCGGCTCCGACCACGCGCTGCCGCGCTACACCGCGGCGGCCGCCGCGGCGCGCGCGAGCCTCGTGGAGGTCGGCCGCGCCATGGACGGCGACGCCGACCAGCAGGCCCGGCTCGCGACGCTGTCGGCGGCCGTGGAGGCCAAGCTCGCGCTGCTCGAACGCGCCCGCGCGCTGATGCCCGCGGCGCCGGGCGCGGCGCGCGACCTCGTCCTCGGCGACGACAGCCGCCGCTTCATGCAGGCCGTGCGCGCGGGCAGCGCCGACATGGTCGCGCAGGAAGGCGTCCACTTCGACGAGCGCGTGGCGATCGCGCGCGCGGCGCGCCATTCGACCGAGCTGTTCGCCGGCGTCGCGCTGATCTTCCTCGCGCTCGTGATCGCCGGCGCGACCTGGCTGATCTCGCGCGAGCTGCGCCTGCGCGCGCGCATGGCGGCCGACCTGCTGGAAGGCCAGGTGCGGCTGCAGCGCAGCGAACGCCGGCTGCAGGCGATCACCGACAACCTGCCGGCGCTGGTCTCGTACATCGACAACACCGAGACCTACCGGTTCACGAACGCGGCGTACCGCCCGATGTTCGGCGTGCCGCCCGAAGCCTTCGTCGGCCGCACGCTCACCGAGATGCTCGGCGTCGAGACGCGCGACCGCCTCGCGCCCTACGTCCAGGCCGCGTTGCGCGGCGAGCCGCAGGTCTTCGAGCATCCCGGCCTGGCGCAGATGCCCGGCTCGACCTTCCTCGTCAACTACCTGCCCGACGTGAACGCGCAGGGCGGCGTCGACGGCTTCTACGTGATGTGGTCGGACATCTCCGAGCAGAAGCGCTCGCAGCGCGAGATCGCGACCGCCGCGCGCCAGCTGCGCACGATCACGGACAACATGCCGGCGCTGATCAGCTACGTCGACAAGCACGAGACCTACCGGTTCGCGAACGCGGCGTACGAGGACGTCTTCGGCGTCGCGTCCGGCGACTTCGTCGGCCACACGCTGCGCGAGATGCTGTCCGCCGAGGCCTACGCGACGGTGCGGCCGCGCGTGCTCGCGGCGCTCGGCGGCGAACGCCAGCAGTTCGAGCAGGTCGGCGTCGGCCGGCTGCCGGACGCGACCTACGTCGTCAACCTGCTGCCCGACGTCAACGCGCAGGGCGAGGTCGACGGCTTCTACGTGATGTCGATGGACATCACCGCGCGCAAGCGGGTCGAGCTCGACCTCGCGCGCAGCGAGCGCCGGCTGCGCACGATCACCGACAACATGCCCGCGCTGATCGGCTACATCGACCATACCGAGACCTACCGCTTCACCAACGCCCACTACCGCGACGTCTACGGCGTACCGCCCGAGGCCATGATCGGCCGCACGATGCGCGAGATGATCGGGCCCGCGGGGCACGACTTCCTGCGCCCGCACACCGCCAGCGCGCTGCGCGGCGAGCGCGGCCAGTTCGAGATCCCCGGGCTCGGCCTGCGCAGCGACCGCGTGTTCGTGGTGAGCTACATCGGCGACGTCAACGCGGACGGCGGCGTCGACGGCTTCTACGTGATGTCGATGGACGTCACCGCGCTGAAGAAGGCCGAGCTCGAGCTCGCGACCAGCGAACGCCGGCTGCGCACGATCACCGACAGCCTGCCGGCGACGATCGTGCTGCTCGACCGCGACATGCGCTGCGTCTACGCGAACGAGCGCTTCCGCACGCTGTACGGCATCGACCCGGCGACGATGGTCGGCACCGACCACCGCGGCTTCCGCGGCGACGCGGAGTGGGCCGAACTCGCGCCGCATGTCGAGGCGGTGCTGCGCGGCGAGCGGCGCGACTTCGAGGTGCGCGCCATGGCCAGGGGCGAGCCGCACTGGATGCAGCAGAGCCTGATCCCCGAGCGCGACGCGCAAGGCCGCGTCACCGGCTACCTGTCGGTGGCGTTCGACATCACCGACCGCAAGCGCCAGGAGGAGGCGCTGCGCAAGAGCGAGCTGTTCCTCGACCGCAGCGGCAAGCTCGCGGGCGTCGGCGGCTGGGAGGTCGACCTCGTCACGCAGCAGGTGATCTGGTCGGACGAGACGCGCCGCATCCACGGCGTCGGCGCCGACTACGTGCCGACGCTGCAGGCCGCGATCGAGTTCTATCACGGCGACGCGCGGCGCGACATCGAGGCCGCCGTCGCCGCCGGCATCCGCGACGGCACGCCGTGGGATCTCGAGCTGCAGATCGTGCGCGCCGACGGCCGCCTGATCTGGGTGCGCGCGGTCGGCTCGACCGAGTCGCGCGACGGCCAGCCGGTGCGCCTGTTCGGCGCGTTCCAGGACATCGACGAGCGCAAGGCCCAGCGCGTCGCGCTCAAGGCCGCCAACGACCGCATCGCGCTCGCGACCGAGAGTGGCGGCATCGGCATCTGGGAGATCGACATCCACAGCGGCGACCACGTCTGGGATCCGCGCATGTACCGCCTGTTCGGCGACGACAGCGGCGGCCAGGGCCCGGACGCCGCCGCGCCGATCACCTTGTGGGACCAGCGCGTGCACCCGGACGACGCGCCCGCGCTGCAGCAGGCCATCCGCGAGGCGACGCACGCCGACAAGCTGCTCGACCGCGAGTTCCGCCTCGTGATGCCGGACGGCGCGATCCGCCACCTGCGCGGCACGGCGCGCCTGATGCGCGACGTCGACGGCCGCCCCGCGCGGCTCATCGGCGCGACCTGGGACATCACCGAGCTGCGCCAGCTCGCCGCCGACCTCGCCGAGGATCGCTCGCTGCTGAGCGTGACGCTGGAATCGATCGGCGACGCCGTCATCACCACCAACGCGCGCGGCGTCATCACCTGGCTCAACCCGGTGGCCGAGCGGCTCACCGGCTGGATGTCGGCCGAGGCGCGCGGGCGGCCGCTCGCGCACGTGTTCCACATCGTCGACGAGCAGACGCGCGAGCCCGCGCCCGACCCGATCGCCGCGGCGCTCGCGCAGGGGCGCGTCGTCGGCCTGGCGCACCAGACGCTGCTGCTCTCGCGCAACGGCGAGTCCTACGGCATCGAGGAGTCCGCCTCGCCGATCCGCAACGAGGCCGGCGAGATCCTCGGCGTGGTGCTCGTCTTCCACGACGTCAGCGAGCAGCGCCGGCTCTCGGGCGAGATGAGCTGGCGCGCGACGCACGACGCGCTCACCGGCCTCGTCAACCGCAGCGAGTTCGAGGGCCGGCTCACGCGGCTGCTCGAGAAGGCGCACGAGGACGGCAGCGAGCACGCGCTGCTCTACATCGACCTCGACCAGTTCAAGCTCGTCAACGACGCCTGCGGCCACGCGGTGGGCGACCAGCTGCTGCAGCAGATGGCCCGCCTGCTGACCGACGCCGTGCGCACGCGCGACACGATCGCGCGGCTCGGCGGCGACGAGTTCGCGATCATCATGGAGCACTGCGCCATCGAGCAGGCGCAGCGCGTCGCGCAGAAGATCTGCGACCGCATGGACGACTTCCGCTTCGTCCACGAGGAGCGGCGCTTCCGCATCGGCACCAGCATCGGGCTCGTGCCGGTGGACCGGCGCTGGATCAGCGCATCGGCGATCCAGCAGGCCGCCGACACCGCGTGCTACGCCGCCAAGGAGGCCGGCCGCAACCGCGTGCACGCGTGGTTCGACACCGACGTCGCGATGCGCGAGCGCCACTTCGAGATGCAGTGGACGACGCGCATCGAGCAGGCGCTCGACGACGACGGCTTCGTGCTG
Source organism: Burkholderiaceae bacterium (assembly GCA_030151165.1). The sequence continues at coordinate 10,516 of JASLEM010000149.1, forward strand.
TTCGCGCAGCGCGTCGAGTCGCTCAAGGGCCCGACCAGCGGCCTGCATGCCGAGGTGCTGCTGCGGCTGCGGCAGGGCGACGGCACGATCGTCGCGCCCGGCGCGTTCCTGCCGGCCGCCGAGCGCTTCCACCTCGCGTCGCGCATCGACCGCTGGGTGCTGCGCCACGTCGTCGAATGGATGGGCGCGCTGGCCGAGCCGGCGCGCGTCGAGATGCTGAGCGTCAACCTGTCGGGCCAGTCGGTGGGCGACCGCTCATTCCATCGCTGGGCGCTCGAGCTGCTCGCGCGCGCCGGCCCGCGCATCTGCCGCACGCTGTGCCTGGAGATCACCGAGACCGCCGCCGTCACCAACATCGCCGACGCCGCGGCCTTCATCGACGAGGTGCGCGCGGTCGGCGTGCAGGTGGCGCTGGACGACTTCGGCGCCGGCGCCGCGTCGTTCGGCTACCTCAAGTCGCTGCGCGTCGACCTGCTCAAGATCGACGGCCAGTTCGTGCGCGACCTCGTCGACGACCCGCTCGACGAGGCGGCCGTCCGCTGCTTCACCGACGTCGCCAAGGTGATGAACCTGCGCACCGTCGCCGAGTTCGTCGACAAGCCGGCCGTCCTCGCGCGGCTGACGGCGATGGACGTCGACTTCGCGCAGGGCTACCTGCTGCACAGGCCCGAACCGATCGATGCGTTGACCGCGCCCGAGGACGCGACGGCGTGACCCCGGCGACCGGCCGCCGATGCCCACTGTCATGCAGGGACAACACCCGGGCGCGGCGTTGCGGTTCCTGAGTAGGATAGGCTCCAAGCACGCAGATGTGTGCGACGCCCCGGACGCCGGGGGGACGCCGACACCGAAAGGAAATCGATGATCAACAAAGCCCTGCTCTTTCGCTTCGAGTCGCAGACGGACGAGGACACGATGGACACCTTCCTCGAGGACATCAGCGCGGAGGTGTCCTGGGAGAAGACCACCCGCTCGTGGTTCTGCATCCGCTACATGCGCGGCGAATTTGGCGTGGTCAGCTACTTCCTCGACGAGGAAGGCCGCCAGGCGCACCTGAACGGCGCGGCCTCCGCGAAGTTCTTCGCCGCCGAGAAGCGCCTGATGACCTCGGCGCCGCGCACCAGCAAGATCGACATCCTCGCCGTCAAGATGCCGCCCGTGCTCGAGAACGTCACGAAGGGTCTCGTGCTGCGCTTCAAGGCCAAGAAAGGCAAGGAAGCCGAGGTCGCGCAGTTCCTCGTCGACGCCAAGGCCATGGCCGACCAGGAAGCCGGCACGCTGGCGTGGTTCGCGCTGCAGTACGACGAGTGCCACTTCGGCATCTTCGACGTCTTCGCCGACAACGGCGCCCGCTTCGCCCACATCACCGGCCCGATCCCGCGCGCGCTCGCCAAGAACGCGTTCACGCTGCTGGGCGGCATGCCGGAGATGCACATGGT
>JASLEM010000173.1 GCA_030151165.1 Burkholderiaceae bacterium
AGATGACCCCCGCCGGCGGCGGCTCGTGCCACTCGCATCCGCACTGAACGTGCGACCCCGCGCGCGCCGTCGCCCGTTCACCCGATCACCAGAGACTCCGACATGACCCAGACCCACTTCGGCTACGAGACCGTCGACGAGGCCGAGAAGGCCACCAAGGTGCGCGGCGTCTTCGACTCCGTCGCCAAGAAGTACGACGTGATGAACGACCTGATGTCGGCCGGCATGCATCGCGCGTGGAAGAAGTACACCGTCGCGGTCGCGAACCTGAAGGCCGGCGACCGCGCGCTCGACATCGCCGGCGGCACCGGCGACCTGGCGCGCGCGTTCGCGAAGAAGGTCGGGCCGACGGGCGTCGTCGTGCACACCGACATCAACGAGGCGATGCTGCGCGTCGGCCGCGACCGCTTGCTCGACGAAGGCCTCGTGCTGCCGACGACGATCTGCGACGCCGAGAAGCTCCCGTTCCCCACGGCGCAGTTCGATCTCGTGAGCGTCGCCTTCGGCCTGCGCAACATGACGCACAAGGACGTCGCGCTCGCCGAGATGAACCGCGTGCTGCGCCCCGGTGGCCGCCTGCTGGTGCTCGAGTTCTCGAAGATCGCCGCGCCGCTGCAGAAGGCATACGACTGGTACTCGTTCAACGTGCTGCCGAAGGTCGGCCAGCTGGTCGCGGGCGACGCCGACAGCTACCGCTACCTCGCCGAGTCGATCCGCATGCATCCCGACCAGGCGACGCTCAAGGCGATGATGAAGACCGCCGGCTTCGGGCATGTGGACGTGCACAACATGTCCGGCGGCGCCGTGGCGCTGCACGTCGGCATCAAGTGCTGAGACGCTGACTGCATGGCCACGATCCTGCTGACCGGCGCGACCGGCTACATCGCCTCCCACACCTGGCTCGAGCTGCTCGCCGCGGGCTTCGATGTCGTCGGCGTCGACGACTTCTCCAACAGCTCGCCCGAAGTGCTGAACCGGCTCGAGCAGCTGTCCGGCCAGGCGCCGGTATTCGAGCGCGCGAGCGTGTGCGACGCCGATGCGATGGACGGCCTGTTCGCGCGCCACCGCATCGACGCCGTCGTGCACTTCGCCGCGTTCAAGGCGGTGGGCGAGTCGACGCAGCAGCCGCTGCGCTACTACGCCAACAACATCGGCGGCCTGATGACGATGAGCGCCGCGATGCGCGCGCACGGCGTCAGCCGCATCGTCTTCAGCTCGAGCGCCACGGTCTACGGCAAGCCCGACGCGCTGCCGATCCGCGAGGATTCGGCGGTGCGCGCGACGAACCCGTACGGCGAGACGAAGCTGATGGGCGAGTCCATCCTGCGCGACATGGCCGCGGCCGACGCGTCCTGGCAGGTCGGCGTGCTGCGCTACTTCAACCCGGTCGGCGCGCACGAGAGCGGCCGCATCGGCGAGGATCCGCGCGGCGTGCCCAACAACCTGATGCCCTACGTCGCGCAGGTCGCGGTCGGCCGCCGTGCGCGCCTGGCCGTGTTCGGCGACGACTACGACACCCCCGACGGCACCGGCGTGCGCGACTACATCCACGTCGTCGACCTCGCGGCGGGCCACGTCGCCGCGCTGAACCGCCTGCTGACGACGCCGGGCTCGTTCACCGTCAACCTCGGCACCGGCCGCGGCTACAGCGTGCTGGAGCTGATCGCCGCCTACGAAAAGGCGAGCGGCCAGCCGGTGCCCTACGACATCGTCGCCCGCCGCCCCGGCGACATCGACGCCTGCTACGCCGACCCCGCGCTCGCGAAGTCGCTGCTGGGCTGGACGGCCACGCGCGGCCTCGACGCGATGTGCGCGGACAGCTGGCGCTGGCAGTCCGGCAACCCGAACGGGTTCGACGCGGCATGAGCGCCGGCGCGGAGGGCGCCGCTGCGGCGGCCGTCGTCGTTCGCCGCGCGACGGTGGACGACGTCGAGACCGTCCACGCGCTGATCCTGGCCATCGCGCACCACCACGACCAGGCGCAGCACGTGCACACGAGCGTGGCGCAGATGCGCGCGGACGGCTTCGGCGCCGACCCGAAGTTCGGCGTGCTGCTCGCGGAGGTCGACGGCGAAGTCGCCGGCTACGCCTCGTGGGCCGCGAACTACAGCATCTGGCTCGGCGGCCACTACATGAACATCGACGACGTGTTCGTGTGGGAGCGCTTCCGCGGGCTGCGCGTCGGCGAGGCGCTGATGCAGCGCTCTCGTGCGCTCTGCCGCGAGCTCGGCCTGCCGCGGCTGCGCTGGGAAGTGCAGCCCGACAACACCGGCGCGATCCGCTTCTACGAGCGCCTGGGCGCGACGATGCGCACCAAGGGCGTGTTCGGCTGGGCGGCATGACGCCGGCGTCGGCCGACGCACCGGCCCCGCGCCGCGTCGTCGCCGCGTTCGACTTCGACGGCACCGTCACCGACCGCGACACGCTCGTCCCCTTCCTCGTGCTGGCCTTCGGCCGCGCGCGCGTCGCGGCCGCCTTCGCGGTGCTCGCGTTCACCGGGCTCGGCTACCTGTTGCGCCTCGTCACCATCGACGAGTTCAAGGTGCGCGTGCTGCGCCGGCTGGTCGCGGGCGTGCCGGCGCGACGCCTGCGCGCGCTCGGGCCGGCGCACGCGCGGGCGATCAAGCCGTGGCTGCGGCCGTCGGCGCTGCACCGGATCGCCTGGCATCGCGCACGCGGCGACACGCTCGTGCTCGTCAGCTCGACGCTCGACGTCTACCTGCGCCACGTCGGCGCGGTGCTGGGCTTCGACGTCGTGCTGTGTTCGCGGCTGCGCGCGCGGCGCGGCGCGGACGGCGTCGCGCGCTTCGACGGCGAGCTCGACGGCGCGGACTGCACCGGCGACGAGAAGCTGCGGCGGCTCGTGTCGGTGGTCGGCGACCTGTCGGGCGTCGAGCTGCATGCGTACGGCGACAGCGCCGGCGACGCGGCGCTGCTCGGCGCGGCCGACCACGCGCATTTCCGGCCGTTTCGCTGACGCCGCGCGCCGATCGGGCGATATCGAGAGCCCCGGCGCCCCCGTGGCGCGCAGCGGGCCACCTACAATCACATCCATGAACCTGCCTTTCCAGGACCTCTGGCTTCCCGCCGTGCGCAACCGCATGGTGCTGTTCGCCAACCACGTGCTGACCGGCTGCCCGCCGGCCGTCGAGCGCCTGCGCGCGCACGCCGGCAAGGTCATTCGCGCCGACGTCGGCGGCTGGCCCGGCCTGATCCCCGTGCCGCCGCCGCTCACGCTGCGCGTCACGCCGGCCGGGCTGTTCGAGGCGGTCGATGCCGCCGAGGAAGCCTCCGTCGTGCCCGACCTGCGCGTGAAGATCGACGCCTCCGAGCCGTCGAAGGTGGTCGGCAGCGCGCTCAAGGGCGGCGTGCCGCCGATGGCGATCGAGGGCGACGCCGCGCTCGCCGCCGAGGTCAGCTGGATCACGCAGAACGTGCGCTGGGATCCGGCCGCGGACGCGGAGCGCTTCTTCGGGCCGACGGTCGCCGAGGGCGTGAGCCGCGCGAACGCGCAGTTCGCGCAGGCGGCGGAAGTCGCCAAGACCGCGATGGGGCAGATGTTCGACATGCTCCAGTCGCGCAAGAAGAACTGACGAACCCGTGACAGCGAAGTCCCTGGCCGCGGCGTGCCGCCCCGGCGAGCGCGACGTGAGCGACATCCTTCGATGAATCACTTCCGCCGCCTCGTCTACATCGCGTTCACGCTGCTGCGCTTCGGCGTCGACGGCATCGCGCTCGGCCGCGTGCGCCAGCCGTGGCTGCGCGCGCTCGCCCGCGTGATGGCGATCGGCCGCCGCTACGACGAGCCGCGC
>JASLEM010000220.1 GCA_030151165.1 Burkholderiaceae bacterium
GACCGCGCGAAGACCGACGAGCCGCAGCGCGGGCAGAAGTGGCGGCCGCGGTAGTCGCGAGTCTCGCCGTCGATGCGCACCGCGTCGCGCGGGAAGATCGCCGCCGCGTAGAAGAGGGCGCCGTGGTGCTTGCGGCAGTCGAGGCAGTGGCAGACGCCGACGCGGTGCGGCCGGCCCGTCGCCTCGATGCGCACGTCGCCGCAGAGGCAGCTGCCGGTGACGCGATCCACCGCGCGGCTCCTAACCGGCCACTGGAGCGGCCGGCGGCTGCACCGCCTGCGCCACGCGGCGCACCGGGCTGCGCATCAGCATGAACTCCTCGGCCAGCGTCGGGTGCACGGCGATGGTCTGGTCGAAGTCGCGCTTGCGGGCGCCGCAGGTCACGGCCACGGCCAGGCTCTGGATGATCTCGGGCGCGTCGGGGCCGATCATCTGCACGCCCAGCACGCGCTGGTCGAGGCCGTCGACGACCAGCTTCATGAACGTGCGCTGCGTGCCGCCGACGAAGGCCTCCTTCATCGGGCGGAAGTCGGCGGCGTAGACGTCCACCGGCCCGCGCAGCGCGGCCTGCTGCTCGTTGAGGCCGACGGTGCCGATCGGCGGATCGGTGAACACGGCGCTGGCGACGGTGCGGTGGTCGACGCGCTTCTCGTCCTTCGCGAACTCGGTGTCGGCGAACGCGCGCGCCTCGGCGATCGCCACCGGCGTGAGGTTGACGCGGTCGGTGACGTCGCCCACGGCCCAGATCGACGACACGGCGGTGCGGCTCTCGTTGTCGACGACGATCGCGCCCTTCGCGTTCAACGTGACGCCGACCTCAGCCAGCCCGAGGCCCGCGGTGTTGGGCTTGCGGCCGGTCGCGTTGAGCGCGGCCTTGGCGCGCAGCACGATGCCGTCGGCGCGGTGCAGCGCGAAGCCGTCGCCGTCGCGCTCGAGCTTGGTCAGCGCCACGCCGCAGGCCAGCGTGATGCCGCGCTCGCCGAGCGCCAGCGCGAGCCGCCCGCGCAGCTCGGCGTCGAAGCCGCGCAGCGGGAAGCTGTCGCGATAGGCCAGCGTCACCCTGGCGCCGAGCGCGGCCAGGATGCTCGCGAACTCCACCGCGATGTAGCCGCCGCCGATCACCAGCAGCGACTCGGGCACCTCGCGCAGGTCGAGCACCTCGTTGGACGTCATCGCCGCCGCGAGGCCCGGGAACGCGTCGGCCGACGGCGCGCCGCCGGTGGCGATGAGGATGCGCGGCGCGGCCAGGCGCCGGCCGCCGACATCGACCTCGCAGGCCGACAGCAGCCGCCCGTGGCCGCGCACGGCCTCGACGCCGGCGTTGAGCAGCATGTCGTCGTAGATGCGCTCGAGACGGTCGATCTCGCGCTTCTTGGCGTCGGCCCAGCGCGGCATCTCGAAGCGCGCCTGCACGTCGGTCCAGCCGAAGCCCTCGGCGTCGCGGAACTGGTGCGCGAAGTTGGCCGCGTACATCATCAGCTTCTTGGGCACGCAGCCGCGGATCACGCAGGTGCCGCCGAAGCGGTCGGCCTCGACGATGGCGACCTTGGCGCCGTGCGCGGACGCGCGCCGCGAGCCGGCCACGCCGCCCGAGCCGCCGCCGATCACGATCAGGTCGTGGGTCATTTCCATGAAGGGTCTCCGCGCTGCCGCGCTTGCAGAAAGGGTCGACGGCCGCGCCGTTCGGGGCTCCATGCTCGCAGACTTCGCGAGTCCTCGCGAGGCGCCGGGACAACTCGACAGCGCCCGCGGCCGCGTTACGCCCGCAGCGTTTCCTTACATGCGCGGCACCTGCCTTGCCGCATTCCTCTTCGCCAGGAACCTTGGCGCGCGCCGAGCTTCCGCAACTCAATCAACTCTGGAGATCCCCATGCAAAGCTATCAGAAGAAGTTGTCCGCCGTCGCCGCCGCCGCTGCCCTGCTGGCCGGCATCGGTGCCGCCGTCGCGCAGTCCACCGACACCACCACGACCACCACGACGCAGACCACCGCGCCGACCGCCGCCGACACCAGCGCGATGCCGGCCGCCACGACCTCGACGACGAGCGACCCGTCGGCCACGCTGAACAGCACGACCCCGGCCGACACGTCGACCACCACGACGACCGACACCTCGGCCGCGCCGGCCCCGGCCGCCGACACCTCGTCGACCTCGACCGACAACACGTCCACCGACACCACGCCGGCTCCGCGTTCCGATCGGAACTGATCTCGCGTTCCCGAGTGACCCGGGCTCCCTGCCCGTCCTTCGTGGGCGGGCCCTCGGAGCGCGGCTCGATCGCCGCCATCGCCTCACGGCATGGCGGCGATCTTCATTGGGGCGCGCGCGACGCGCGATCCGCCACGAACGCGTCGAAGGCCGCGAGCAGCGGGGCGGATCGCGCGTCGCGCGCGCCCAGATGAAGATCGCCGCCATGCCGTGAGGCGATGGCGGCGATCGAGCCGCGCTCCGAAGGCCCGCCCACGAAGGACGGGCAGGGAGCCCGGGTCACTCGGGAACGCGAGCTCAGTTGCGGTCGGAACGCGGAGCCGGCGTGGTGTCGGTGGACGTGTTGTCGGTCGA
>JASLEM010000228.1 GCA_030151165.1 Burkholderiaceae bacterium
CGAGTTCGGGAGAAGACATGCCGCCAGCTTAGCCGAGCCACCGCGATCCGCAAGACCGCGCGGCCTTGACAACGACCGCCACGCGCATTTGCCTCGATTTACGCCCCTTTTGCCGCGGTCGGCCGCCCCTTGCCCTTGGCCTTGAACCGCGCCAGCGTCTTCTCGCGCGCCAGGTCGTGGTCGACCACCGGGCGCGGATAGTCGCGGTCGAGGACGACCTTGGCCGCCGCCAGCTCGTCCGGCTTGGCCAGCCACGGCGCGTGGATCGCCTTGCCCTGCAGCGCGGCCAGCTCGGGCACCCAGCGGCGGATGAAGGCGCCCTGCGGGTCGAAGCGCTCGCTCTGCGTCACCGGGTTGAAGATGCGGAACCAGGGCTGCGCGTCGGTGCCGGTCGAGGCGGCCCATTGCCAGCCGCCGTTGTTGGAGGCCAGCTCGAAGTCGTTCAGGTGCCGCGCGAAGTAGGCCTCGCCGCGTTGCCACGAGATGCCCAGGTCCTTGGTCAGGAAGCTGGCCGTGATCATGCGCAGCCGGTTGTGCATGTAGCCGGTCGCGTTGATCTGGCGCATGCCGGCGTCGACCAGCGGGTAGCCGGTGCGGCCTTCGCACCAGGCGGCGAAATGCGCTTCCGCGGCGGCGCCGCTTTCCCAGCGCAGGTCGTCGCAATCGGCGCGGTAGGCGTGCGCGACGACGTGCGGATGGTGGTGCAGCACCTGGTGGTAGAAATCGCGCCAGACGAGCTCCGACAGCCACGTCTGCGCGCCCTTGCTGCCGCCCTCGACGCGCTGCGTGGCGAGCGTGACGAGGCGGCGGATCGACAGCGTGCCGAAGCGCAGGTGGACGCCGAGGTGGCTGGGGCCGGGCTTCGCGGGGAAGTCGCGCGTGTCGTCGTAGTCGTCGATGCGGTCGAGGAATTCGTCGAGCAGCTCGTCGCCGCCGGTCTCGCCGGGGCGCAGGCCGGGGTCGTCGAGCGCATTGGTCGCGCGGGCCTCGAAGCCGAACTCCTCGAGCGCCGGCACCGGCGCGCCGTCCTTCCACGGGGACTTCAGCGCCGCGGGCAGGGCGGCGAGCGCGTGGCCGTTGATGTCGCTCGGGGCCGCGCCCAGCAGCGCGGGGTGCGCGTGCAGCGCCTTCAGCCAGGCGTTCTTGTAGGGCGTGAAGACGCCGTACGGCGTGCCGCCGCCGGTCAGGATCTCGTCGCGCTCGAAGACCACGTGATCCTTGCCGGTGCGCAGCCGGCGGCCGTCGGCTGCGAGCGCCTCGCCCACGCGCGCGTCCCGCGCGAGCGCGGCGGGGTCGTCGTCGTGGTGGGCGAAGACGGCCTGGACGTCGAGCGCCGCGGCCAGGCGCGGGATTTCGTCGACCGGGTCGGCGTGGCGCACGATCAGCTGCACCTTCGCGCCGCTGCCCGACGCCTTCGCGAGCGCCGCCAGCCGGGCGTCGAGGTCGGCGAGGCTGTCGCGGATGAAGGCGACGCGGCGGTCGCGCGGCGGCAGACCGTGCAGGATGGTGCTGTCGAGCACGAAGACGCACCAGACGGCGTCGGCGTCGCGCAGCGCGCGCGCCAGCGCGGGGTGGTCGCCGGTGCGCAGGTCGCGCCGGAACCAGACCAGCGCGCGCTCGTGGCGGCGCGCCGGTTCGTGCGATTCGCGGGCCGCGCCGGCGCCGCGGGAGGGATTGCGGGGTTTGATCACCATGGCGGCCGATTGTGGGCCCGCCGCTGCCCTAAAATCGCCGCATGGCTTCCGACCCGATCAACCTGACCAACCAGTTCCTCATCGCGATGCCGGGGATGGTCGACGAGGCGTTCTCCGGCGCCGTCGTCTACCTGTGCGAGCACAGCGAGAAGGGCGCGCTGGGCCTGATGATCAACAAGCCGGTCGACATCCGCCTGCGCAACCTGTTCGAGAAGGTCGACCTCACGCTGTCCAGCGACGACCTCGGCGAGCAGCCCGTGTTCTACGGCGGCCCGGTGCAGACCGAGCGCGGCTTCGTGCTGCACGAGCGCGAGGACGGCGCGCTGCAGTACAGCTCGACGCTGTCGGTGCCCGGCGGCCTCGAGATGACGACCAGCAAGGACGTGCTCGAGGCCATGGCCCACGGCAACGGCCCGCGCCGCGTGCTCGTGACGCTCGGCTACAGCGGCTGGGCCACCGGCCAGCTCGAGGAGGAGCTGGGCCGCAACGGCTGGCTCAACGTCGACGCCGCGCCCGAGATCATCTTCGACACGCCGATCGAACAACGCTACGAACGCGCGCTCGCGCTGCTGGGCGTCGATCCGCGCATGCTCAGCCAGGAGGCCGGGCACGCATGACGGCAGCGACAGGGGCTCGCGCCGTCCGGTCGTTCCTCGCCTTCGATTTCGGAACCCGGCGCGTCGGCGTCGCGACCGGCAACAGCCTGATGAAGACGGCCCAGCCGCTGCGCACGGTGGCGCTCGAGGGCGAGGCGCGCTTCAAGGCGATCGAGGCGCTGGTCAAGGAGTGGACGCCGGACGCGCTCGTGGTCGGCGTCCCGTTCCACCCCGACGGCGCCGAGCACGAGAATACGGTGCGCGCGCGCCGCTTCGGCCGCCAGCTGCACGGACGCTTCCGGCTCGCGGTGCACGAGGTCGACGAGCGCTACACGACCGTCGATGCCGAAGCCGACGGGGCGCGCGATGCGGATGCCGCCGCCGCGGCCTTGATACTCGAACAGTTTTTCCGGGAACACGAATGACCAACTTATCGCTCGACGCCGAGGCGTTGTACGGCGAGCTGCGGACGGGCGTGTCGCGCCTGCTGACGCCCACGACGGTGCTCGTGGGCATCTGGTCGGGCGGCGCCTGGCTGGCCGAACGCCTCGCCGCCGACCTCAAGACGGCGCAACCCTGCGGCACGATCTCCAGCACGATGCACCGCGACGACTTCGGCGAGCGCGGCCTCGGCTCGTCGGAAGGCGCGACCGCGCTGCCGTTCGAGATCGACGGCGCGCACGTGCTGCTGATCGACGACGTGATCTACACCGGCCGCACGATCCGCGCGGTCGTCAACGAGCTGTTCGACTACGGCCGGCCCGCGTCGGTCGACCTCGCGGTGCTGGTCGACCGCGGCGGCCGCGAGCTGCCGATCGCGCCGGTCTTCGCCGCCGCGAAGCTGGCGCTGCCGGCCGCGCAGAAGCTGTCGCTCGCGCGCGAGCACGACGGCCGATTCACCTTCGCCGTCAAGGAGGCCCACTGATGCTCGCGCGACGAAATCCCCAGCTCAACGCCCATGGCGAGCTGATCCACCTGCTGTCGATCGAAGGCCTGCCGCGCGCGGTGCTGACGCAGATCCTGGACACCGCCGGCACGTTCCTGTCCGTCAACGACCGGGACGTGAAGAAGGTGCCGCTGCTGCGCGGCAAGAGCGTGTTCAACCTGTTCTTCGAGAACTCGACGCGCACGCGCACCACGTTCGAGATCGCGGCCAAGCGGCTGTCGGCCGACGTGATCAACCTCGACATCGCGAAGTCCTCGGCGTCCAAGGGCGAGAGCCTGCTCGACACCATCGCCAACCTGTCGGCGATGCACGCGGACATGTTCGTCGTGCGCCACAGCGAGTCGGGCGCGCCGTACCTGATCGCGCGCCACTGCGCGCCGCACGTGCATGTCGTCAACGCCGGCGACGGCCGCCATGCGCATCCGACGCAGGCGCTGCTCGACATGTACACGATCCGCCACTACAAGAAATCGTTCAACGAGCTGACGGTGGCGATCGTCGGCGACATCGTGCACTCGCGCGTCGCGCGCTCCGACATCCACGCCCTCACCACGCTCGGCGTGCCCGAGATCCGCGCCGTCGGCCCGAAGACCCTCGTGCCGGGCGACCTGCGCGACATGGGCGTGCGCGTGTGCCACGACATGCGCGAAGGCGTGAAGGACGCCGACGTCGTCATCATGCTGCGCCTGCAGAACGAGCGCATGGCCGGCGCGATGCTGCCGAGCGCGAGCGAATACTTCCGCAGCTACGGCCTGACCGAGGACATGCTGGCGCTCGCGAAGCCGGACGCGATCGTGATGCACCCGGGGCCGATCAACCGCGGCGTCGAGATCGACTCCCGCGTCGCCGACGGATCGCACAGCGTGATCCTGCCGCAGGTCACGTTCGGCATCGCCGTGCGCATGGCCGTGATGTCCATTCTTGCCGGGAACGACGCATGAAGATTCTCATCCGCAACGGCCGGGTCGTCGACCCCGCCAGCGGCCGCGACGAGGCCGCCGACGTCGCGGTCGCCGCCGGCCGCATCGTCGCCATCGGCAACGTGCCCGCCGACTTCGCGCCCGAGCGCACCATCGAGGCCGACGGCTGCGTCGTCGCGCCGGGGCTGGTCGATCTGTCCGCGCAACTGCGCGAGCCGGGACCGGGCATGCTCGAGAGCGAGCTCGCCGCGGCCGCCGCCGGCGGCGTGACGAGCCTCGTCTGCCCGCCCGACACCGACCCGCCGCTCGACGAGCCGGGCCTGGTCGACATGCTCAAGTTCCGCGCCCGCAAGCTGAGCCGCTGCCGCCTGTTCCCGCTCGGCGCGCTCACGCAGCAGCTCGCCGGCAAGGAGCTCACCGAGATGCTCGCGCTGACCGAGGCCGGCTGCGTCGGCTTCTCGCAGGCCGAGGCGCCGATGCACGACAACCTCACGCTGATGCGCGCGATGCAGTACGCGAGCACGAGCGGCTACGCCGTGTGGCTGCGGCCGCAGGAGCGCTCGCTGAGTGGCGGCGTCGCGGCCAGCGGCGCCGTCGCGACGCGGCTCGGGCTGTCGGGCGTGTCGGTCGCGGCGGAGACGATCGCGCTGCACACCATCCTCGAGCTGATGCGCGCGACGGGCGCGCGCGTGCACCTGTGCCGGTTGTCGAGCGCCGCGGGCGTCGAGCTCGTGCGCCGCGCGAAGGCCGAAGGCCTGCCCGTCACGGCGGACGTCAGCATCAACTCGCTGCACCTGACCGACGTCGACATCGGCTACTTCAACTCGGACATGCGCCTGACGCCGCCGCTGCGCCAGGGCAAGGATCGCGACGCGCTGCGCGCCGGCCTCGCCGACGGCACGATCGACGCG
>JASLEM010000229.1 GCA_030151165.1 Burkholderiaceae bacterium
AGCTCCGCCACGCGGGCATGCGCCAGCGCCTCTCGAAAGCGCGGGAAGCGCTCGAAGTCCGGCTTGGCGAAGTCGACCAGCGACATCGGCGTGCCGGTCGGCGCGTGATCGAGCGGGCCGATGTAGAGGTTGGAGATCTGCTCGGTCGGAAAGAGCGTGAAGCGGCGGCGCCCGGCCACGCAGCAGGCGATGTTGTGCGACTCGTCGAAGTGCGACGGCGTGACGATGGCCGTGCCCACCCACAGGAGAGGCTAGACGCCGGCGTCCAGCAGCGTCAGCACGTTGTCGCGCTTGAAGCCGGGCATGCAGCGGGCGATCAGCGCGCTCTGCACCGCCACCGCGGGGGCGCTGTCGAACTGGGCGTAGCGCAGCGCCTGTTCCAGCACGCGGGTGACCGGCTGCAGCGTGCGCAGGTAGTTGAAGCCGGCCATCGAGGCGTCGTAGAAGATGCGGCCCTGCTCCTCCGGCTTGGTCATCAGCGCGTCGACCGGCGTGCCGTTGTCCAGGCCGGCGAGGTACTTCGCGATCGCCAGCGACGACTCGCGCGCCCGCGCCACCGCGGGCCAGCCGGCAACGAGCCCGCGCAGGATCGCGGGCTCGTTGCGCGGGAGGATCTCGTGGTCGAAGACGTCGCGGGTGACGCCGTGCCATTCGGCGATGGGGGGCAGGGGCGAGGTCATGGATGCGCGGGACGAAGGCCTCGGCGCGCACGCGCGCGCCAGGGCCCCAAGCATAGCGGCGCGCCTCGTCGCCGGGCTGTCCATCGCCGGACTGGCGGCCTGCCCGCGGCGCGATTTGTTCCGCGGCCCGCATCAGCGACTTGTCGCGCCGACGAATCCTCGGGACAGCACGGGCCGCGACCGCGTTCCGCGCGCGGCGAGTGTGTCTGCCATGCGAAAGATCAGTGAAAACCAGTGAACCGCAGGAGGAGCAGATCCGTATGATTCATTAAATCAACTCATTTGACTTGAGAGAAAACAGCGCATGAACCTCCAACGACACCCGATCGCCGCCGCCGCGGCCCTGGCCCTGTTCGGTGCGTTCGCGCCGGTGCAGGTCTTCGCGCAGGCCGCGACCGCCGCCGCGCCGCCTGCGTCCGCCGCCTCGTCGGCCGCGCCGGCCCCGGCCGCGAACGACGTGCAGCGCGTCGAGGTGACGGGCCTGCGCGCCTCGCTGGAGGCCTCGCTCAATCGCAAGCGCAACGCCGACTCGGTCGTCGAGGTCGTCACCGCCGACGACATCGGCAAGCTGCCGGACAAGAACGTCGCCGACGCGATCCAGCGCGTGCCGGGCGTCAACATCGCGTCGTCGGCCGGCGGCGAAGGCGGCTTCTCCGAGAACGACCGCGTCAGCATCCGCGGCACCAGCCCCAGCCTGACGCAGACGCTGATCAACGGCCACGCGGTGGCGTCCGGCGACTGGTTCATCCTCGACCAGCAAGGCGTCGTCGGCCGCAGCGTCAGCTACTCGCTGCTGCCGTCCGAGATCGTGCGCTCGGTCACCGTCGCGAAGAGCCAGACGGCCGACCTGCCCGAGGGCGGCGTCGCCGGCTCGGTCAACATCGAGACGCGCCAGCCGCTCGACTTCAAGAAGGCGTTGACGGTCGAGGCGTCGGCGCAGGTCATCTACGCCGACCTCGCGAAGAAGAGCGACCCGCAGCTCAACGCGCTCGTCAACTGGAAGAACGACGCGAGCACCGCGGGCGTGCTGCTGCAGGTGTTCTCGGAGACGCGCCACGAGCGCCGCGACGGCCAGGAGACCTTCGGCTACGGCACGATCGACCCGGGCAGCGTCGCCGCGACCGCGCACCCCGACCTCGCCGGCGTGCTCGCGCCCTTCGGCGTGAACTCCGCGCTGTTCGAGCAGACCCGCAAGCGTACCGGCGGCCTGCTCGACGTGCAGGTGAAGCCCACCAGCGCACTGACGATCGACGCCAACGGCTTCTACTCGAAGCTCGACGCCAGCAACTACAACCGCAGCTTCTACAGCACCCCCGCGAGCCTCGTCACCTTCGCGGCGCCGGACACCTACGTCGTCAAGAACAATACGCTCGTCTCGGCGAACTTCTCGCCGGCGGCCGTCGCCGCGGGCATCGCGCTCGCGCGGTCGACCGACCCGGGCGACCTGTTCGAGGCGGTGCCGGCGGAGGTCGACCAGAACTACCGCCCGCACGAGGGCGCGGAGACTTACTACGGCGACATCAACGCCAAGCTGCGCGCGACCGACACGCTGACGCTGTCGGCCGACGCCGGCTACACGCACGGCATCGGCAAGACGCCCAACGAGTACGGCTACTCCGCGGGCATCGGCCTCGACGGCAACACCGGCATGAACTACGCGCTGCACGGCATGGGCGCGGCCGACCTGTCGTTCCCGGGCGCGGACGTCGCCAACTTCAACTCGAGCGCGTTCACCGAAGGCGGCGCGCACGACCGCGTGTTCACGTACGACAGCGAGAAGTACGCCACGCTCGACGCCGACCTCGCGATCGATTCGGGCATCTTCGAGTCCGCCAAGTTCGGCGTGCGCTACGCCCAGCACAGCCGCCACACCGTCTGGCCGATCAACGACAGCTGCCAGCCGCCGAGCAACGCGGCGATGCCCGGCCCGTGCGACTTCAGCGACGACGCGCCGAAGCCGGCGTGGGGCGGCGCGACCTACCCGGGCAACTTCGGCTCGGGTTTCGGCGGCGGCGCCGGCTTGCTGCGCAACGTCTGGCAGCTCGACCCGAGCGCGGTCGAGGCGTGGGTCAGGCAGTACGCCACCAACGGCGGCTTCGCGAGCACCGAGAACTGGCCGGCCGAGTTCAGCGTCAAGGAGAAGGACGGCGCGGCCTACGGCATGGTCAACATGGCGGGCACGGGCTGGCGCGGCAACGTCGGCCTGCGCATCGCGCGGACGAAGCAGCAGTCGCTGTCGAACGTGTCGAGCGGCGCCGAGGATCCGGGCGGCAACTCGCACGGGCTCTTCACGCCGACGCTCGTCGAGCACACGTTCACCGACTTCCTCCCGAGCGCCAACTTCAAGTTCGACCTGACCAAGGAGCTCGTCGCGCGCCTGGCGGTGGCCAAGACGATGGCGCGTGCCGACTACAGCGCGCTCGCGACCGCGGTCTCGCTCGACGACACGCTGCACACCGGCAACGGCGGCAACCCCGACCTGAAGCCGGTGCGCTCGACGAACTACGACGCGACGCTCGAGTGGTACTTCGCGCCGAAGTCGCTGCTGTCGGTCGGCGTGTTCTACATGGACGTCAACTCCTACGTCGACTACGGCACCGCGCCGATCAGCTTCTTCGACACGACGCACCACACCGAGGCCGTCTACCAGATCACCTCGCCGGTCAACATCAGCGCGAAGAACAAGGGCTTCGAGCTCGGTTACCAGCAGGCGCTGTGGTGGAACCTCGGCGCGGTCGCGAACTACACGTACACGGACGGCAAGACGTCGTCGGGCGCGGAGATGGTCGGCAACTCGAAGAACACCTACAACCTCGAGGCGTACTACGACGACGACACCTTCAGCACGCGCCTGGCCTACACCTACCGCTCGAGCTTCCTGGCGGGCCTGAACTCCAGCTTCGCGCAGCACGAGGCGGGCGTCGGCACGCTGGCGCTGTCGGCCGAGTACAAGCTGAACAAGCTGCTGACGTTCACGTTCGACGCGCTGAATCTCAACAACCCGACGTTGAAGTACTACGGCGAGAACAAGAGCCAGATGGAGGCGCTGTACACCAGCGGCCGCCAGTACTACGCGGGGGTGCGCTTCTCGCTGTGAGCCGCGGGCCTCGCGATCTCGAAGGGCGCGGCGCCGCGGGGGGCCGCGCCCTTTTTTCGTCAGCGATGGCGATCGCGATGCAGACCAGCCGCCTGGCGTCGCCACAGGAACGGCGGGATAGTACCTAGTACCATTCCATCGAGTGGTAGTACATTGGTTTCGTGCCGTGACGTTTGGCGGGAAGATACTTCCTGAGGGCCCGCCCGCGACACCTGGAACGCTCCTGAGGGCCGCGAGGCCACCGTCCGAATCGATAGCGGGCGGCGCGTTCCAGTCTGGTGGGTGGAGGTGAGTCGCGTCTCTCGACTCACCTCTTTTTTTGCCCGAAAAAAATCCGGTCGACACCCCGAAGCGTCGACCGGTTCGCAATGCCCAATGAAATTGGACTAGCCCGAAAAAGAAACCGTCCTCCGTCTGCCGCTACGCATGCGCCTCCGCCTTCAACAACACGCCCAGGTTCGGATTGAGCTCGTCGAAGATCGGCAGCGCCGCGGCGCCGAGCGCGGCGGTGTCGTGGCCCGCGAGGCCGGCGATCACGCGCGGCGTCTGGCGATTGCGGCGCGCGGCCACGGAGGTGTGCAGCGGCTCGAGGCGCTCGATGAGCAGCGCGAGCACGGACGACGGCAGGAAGCCGCCGATGACGACGGCCTCGGCGTCCAGCATCGACTCGAGGATGTTGACCGCCTGGCGCAGGCGCTGCGCCGCCTCGTCCAGCCAGCCGTCCAGGCGGGCGCGCGCCGCGGGGCTCGGGTCGAGCAGCATCTGCGGGCTCGCATGGGCGAGGTCCTTGATCTCGAGCGCCTCGTACGCGGCTTGCAGCGAGACGTAGCGTTCCAGGCAGCCGCGGTTGCCGCACGGGCAGGCGCGGCCGTCCGGCACGACGATCATGTGGCCGATCTCGCCGGCGTTGTGGCCCGAGCCCTTGTACAGGTGGCCGTCGTGGAACATGCCCGCGCCGAGGCCGGTGCCGATGAACAGGTACGTGAAGCTGCGGAACGTGCGCGCGACGCCGTGCAGGCGCTCGCCGATCGCGGCGGCGGTGGCGTCGTTCTCCATGATGACCGGCATGCCGATCGCGTTGCCGATCTGCTGCGCGATCGACAGGTCCTGCCAGCCCGGCAACGCGGTCGGGCCGACGGCGCTCAGGCCCTCGACGTCGAACGGCCCGGGCACCGCCAGGCCGACGCCCAGCACGCGGCTCCAGTCGGCGTCCGACGACTTGCGCAGCGTCTCGATGACGTCGCGCACCAGCGGCAGCGCCTGCGCCGGCGTCGGATGGTCGACGGCCA
>JASLEM010000240.1 GCA_030151165.1 Burkholderiaceae bacterium
ACGTCGAGCCCGCCTTCGGTGAAATGGCGGCCGAGGCCGGCGGCCTGCAGCACGACGGTGCCGGGCGCGGTCTTCGATGCGGTCATGTCATTCATAGCGCAGGGCCTCGGCCGGGCGGACGCGGCTGGCGTTCCAGCTCGGATAGACCGTCGCGCCGAACGCGAACAGCAGTGAGAACAGGCAGACGGGGACGATGTCGCCGAGCTGCGGGTCGCTGGGCATGTGGTCGATCAGGTAGATGCCGGCCGGGATGAACGTGCGGTGTAGCACATGCTCGATGAACGGCACGATCACCGGGATGTTGAACGCGACCAGCAGCCCGAACAGCGCGCCGCCGATCGTGCCCGCGATGCCCGCCGCCGCGCCCTGCACCATGAAGATGCCCATGATCGAGCGCGGGCTCGCGCCGAGCGTGCGCAGGATCGCGATGTCGGACTGCTTGTCGGTCACCGTCATCACGAGCATCGTGACGAGGTTGAACGCGGCGATGGCGACGATCAGCAGCAGGATGATGAACATCATCGTCTTCTCGACCTGCACGGCGTCGAACCAGTTGGCGTTGGTGCGCGTCCAGTCCTGCACGCGCAGGGTGTCGCCGAGCGACTGCGCGAGCCGGCTCGCCGTGGCGCGCGCATCCTGCACGTCGGCCAGGCGCAGCTGCACGCCGGTCGGGCCGCCGGTGCGGTAGAGCTTGGCGGTGTCGTCGATGTTGGCCAGCGCCAGCGCGCTGTCGTACTCGTAGTGGCCGACGTTGAACACGCCGACCACGTTGAACGACTTCAACCGCGGCAGCGCACCCGCGGGCGTCACCTGCGCGCCCGGCGCGATGACGGTGACCTGGTCGCCGACGCCCACGCCCAGCGCGCGCGCCAGTTCGCCGCCGAGCACGATGTTCCAGCTGCCCGCGGCCAGCTTCTGCAGGATGCCCTGCTGGCCGAGCTCGGCCGCGAGCGCGGTGATGTTGCCTTCCTCGGCCGGGTCGACGCCGCGCACCACCGCGCCGCGCATGCCGTCGCCGTGCGCGACGAGCGACTGCGTCTCCGTGTACGGCGCCGCGCCGCGCACGCCGGGGTCGAGCGACTGCACCTTCTTCGCGATCGACTGCCAGTCGGGCACGGCGTCGCCGCTCTCCTCCATGATCTGCACGTGCGGGATGGCCGACAGCATGCGGTCGCGCACCTCCTTCTGGAAGCCGTTCATCACGGACAGCACGATGATCAGCGTCGCGACGCTGAGCCCGATGCTGATCATGGCGACGAGGGAGATGAACGAAATGAACGCGTTGCGCCGTCCGGCGCGGCCGGCGCGCGTGTAGCGCCAGCCAATTAACCACTCAAAAGGCACCGAATTTCTCCGCCCGCGTGGAGAAACGCTGGCAATGGCGCATTCTAGGTGGCGGCCAAGTGCGTAAGATGGGCCGCTGGGAATTCGGGACGAGGGCCCCACTCCGCAAGGACAAGAAGAGATGAAAGCACCTGATTTCGCAGGCGCCTCGAGGGAGGTGCTCTCCTTCCTGCACGGCCGCATCGGCATGGACCTGTGGATGGTCACGCGCACCGACGACGAGGACTGGGTCGTGCTCGCCGCCGAGGGCCACGGCTACGGCGTCCGCGAGGGCGACGTCTTCCGCTGGGCCGACACCTTCTGCTCGCGCATGGTGCGCGGCGAGGGCCCGCGCGTCGCCCCGCGCGTGGCCGACGTGCCCACCTACCGCGCGTTGCCGGCGACGCAGCGGCTGCCGATCGGCGCCTACGTCGGCGTGCCGCTGGTCGACGCCCAGGGCGCGCTGTTCGGCACGCTGTGCGGCCTGAACCCCGAGCCGATGCCGTCGCGCATCACCGAGGAGCAGCCGATGGTCGAGGTGCTCGCCGACATGCTCAGCGGGCTGCTGAGCGCCGAGCTGAACACCACCGCGCTCGCCCGCGAGGCCGAGACCGCGCGCTCGGAGGCGCTCACCGACGCCCTCACCGGCCTCGCCAACCGGCGCGGCTGGGAGGCGGCGCTGGCCGTCGAGGAAGAGCGCTGCCGCCGCTACGGCGCGACCGCCTGCGTGGTCGCGGTCGAGCTCGACGGCATGCCGCGCCGCGACGGCTCGGAGCTGGGCCAGCTCGGCTACGACGCCGTGCTTGTGCGCGCCGCGCAGGCGCTGCGCCAGACCGTGCGCAAGCCCGACACCCTCGCCCGCCTGGACGACGACCGCTTCGTCGTGCTCGGCGTCGAGTGCACCACCGCCGAGGCGATGGCGCTGCTGCGCCGCCTCGAGCAGGGCCTGCAGGGCGCGGAGCTGTCGGCCGCGCTGGGCCTGGCCATGCGCAACCGCACGAGCGGCCTCGGCGACACCTTCGAGCGCGCCGTCGCCGCGATGGAAGAACACCGGGCCGCCCGCGCCCGGGACTGACCTTCCCGGCGCATCGATCGCACGCGGGGCTGCGTGCCCCCGGCACGACCCGCCCGCCGGCGATGGCCCGCGGGCCGTTTCACGTGGTCCGGCAGCGCACGGGATAATCGGCCCATGCATCTCGTGATCCCCTACGCCTCGGCCCTGTCCGACGCCGCCGTGCACACCCTCGGCACGCTGTCGCTGCCGAACCTGGAGCGCCTGCTCGCGCGCTGGGCGGTCGTCGATGAAGCGCCGACGGTGGCGGACCCCGAGGAGCCCGAGGAGCCCGAGTACACGCTGTCCCTGCCGCACGAGCGGCTGCTCGCGCGCCTGCGAGGCTGGCCCGTCGCCGACGGCCTGCTGCCGTTCGCCGCCGAGGCCGCGCGACGCAACGGCTTCGCGCCCGAGGTCGGCAGCGGTTGGGGGCAGGTGACGCTGACGCATTGGCACGTCGGACGGGACCAGGTCAACCTCGTCGACCCGGCGTTGCTCGATCTCGACGACGCCGAGGAACGCACGTTGCACGACGCGCTCGCCCCGCTGTTCACCGAACTCGGCTGGACGTGGCATCGGGCGGGCGACAAGCGGTGGTACGTGAGCCACCCGTCGCTCGCGACGCTGCCCACGGCGTCGATCGACCGCGTGATCGGGCGCAATGTCGACCTCTGGCTCAACGACGACGCCGGCGCGCTGCTGGTGCGACGGCTGCAGAGCGAGGTGCAGATGCTGCTGTACGTGCACCCGCTCAACGATGCCCGCGAAGCGCGCGGCGCGCTGACCGTGAACTCGTTCTGGCTCAACGGTACCGGCAGCACGCAGCCGGCGAGCGCCGCCCTGCCGGCCGACGTGATCGTCGACGCGCGCCTGCGGCTGCACACGCTGGCGGAGGACTGGAGCGCCTGGGCCGAGATATGGCACGATCTCGACGCCCAGCGCCTGGGCGAGCTCGTCGACCGCCCGCCCGCGGGCGCGCGCCTGACGTTGTGCGGCGAACGCTTCACGCGCACCTGGCAGCCCGTCGATCGTCCGTGGTGGAAGCGCGTGTTCAGCGGCGCCGGCGCTTCCGTGGCGTCGTCGCTGCAGGCGCTGTGACCATGCCGCGCCCCACGTCCGAGAAAGCCTGCGCGCGATGAGCGAGTCTCCCCGCCTCCACGTCCGCGACGTCCCGCCGCGCACCGCCTTCGCGCTCGAGCAGGCCGGCGTCCACCCGCTGCTCGCGCGCCTGTTCGCGTCGCGCGGCGTGCGCAGCGCGGAGGAACTCGACGACACGATGGCGCAGCTGCTGCCGCCGTCCACGCTGCGCGGCAGCGCCGAGGCTGCGCGCCTGCTGGCCGACGCGATCGAGCAGGGCCAGCGCATCGTCGTCGTCGCCGACTACGACTGCGACGGCGCCACCGCCTGCGCCGTCGCGCTGCGCGGCCTGCAGATGCTCGGGGCGCCGAGCGCGCGGCTGTCGTACGTCGTGCCCGATCGCCAGTTGCACGGCTACGGCCTGACGCCCACCATCGTCGACCTCGCGTGCGGCGACGACGGCGCCGGCAGCCCGTTCGACGCGTCGCGCCCGCCGCGGCCCGACCTGCTCGTCACGGTCGACAACGGCATCGCCAGCCTCGCCGGCGTGGCGCACGCGCGCGAACGCGGCATCGACGTGCTCGTCACCGACCACCACCTGCCGGCGCTCGTCGGCGACGCGGTCGTGCTGCCGGACGCCAACGTCATCGTCAACCCGAACCAGCCCGGCTGCGAGTTCGCGAGCAAGGCGCTCGCGGGCGTCGGCGTCATGTTCTACACGCTGCTGGCCACGCGCGCCGAGCTGCGCGCGCGCGGCCGCTTCGACGCCGCGAGCCAGCCGCGGCTCGACGCGCTGCTCGACCTCGTCGCGCTCGGCACGGTGGCCGACGTCGTCCGGCTCGACGCCAACAACCGCCGCCTCGTCGCGCAAGGCCTCAAGCGCATCCGCGCCGGGCGCATGCAGCCGGGCGTCGCGGCGCTGTTCCACGTCGCCGCGCGCAAGCACGAGCGCGCGAGCGCGTTCGACTTCGGCTTCGCGCTCGGCCCGCGCCTGAACGCCGCCGGCCGGCTCGCCGACATGACGCTGGGCATCGAGTGCCTGCTCACCGACGACCCGACGCGCGCCGCCGAGCTCGCGGCCGAACTCGATCGCATCAACCGCGAGCGGCGCGACGTCGAGGCCGGCATGCGCGAGCAGGCCGAGGTGCTGATGGAGCAGATCATGCCGACCGGTGCGCCGCCGGCCGCGCTGGCGCTGTTCCACGAAGGCTTCCACGAGGGCGTGGTCGGCATCGTCGCGGGCCGCATGAAGGATCGCCTGCACCGGCCGACCTTCGTGTTCGCGGTCGGCGCCGACGGCCACCTCAAGGGCTCGGGCCGCTCGATCGCGGGCTTCCACCTGCGCGACGCGCTCGACCTCGTCAGCAAGCGCCACGAAGGCCTGCTGCGCAAGTTCGGCGGCCACTCGATGGCCGCGGGCTGCACGATCGCGCGCGAGGACTTCGAGACCTTCGACCGCGCGTTCTCGGCCGTCGCCCAGGAGTGGCTGAGCCCCGCAGCGCTGTCGCGCGTGCTCGCGACCGACGGCCCGCTCGCGGTCGAATGGTTCAACACGACGACCGTCGCCGCGCTCGACGCGCAGGTCTGGGGCCAGGGCTTCGAGGCGCCGACGTTCTGCGACGAGGTCGACGTCGTGCAGCAGCGCCTCGTCGGCGCGAAGCACCTGAAGCTGCGCGTGCGCCACGCCGGCCAGCTGCGCGACGCCATCTGGTTCGGCCACGCCGAGCCCGTCGCCGAGCGCGTGCGCCTCGCGTATCGGCTGAGCATCGACGAGTTCCAGGGGCAGCAGCGGCTGCAGATGGTGGTCGAGGCGGCGGGCTGAGGTCCGGCGCGGACCGGTCTTTGGTGATTGCACCGGTAGGCGCCGGCGACGCGTTCGGATAGCGTGCAGCGAGGACGAATTGGACGCGCGGCCGACGCGCGGCCGACGCGCATCCGACCAACACGAGCGCCACAGGCGCCGTACGAGGAGGAGGCTTCATGAAAACGACGCGGCAACTTGGCGGCGCGCTGGCCGCGATGCTGCTGGCCGTGACCCTGGCCCCTGGCGCGCGCGCGGGGGACGCGACCGGCGGCCCGGTGCGCGACCCGTTGGTCGAACCCCTGATCGCGCCGCGGATGTACCTGCAGATGGCGCTGTCGCCGGATGGCAAGCACCTCGCGGCGATCGAGACCAACGGCGAATGGACGACCTGCGTCATCATCGACCTCGCCACGCAGTCGCACGTGCTGTTCGCCGGCGCGCGCGGGCGGCGCGACAGCGAGTTGAAGCAGTTCAACGCGCCCTACGAGCTGCGCTGGCTGAACGACGAGAGGGTGGCGGTCAACTTCAGGAACGCCCACGCCCAGGCCTTCGACCTTCAGGGCAAGCCGGTGATGGATCTCGGCTGGCGCGTGGCCTTCCAGGGGCGGGAGAACGGAAAGCAGTCCGACCGGGTGCTCGTCTGGCGAGACAGCGCGGCCGACTCGCTTTCGCGCATCGACGTCCGCACGGGCGAGACGCAGCGGATCAACCTCGACGCGCCCGGCGAACTGCTGCGGTTCACCGCCGATTCGCGCGGCGACGTGCGCATGATCAAGACGATCTCGGCCGCCGGCTGGACACCCGCGAGCCGCATCTCGCAGTGGTATCGCGCCAGCGAGTCCTCGCCATGGATCAAGCTGGACGAATACTCGGTGCGGGATCCGGACTGGACGCCGTTGATCCTGTCGGCAGGAACCAACGACGCCATCGTCCTCGCCAACAACGGCCTGGACACGATGGCCCTGTGGCACTACGACCCGGTCAAGCGCGCGTTCGGCGAGCTGATGGCGGCCCACGACACCGACGACATCGTCGGCGTTCGAGCCGACGACCAGCTCGAGGAGCCTCGCAGCGTTTACCTTCACGGGCTGATGCCGCAGACGCTGTGGCTCGATGCGTCGGTGGGTGCGCTGCAGGCGGTCATCGACGCGGCGCGCCCGGCTCATGTCAATCTGTTGAGCCCGAGCGACTCCGACCGCACGCTGGTCTTCTCGTACTCGGACCGCGACCCCGGACGCTGGTTCGTGTACGACGCGAAGACCAAGCGGCTCGTCGAGGTCGGTGCCGCGCGACCCGCCGTGGATCCTGAAAGGATGTCACCGATGCAGCCGATGCGCTACAAGGCTGCCGACGGCGTCACGGTGCCGGCCTACCTGACCTTGCCGGGCACGACGAAAGCCCCCGCCCAACCGCTGCCGACGGTCGTGCTGATCCATGGCGGTCCGCAGGCTCGCGATACCTGGGGGTGGGACGCGGAAGTTCAGGCGCTGGCTGCGCGCGGGTATGCGGTGCTCCAGCCGCAGTTCAGGGGATCCACCGGTTTCGGCCGCAAGTTCGAGCTGGCCGGCTACGGGCAATGGGGTCTCGCGATGCAGGACGACATCACGGCGGGCGTTCGCGACCTGGTCGCACGCGGCATCGCCGACCCGGCGCGCCTGTGCATCATCGGCTCGGAATACGGCGGCTATGCGGCCCTGTGGGGCGTTGCCAAGGATCCCGGCCTCTACAAGTGCGCGGTGAGCTTCGAGGGGACGAGCGACCTGAGCCGCATGGTCACCGACGATTCCGCGGCGAAGGCGACACCGCGCGGGCGCGAATGGATACTCACCCACGTGGGCGACTGGGAGACGATGAAACCGGTCTTCGACAGCGTCTCGCCGGCTCAGCACGCCGACCGCATCACGGCGCCGGTGCTGCTGGTGCACCGTTGGGACGGAGGGAACCTGCGACAGCAGCACAGCCTGCGCATGCGGGACGCCCTCGAGCGCGAACACAAGGACGTCCAACTGCTGCAGTTCCCGGTCGAACAGTCGAGAGCGCAGCTGGACGACACCTGGCGCGTCTACTACGCCGCGCTCTTCGCGCTGCTGGAGCGCACGATCGGCAAAGGCACGCCGCCGTTCGCGCCCGCACCGGGTACGTCGTCGCCACTGCTCTCGTCGACCGCACCTGTCGTCTCGGGCGCAGCGTCGACCGGCGTCCGATGAGGTAAAGCGGCGAGGTACGCGTGGGCGCGGCGCCCCTTGAAGCGACGTCCTGGCGACAGGCATCGCTTCGACTCGGCAATCGCAGGCCGGACTTCGCAGCCTCGATCGCTAAGCGTCTGCGGCAGAAGTCACGAAGGCGTGGAAGCCGCCGGGTGAAATCCGGACGCGCTGTCCATAATCGGCGCTGACGACAGACGCGGCACGAACGCGCCGCATGGTTCAACGAGGGACGCCGTCACACACCAGGATGAGTGCGCAGGCGTCGTGAGGGAATCC
Organism: Burkholderiaceae bacterium; assembly: GCA_030151165.1. Next base: position 7,739 of record JASLEM010000240.1, read on the forward strand.
GATGTTCCGACACTTCGCGCGCACCATCGGCGAAGGCCAGCTGCCGCTGCCACAGACCGACGCCATGATCGCCAGCGCGAGGGCCTTGGCGGGGGAAGAACAAGCTGCAACCCTGGGTGCCGCGGGCGGCGCCGCCGCTGGCGAGCGCGGCACCGGCGGCGAGCACGCCGCAGTAGGATCGCCGAACGAGTGTCTCGATCAGCAAGAACTGCAGAGGGTGGTCGAGGCGGCGGGCTGAAGGGCGCCACGCCGGTTTTGCAACGAAAGGGCACGCAAGAGCGCGAACGCGCCGACGTGCGGAGGGAAATCATCATGAGAAAGTTCACACAAAGCGCGCTGCTGGCGACCCTGCTTGCCGCTGCACTTCCTGTCTTCGCGACCGGCGCCGCCCGCGACGCCGACGCCGTCATCAAGCCACCGCCGCGCTTCGATCCGTTGCTCGAGCCTTTCCTGCGCACGCCGATCTACTCGGCGATGACACTCTCGCCCGATGGCAAGCACGTTGCCGCCGTCGGCTACAGCCCGACCGGCACGAGTTCGGCGATCGCGATGATCGATACCGAAACGCTGGAGGGCAACGTGATCGTCCAGCCACGGCTCTGGAAGACCGGCAAATACCGGCCCTACATGCGCTATCCCCGTACCGTGACTTGGCTGAGCGACGACAGGATTGCCGTGAACTTCACGATCGCCGACGCCGCGATCTTCGGCATCGACGGAACGCCTGGCCCCGACCTGATGCAGGGGTACGCCCAGCCCTTCCGCGACGCCGCCGGCCAGATGACCGGCTGGCACCTCGTGATGCGCGACGCCGCGAAACATCAGCTGTCGAAGCTCAACGTCAACACCAACGAGAATTTCTCCTACGACCTGTCCGTGAGCGGCGACCTGACCGGATGGGCCAGCGACAGCCTCGGCGATATCCGCGTCGTGACGACGATGAACACCGCCTTCTGGTCGGACGAGACGCGCGTGACGACGTGGTACCGCGAGAACGTCGGCGCAGACTGGCAGAAAGTGGACGAGCGGTCGATCCTCGATGACCCGTTCCGACCGCTGTTCGTGCCGAACCGCCCGAACCGCATCATCGTGCAAGCTCGCAACGGCGGCGACCGGCTGGCCATCTGGGACTATGACGTCGTCAAGCACGCCTTCGTCGACGAACTTGCGGCGCATACCAGCGAAGACGTCACTGCCATTGCCGGCGACGGCGACGGCGAACTCCAGGACGTCGTGACCGACGGCCTGAAACGCCACACCTACTGGTTCGAATCCCGCTACGCGCGCCTGCAGACGGCCATCGACGCCGCGCTGCCCGACCACGTCAATTCGATCCAGCGCAACAGCTCCGATCACCTGCTCATCTACTCCTACTCCGACGTCGATCCCGGCAGTTGGTTCCTGCTGGACACCCACGCGATGAAGCTCAAGCAGATCGCAAGACGCCTGCCCGGGATCGACACGACCCGCATGCAACCCATGCAGACGCTGACCTACCCGTCATTCGACGGGCTGCCGATACCCGCATACCTGACTCTGCCAGGCAAACCGACGAAGCCGGCGCCTCTGATCGTGCTGATCCACGGCGGCCCGCAAGCTCGCGACCGCTGGGAGTTCAACAATGAAGTGCAGCTCTATGCCGCCCACGGCTACGCCGTGTTCCAGCCGCAGTTTCGCGGCTCGGAAGGCTTCGGCAAGAAGTTCGAAGAAGCCGGATTCGGCCAGTGGGGCCAAGCGATGCAGGACGACATCACGGCCGGAGTCCACTACCTCATCGACCAGAAGATCGCCGACCCTGCGCGGATCTGCATCATCGGCGGCAGCTACGGCGGCTATGCGGCCCTGTGGGGCCTCGAGAAGACGCCGGAACTGTACAAGTGCGGTGTCAGTGTCGCGGGCGTGTCAGATCTCCAGCGCATGCTGCACGACGACTCGGACATGAGCAGGAACGCAGTGGCACGCGAGTTCGTCCGCAACCGTCTCGGCGACGAAAAGCTGATGAAGACTTCCTTCGACAGTGTCTCGCCGCTGAAGCACGCCGATCGGATCGTCGCACCCACGCTGATCGTGCACGGCAAGCTCGACGTGCGCGTGCCCATCTCGCACGGCGAACAGATGCGCGACGCCATGCAGGATCTGCACAAGGACGTGCAGTGGCTCGAATTCGACAACGAGGGCCACGGCATCTTCCGGCCCGAGAACAAGCGCGTGTACTACGACGCGGTCTTCACCTTGCTGGCGCGAACCATCGGCAAGGGCGAGCCGCCGTTCCCGGCAACCGGCGGCAAGGCACTCGAGATTCCCATCGAGCTGGCGCCCAACGCGGCCATCACGCAGTAGTCGGGAAGATGGCTCCGGCGACGCCCGCAAGCGGCGCCAAAGAGATCGATCACTGGTTCAGCAACACATCCGCGATCACCCCGGTCGCCACCGCGGCCAGCACGAAGTCGCCGTCGACCTGCACCCAGTGGTATCCGCGGGGCGGCTCGCTCAGGTGATGGCCGCGCCAGTCGCGCACTTCGTAGCGGTCGCCGCGGTACTCGTCGGAGACGCGGTCGCCGCGGTGCCAGTGGTAGTGGCCGGCGCCGCGGTCGTCGACGCGGTGTTCCATGCGGTCATGGTCGTGTTCGTGGTCGTGCCAGTCGCGGTCGTGGTCCTGCGCCATCGAGAGTGCCGGGGCCGCCACGAGTGCGGCGACGATGAGGCCGGACAGGGTCTTCAGCTTGGTCATGATGCTTCCTTGTGTGTTTGTTCTCGGGAGAACGACACGGTGATCCTGCGCCTGCTCGCGGCCGCCGCGTGTAGGCCTGCCGGCGGGGGGATGTAGGTGTCAAGGCGGTTTACAGCGCTTCACCTGACGTTGACGAACGCACACGTTCCGACGTTTGCGGCGAAGAGCGACCTGAACGAAAAAAGGCGCGACGAGAAACGTCACGCCCCTTTTGCGCGAACGAGCTTCAGTTGTTCAGCAGCACGTCCGCGATCACGCCGGTGGCGACGGCGGCGAGCACGAAGTCGCCGTTGACCTGCACCCAGTGGTAGCCGGCCGGCGGCTCGTGCAGGTGGTGGCCGCGCCAGTCGTTGACGACGTAGCGGTTGTCGCGGTACGCGTCGGGCACGCGGTCGCCCTTGTGCCAGTCGTGCGCGGGGTGCGCGTTCTGTTCGATGCGGCGGTCGTCGTGGTGTTCGTCGCGGTGCTCGTCCTGCGCCATCGAGACGGCCGGGACGGCCATCGCGGCGGCGACGAGGAGGCCGGACAGGAGCTTGAGGTTCTTCATGGTGTGTCCTTCGATGTGGTGGATTGACCAGGGACATCCTGCGCGCCGCGAGGCGCGGATCATGTAGGCGACGAGGCGCGCCCCTGTAGGCGTTTCGGCGATTTGCCGCGCTTCACGGCGGGCGAACGAAGGCACACAATGTGCGCGTCCTGCAATATCGAGGCGCCACATCATGTCGATCCGACACATGTAAGGTCGGCGCCGCCCGCGCGACCAACGAGCGTCGCCACCGTTGCAGCGCGCCGTCGCCGGCGCCCGTCCACCATGTCTTCCTTCGAGATCTTTCTTCGCCGCCCGCTCGTCCGTGCATTCGGGCGCGCGTCGGCGTGCGTCGCGCTCGTTTCCGCGGTCGTCGCAAGCGGCATCGCGTCCGCCGCCGCGCCGGGCACCTGCGTCGCGCAATCCGGCGCGCAGGTGCCGACCGTGGTCGAGCTCTACACGTCCGAAGGCTGCAGCTCGTGCCCGCCGGCCGACCGCTGGCTGACGGGGTTGAAGTCGCGCGACGGCGTCGTGGCGCTCGCGTTCCACGTCGACTACTGGGACAGCCTCGGCTGGAAGGATCGCTTCGCGCAGCCGCAGTTCACGCAGCGCCAGAACGCGTCGCAACGCACCAGCGGCGCACGCTTCGCGTACACGCCGCAGGTGCTCGTCGACGGGCACGACACGCCGAACTGGAGCGGGGTCGCGACGTCGTCGCTGGCCGGCCGCGGCCCCGCGACGGTCGCGCTGAAGCTGGAGCGCGACGGCCCGGCCCTGCACCTCGTCGTGCAGCCGGGCGCGGGCGCGCCGGCGAAGCTGGGCGGCTTCGTGGCGGTGGTCGACGACAACAACCTGACGAAGGTCGGCGCGGGCGAGAACCGCGGCGAGACGCTGCGCCAGGACGGCGTCGTGCGCGAGCTGCTGCCGTGGACGGCCGCCGCCGGCCAGGCCTCCACGCTCGAGTTCACACCGACCACGACGCCTGAACCCGGCGCGACGCGCCATTGGGTGGCGGTCGCGAGCGATCCGGCGTCGGGCCGCACGCTGCAGGCCGTGACGCTCGCCTGCGCGCGCTGAGCGTCGAGGCGCGGCCCGCCGGAAAACACGCCAAAAACCGACCGCCCGGTCAGGGAATCGTGACTTTCGCGCGGGGGAAGCGGCGCGAAATAAGTTACGCTGTCGAATGCGACGCACGGCGGCCACCCCGCCCTGCGCGCCCTGTTCCGGCCAGCCGCGGCACACCCACCGCGCGACCGGCCGATTCGCAGCTATCTTTGGCGTCCGCCACCAGCGGCCGCGGAGCTTTCAGCCGATGACCCAGCACGACCCCTTGAGTCTGCACGTCCCGGAGCCCACGGGGCGCCCGGGCTGCGCGACCGACTTCTCCTACCTCCACGTCTCGCCCGCGGGCGACGTCCGGCGCCCGCCGGTCGACACCGACCCGAGGTCCACCAACGACCTGGCGTTCTCGCTGATCCGCGTCCTCGACGACGACGGCAACGCGGTCGGCCCGTGGGCGCCCGACATGAGCGTCGAGCAGCTGCGCAAGGGCATGGTCACGATGATGAAGACGCGCGTCTTCGACTCGCGCATGCTGATCGGCCAGCGCCAGAAGAAGATGTCGTTCTACATGCAGAGCCTCGGCGAGGAAGCCATCGGCACCGCGCACGGGCTCGCGCTGGTCGACGGCGACATGTGCTTCCCCACCTATCGCCAGCAGAGCCTGCTGCTCGTGCGCGACTACTCGATGGTCGAGATGATCTGCCAGCTGCTGTCGAACGAGAAGGATCCGCTCAAGGGCCGCCAGCTGCCGGTGATGTACTCGGTCAAGGCCAAGGGCTTCTTCTCGATCTCCGGCAACCTCGCGACGCAGTACATCCAGGCCGTGGGCTGGGCGATGGCGTCGGCGATCAAGGGCGACACCAAGATCGCGTCGGCCTGGATCGGCGACGGCGCCACCGCCGAGTCGGACTTCAACACCGCGCTGACCTTCGCCCACGTCTACAAGGCGCCGGTGATCCTGAACGTCGTCAACAACCAGTGGGCGATCTCGACGTTCCAGGCGATCGCCGGCGGCGAGGGCACGACGTTCGCGGCCCGCGGCGTCGGCTCGGGCATCGCGTCGCTGCGCGTGGACGGCAACGACTTCCTCGCGGTCTACGCCGCCTCGAAGTGGGCCGCCGAACGCGCCCGCCTGAACCTCGGCCCGACGCTGATCGAGTGGGTCACCTACCGCGCCGGCCCGCACTCGACGTCCGACGACCCGAGCAAGTACCGCCCCGCCGACGACGCCACGCGCTTCCCGCTCGGCGACCCGATCGCGCGCCTCAAGAAGCACCTGATCAAGCTGGGCTGCTGGTCGGAAGAAGAGCACGACGCGACGCAGAAGGCGCTGGAAGCCGAGGTCGGCGCCGCGCAGAAGGAAGCCGAGTCGTACGGCACGCTCAACGACGGCCGCATCCCGAGCGCCGCGTCGATGTTCGAGGACGTCTACAAGGAGATGCCGGAGCACCTGCGTCGCCAACGCCAAGAGCTGGGGGTCTGAGATCATGGAAATGCAAGACAAGAAGCAGCTGGCCGCCGAGCCCACGGGCCCGACCGCGCCGATGACGATGATCCAGGCGCTGCGTTCGGCGATGGACGTGATGCTGGAGCGCGATCCGAACGTGGTCGTGTTCGGCCAGGACGTGGGCTATTTCGGCGGCGTGTTCCGCTGCACCGAAGGCCTGCAGAAGAAGTACGGCACGTCGCGCGTGTTCGACGCCCCGATCTCCGAAGGCGGCATCGTCGGCGCGGCGGTCGGCATGGGCGCATACGGGTTGCGGCCGGTGGTCGAGATCCAGTTCGCCGACTATTTCTATCCGGCGTCCGACCAGATCGTGTCGGAAGCGGCGCGCCTGCGCTACCGCTCGGCGGGCGACTTCACGGCCCCGATGACGATCCGCATGCCGTGTGGCGGCGGCATCTACGGCGGCCAGACGCACAGCCAGTCGCCTGAGGCGATGTTCACGCACGTCTGCGGCCTGCGCACGGTGATGCCGTCCAACCCGTACGACGCCAAGGGCCTGCTGATCTCGTGCATCGAGAACGACGACCCGGTGATCTTCCTCGAGCCCAAGCGCCTGTACAACGGCCCGTTCGACGGCCA
>JASLEM010000300.1 GCA_030151165.1 Burkholderiaceae bacterium
GCTCGACAAGTCCGACACCGCCACGCCGCCGGGGCGGGCGCGGCGGCGACCGTCGTCGTCGGCGCGGTCGGCGTGCCGGGCGTCGAGACGAGTTCGCGCAGCAGCGCGAGCTTCGGCGGCGTCGAGGTGTCGGACTTGTCGAGTTGCAGCGCCTTCGAGTACGCCTGGCTCGCCAGCTGCGCGTAGACGTCGCCCAGGTTCTGGTACGCGGTCGCGTAGGCCGGGTTGGTGCGGATCGCCTTCTCGAGCGCCGCGCGCGCCTTGTCGTAGTCGCCCTGCGAGCCGTACAGCACCGCGAGGTTGTTGTACGGCGAGGGCATCTCGGGATGGTCCTCGACCAGCTTCTGGAACACCTGCAGCGCCTCGGCCTTGCGGTCGAGCATCGACAGCGTCACGCCGCGGCGAAAGCGCATCGCCGGATCCTTCGGGTTCTTGGCCAGCGCGTCGTCGATCAGCTTCAGCGCCTGCGTGTTCTGGCCGCTCTTGATCAGGCGCTGGATCTCGACCACCTCGGGCGACGGGGCCGTCGCGACCGGCGCCGCGGGCGGCGCCGAGGCCTGCGCCTGGGCGCCGTGCGACAGCGTCGCGGCCAGCGCGAGGGCGGCGGCGCGGCCGACTTGGGTCAGCGACATCATCTTGGAACTGGATACCCGCATGGTGGTGAGGTTCAGGTAATTGGAGTTTTTCTCGGGCACGGTGCGGCAACGGCGGACGCACGAACGACTGCGCGAGAGTCTAACGAAAATAGGGCCCGCCTTCGCCCGCGGGCGCAACAAAAAAGGGGCGCATGTTGCGCCCCTGGTTCCAATGCACCCACCGAGGGAAATCAGCGGTTGCTTTCTCCGACGATCTTCCACTCGGTGCCCACGCGGTCCCAGACCAGCGTCTTGTGCATCGAGTCCTTGAAGTCGGGCGACGTGTAGACCTGGTCGAAGCTGGTCTCGACGCGCGTGTCGGTGACGGCGTGCGTCTGCACGTTGTCCAGCTTGACGGTGATCGTGCCCTTCTTGCCGACGAGGCGCTTGCGGTCGGCGATCCAGCCCGCCTTCGTGCCCTTGAGCGGCTTGAAGTCGGGGCCGTAGAAGGCCATGTAGGCGCCGACGTCGTGCGCCATCCACGCATTGGCCCAGTCCTGCAGGCGCTGGACGGCGATCGTGGCCGACTGCGCCGGCGTCACCGCGGCCGGGGCGGGAGCCGGGGCCGGCGCGGCGGGCACGACGGCGACCGGCTTCGCCGGGACGATCGGCGTGACCGGGGCGCTGACCTGCAGGCCGCGCGCGGCGGCTTGCTGGTCGGCGCGGGCGTCGAGCTGCTTGAAGCTGGCGCCGCCGATGTCGATGGCCTCGAGCGGGCAGCGCGAGGACGCGTCGCCGTCGATGCCCCAGTTCTGCGCTTCCGGCGCCAGGTCCTGCGCCTCGGGCTTCTTCAGGCCCAGGCTCGCGACCAGCGTGCCCATGCCGGCGTAGGTGCGCACGATGGCGGTGGCGAGGTCTTCCTCGGCCAGCACGTACGAGCGCTTGGCGGTGTAGAGCTCGTTCTCGGCGTTGAGCAGGTCCAGCAGGCTGCGCTGGCCGATGTCGAACTGCTGGCGGTAGGCGTCGCGCGCCTTCTGGATCGAGACGACGTTACGGTCCAGGTAGCCGAGCTGCTCGTTGAGCTTGCGCACGTCGTTGAACGCGATCGCGACGGTCTGGCGCGTGTCGTTGCAGGCCTTGTCGCGCTCGTTCTCGGCCTGGTTCAGCAGGCTCGCGTACTGGCGCTCGCGGGCCGAGTCGGCGCCGCCGTTGAAGATGTTCCAGGTCAGCGCGATCTCGGCCGTGGCGTCCTTGCGCTCGGCGATCACGCCGTCGAGGTTGTGGCCGCCGGCGCCGCGGATGTGGGCTTCCACGCGCGGCTGGAACGGGCTCTTGCGGCCGGCGACGGCCGAGCGCGCCTGGCGCAGGTTCTCGATCGCCGCGGCGACCGCCGGGCTCTGCAGCGAGGCCTGCTCCATCGCGGAGCTCTCGGTCGGCGGCAGCGGGCGCAGCATCGAGACGGCGCTGACGTTGTCGGCCGGCGGCAGCGAGCCGACGATGCGCACATAGCGCTCGGTGACGTCGTGCAGGTTCGCGCGCTCGGTCACGAGGTTGGACTCGGCCAGCGCCACGCGGGCGACGACCTGCTCGAGGTCGACGCCGCGGCCCACGCCGGCGTTGACGCGCGACTGCACTTGGTCGAACGAGTACTTGTGCTGGACGTAGTTGTCCTCCGCCAGCTGCACGAGCTTGCGGTAGCGGACGACATCGTAGTACGCCTTCGCCGCTTCCATGCCGAACTGCTCGGTCGCGTCGAGGAACTCGAAGTAGCGCTCGAGCTTCGCGTGGCCGAGGCGGTCGACCTCGTTCTTCGTCGCCAGGCCGTCCCACAGCAGCTGGCTCAGCTCGAGGCGCACGCCGCCTTCGTAGAAGTTCGGGTGCGTCGGGTCGGTCTGCGAGTTGGTGTAGGTGCGCTTGCCGGCGTTGGCCGAAGCGTCCAGGTGCGGGCGCCAGGCGCCTTGCGCGACGCCGATCTCGTCGTTCGAGGCACGGAACGCGTTGAACTTGGCGGCGACTTCAGGATTTCCCTCAATGGCCTTCTGCACGGATTGCGCCACCGGAGAGGTGGTTTGCGCCATCGCGGCGCAGCTCGCCACAGCCAGCAGGCTGAAGCGGATCAAGGTCTTTTTCATGTTGCGGTTGCCGTCCCGAATGCGTATGTAGTTAATTGTTTCGATAATACCCAAGCCGATGCTGCGGATCGGGTTCCCGCAACCCTCGCAAAAGGGCATGGCGGGAATTCATTTGAACCAAGCGCCCAATGTGTCGCGCGATTGTGGCGCGCCGACCACGAACCTTGCGGCAACCCGCGACGGGCTCCAGTCCGGCGCGCATCTGCCGATACGGTGGCGTGGACCTCGTCGACGATTCCCGCCAGCCCGACGCCGCCGTGATCCTCTCGCGTGCCGCGCGCCAGCTTGCCGCCCCCTGCACTACGAGCCTCATCCTGCGCTGGATGCGGTGGGTGGCGCTGCGCGTGGCGGTGGCGCTCGGCTTCGTCTCGCTGTCCGTGCAGAGCGTCGATTCGGAGCGCATCGTCGCCGCCGCGCAGAAGTACGGGCCGACCGCCGTGGCCAACGCCAAGGCGCTGCAGCAGGCCATCGCCAGTGTCGCCGGGAAGGACGACAACGTCCAACTCAAGGCCGTCAACGATTTCTACAACCGTCGCCTCGCGTACAAGGAAGACATCGACAACTGGGGCGTCGACGATTACTGGGCGAGCCCGCTGGAATCGCTCGGCAAGGGCGCCGGCGATTGCGAGGACTACGCGATCGGGAAATACTTCACGCTCGTCGTGCTGGGTATGCCGCAGTCGAAGCTGAGAATGGTCTATGTGCGTGCGAGCATCGCGGGCGCGCCCAATGGATATGTGGCGCACATGGTGCTCGCGTATTACCGCTCGCCCTATGCGGAACCCCTGGTTCTCGACAATCTCCAACCCGATATTCACCCGGCAGGCAGCCGGCCGGACCTCACGCCCGTGTTCAGTTTCAACGCAGAAGGCCTCTGGCAGGGCGTGGGCGCCGTCCGCGCGAACGGCGATCCGCTGACGCGGCTGTCCAAGTGGCGCGAAGCGCTCACGCGCGCGCAGCAGGACGGTTTCCGGTGAGCCGGCGCGCGGCTTTCCGCCGGGCGGTGCGGTACGCTGCGCAGGCGGTCGCACGGGGCCACGCGGCAGAACAATTCGAAGAACGCATTCAAGAGGAACGCGCATGTCGTTGATCCGGCAGGTCTGGTTGCTGTTGGCGGTGACGCTGGTGCTCGCGTTCGCGGGGGCGATCGGCGTGTCCGTGCATTCGGCGCGGCAGTACCTGCAGACCCAGCTCAACCTGAAGAACAACGACACCGCGCAGTCGCTCGCGCTGACCTTGTCGCAGCAGCACGGCGACCCGATCGCGCTCGAGCTCGCGATCGCCAGCCAGTTCGACACCGGCTACTACGAGCGCATCCGCCTGACCGCGCCCGGCGGCAAGCCGATCGTCGAGAAGCAGGGCGACACCCGCCCGCAGCGCGCGCCGGCGTGGTTCGTCGACGTGCTGGGCATCGCGCCCGCCGACGGCGTGGCGCAGGTGAGCGACGGCTGGCGCCAGATCGGCCGCCTCGAGGTGCGCAGCCAGTCGGCGTTCGCCGACGACGAGTTGTGGCAAGGCACGGTCAACACCGTCGGCGTGCTGCTCGCGATGGTCGTCATCGCCGGCGGGCTCGCGTGGATCGGCGTCAACCGCATCCGCGTGCCGCTCGACCGCACCGTGGAGCAGGCGCGCGCGATCACCGAGCGCCGCTTCGTCACCGTCGACGAGCCCGAGGTGCCCGAGCTGCGCAACGTCACCCGCGCGATGAACGCGATGGTCGGGCGCGTGAAGGCGATGTTCGACGAACAGGCCGGCCAGGTCGAGCAGTTGCGGCGCCAGGCGCATTGCGACCCGCTGACCGGGCTGTCCAACCGCGCGCACTTCCTGGGCCGCGTGAAGGTCATGCTGGACGCCGAGGACGGCGCCGCGAGCGGGGCGCTGGTGATGGTGCGGCTCGTCGAGCTGCAGTCGTTGAACCGCACGCTCGGCCGCTCGGCGACCGACCGCCTGCTGCAGGACGCGGCCGGCGCGATGGTCGAGTCCTCGCGCCGGCTCAGCGCGTCCGAGGTCGGACGCCTGAACGGCAGCGACTTCGCGCTCGCGCTGCCCGACGTCGACTCGCTGCGCGAGCCCGCCGTCGACGTCGCCGCGCGCCTGCGCAGCCTGCTGCGCGGCGACGTCCACCGCCGGATCGCGCAGCGAGGCGACGTCGGGCAGCGCGAGCGCGAAGTCGCTGCCGTTCAGGCGACCGATCTCGGACGCGGTGACGCGGCGCGCGCTCTCCACCATCGCGCCGGCGGCGTCCTGCAGCAGGCGGTCGGTGGCCGAGCGGCCCAGCGTGCGGTTCAGGGCCTGCAGCTCCACGAGGCGCACGAGCACGAGCGCGCCGCTCGCCGCGCCGTCCTCGCTGTCCAGCATCACCTTCATGCGGCCGAGGAAGTGCGCGCGGTTCGAGACGCCCGTCAGCGCGTCGCAGTGCGCCTGGCGGCGCAGGTGCTCGACCTGGTTCGC
>JASLEM010000322.1 GCA_030151165.1 Burkholderiaceae bacterium
TACGCCGGCCAGGCCATCATCTCGAACGCGTCGTGCACGACGAACTGCCTGGCGCCGGTCGCCAAGGTGCTCAACGACACCTTCGGCATCAAGCGCGGCCTGATGACCACGGTGCACGCCACCACGGCCACGCAGAAGACCGTCGACGGCCCGTCGAACAAGGACTGGCGCGGCGGCCGCGGCATCCTTGAGAACATCATCCCGTCGTCGACCGGCGCGGCCAAGGCCGTCGGCGTGGTGATCCCCGAGCTGAACAAGAAGCTGACCGGCATGTCGTTCCGCGTGCCGACGTCCGACGTCTCGGTCATCGACCTGACCGTCGAGCTCGTCAAGGAAGCCAGCTACGACGACATCTGCAACGCGATGAAGGCCGCGTCGCAGGGCGCGATGAAGGGCGTGCTCGGCTACACCGAGGAGAAGGTCGTCTCGACCGACTTCCGCGGCGAGTCGATGACCTCGGTGTTCGACGCCGACGCCGGCATCGCGCTGGACAAGACCTTCGTCAAGGTCGTCGCGTGGTACGACAACGAGTGGGGCTACTCGAACAAGGTGCTCGAGATGGCGCGCGTCGTCGCCGGCTGAGCGTCCGCCACTCCGGCGTTCGATCGCAGGGGCTCCTTCGGGAGCCCTTTTCGTTGGGCGCGCGCGTCGCCGGCGAAAGCTTGGCGACAGTTCCGGCCCGACGCGCGCGGGCGCCGCGCCTGACCAGAACCTGCGTCGCCTCGCGACGTATCTACCGAAGACGCCCGGCGCGCCGTATGCCGGCAACGCGCTGGGAGGCACCGGCGATGTCCAAATAAGTCGCGAGGTGTCGCGGCCGACGCAAAACGGTAAAGCGTCGGCGACGTCAACGCCACTAGACTGTGGCCAAGGCCCGCGCTGCGCGCGGTGGTCGTTCAATACATTTCGGAGAGTGCGATGGCACGCATGAGTCGGCTGCTGGGTGCGGTCTGTCTGGGAGCGGCGGCGACCGCCGCGGTCGCCGCGGTGGTGATCAACCGCGAGTATTCGCCGGTGCACCGTTCGCATTCGGCGAGCGCGGAGTCGACGGCGGCGGGGCGCGTCATCGTCAAGTTCAAGGCGACGTCGGCCACGCTGGCCGCCGCGACGGGCAGCAGCGGCAGCGCACCGCGCTCGGCGCACATCCTCGGCGCGCGGCTGGGCCTGGTGCTGGCGGACGGCCGCTCGCTCGGCAGCCGCACGCAGGTGCTGCACGTCCAGGGCATGAGCTCGTCGGCGCTGGCCGCGACGCTCGCGAAGCAGGCCGACGTCGAATGGGTGCAGGTCGACCACAAGCGCTACGTGCAGTCCGTGCCGAACGATCCGCTGTACGGCGGCAACCAGCTCGTCGCCACGCCGACCGTCGGCCAGTGGTACCTGCGCGCGCCGGACGCGGCCTTCGAGGACTCGAGCGGCACGAAGCTCGTCTCGAGCATCAACATCGAGCCGGCCTGGGCGATCACGCACGGCTCGAGCAGCATCGTCATCGGCGACGTCGACACCGGCATCACCACGCACCCCGAGCTGACCGGCAGCGTCGACACCAGCAGCGCGGACAGCAAGGTGTTCCCCGCGACGTTCAGCGGCACGACCTCGACCACCGCCTACGGGTACGACTTCGTCGGCTACGCGAGCAGCGACGACCAGTACGCGCTCGCCACCGCGAACGACGGCAACCTCGACGACGCCGACCCGTCCGACCCGGGCGACTGGGTCAGCGCGACCGACATCGCCAACAACACGCTCGGCAGCAACTGCACGGCCGCCGACGAGCAGGACAGCAGCTGGCACGGCACCCAGACCGCCGGCATCCTGGCCGCGGCCACCAACAACGGCCAGGGCATGGCGGGCGTGGGTTACGACACCAAGATCGTGCCGGCGCGCGCGCTCGGCAAGTGCGGCGGCTACGACTCCGACATCATCGCCGCGGGCATGTGGGCGGGCGGCCTCTCGGTGGGCGTCGGTGCTTCGGGCCACGCGATCCCGACGAACACGCACCCGGCGCGCGTCATCAACATGAGCCTGGGCGGCTCCGGCGTCTGCGCCACCGACGCGCCGGCCTACGTCGATGCGCTGACCGCGCTGCGCAACAACAAGGTCGTCGTGGTGGCGGCGGCGGGCAACGACGAGGGTCTGGCGGTCTCCATCCCGGCCAACTGCCAGCCGGCCGCGAACGACAGCGACCAGACGCCGATCGTCGTCGCGGTCGCGGCGGTGCGCCACGTCGGCGACAAGGTGGGCTTCTCCGACATCGGCCCCGAGGTCACGCTGGCGGCGCCGGGCGGCAACTGCGTCAACACGGCGACCGACGCGGCCTGCCTCTATCCGATCCTGACCACGGCGAACAGCGGCAAGACGACCCCGGTGTCGGGCACGGCCGGCCCGACATACACCACGTCCTTCGGCGACTCCAGCCTCGGCACGAGCTTCTCCACGCCGATGGTCGCGGGCACGGTCGCGCTGATGATGTCCGTCGCGCCCAACATGAGCAACGCGAACATCATCTCGATCCTGAAGCAGACCGCGCGGCCGTTCCCGCTGACCGGCGGCACCGCCAACACGCCGGTCTGCACCGCGCCCTCCAAGACGGCCCAGGACGAGTGCTACTGCACGACGTCCACCTGCGGCGCCGGCATGCTGGACGCCGGCCGCGCGGTGGCGGCCGCCGTGGTGGGCGGCGCGGCCACGGCGACGATCACGCCGGGCAGCTCGAGCGCCGTCGTCGGCGGCACGACCACGCTGAGCGGCGCGTCGTCCACCGGCTCGAACGGCTCGCTGATCACCAGCTATCAATGGGCGATCGACAGTGCCGACACCGTCGTCACGCTCAGCGGCACGACCGGCGCGAGCATCACCGCGACGGCGGCCACCGCCGGCACCGCGCAGGTCGAGCTGACGGTCACCGACGCGAACGGCCTGCAGTCGAGCACCTCCACGACCATCACCGTGACGGCGGCCGCGCCGGCCGCCGGCGCCAGCGCCAGCAGCGGCGGTGGCGGCGGTGGTGGCGGCGCCGCCAATCCCGCGTGGCTCGCCGCGCTGGCGCTGGCCGGCCTGCTGCTGGCACCGCGCGCGCGCCGGCGCCGCGGCTGAACCGTCGGGCTCGGCCCGTCCGCTCTCCCCGACAGCCGCTGCCACCCCGCAGCGGCTTTTTTCATGGTCGGCGCGCTTTTGCGGCGACGCCGATTCAGTCGCCGCGGGATGTGCCGATACGGTGTGATCTGCGTCCGCCGTCGCGACCCGAGGGGTTGCCGCGGGCGCTCGTGCCCGAGGAGGGCAAGTGCTCACTGTTCGATTCATGCCCCTCTGGCGTGCGCTGGCGGCGTGCGCATGCATGCTGGCCGTCGCCGCGCCGGCCGACCGCGTCGCGCGCGCCGCGAGCCTGTTCGCGGACGGCGCGTCGTCGCCGTTCGTCTCGAAGTCGCCGGCCCCGCTGGATGAACCCGCCGTCCGCGGCCTGATCGTGCGCCTGCGCGACACGCCGGACCACGCCGCCACGGCCGCGGCCATGCCCGACCGCCGCCATGCCGCGCTGGCGCGCACCGGCAGCCGCTGGCATGCCGTGCTGCAGTCGACGGGGCTGGCGTCCGAACCCGGCCTGCGGCTGGAGCCGGTCGGCCGCGACGCGTGGCGCGTCGTGTTCGACGCTGCCCGATCGCGCGCCAGGGTCGCGGCCTGGGCGACGGCGCTCGCGCAACGACCCGAGGTGCAGTGGGCGGTGCCCAACGAGCGCGAGACGGCGTTGCAGGCCGCGCCCGCGCTGCCGGACGATCCGCTGTTCGGCGCGCTGGACAACGAGTGGTGGCTGCTGCCGCCCTCCGGCACCAACACCGACGCCCCGAACGCGCGCCTGCGCGGCGTGCCCGGCTTCGCGCCGGCCTGGGCGCGCACGACGGGCAGCCCGGCCGTGGTCGTCGCGGTGCTCGACTCCGGCATCTCCGCGCATCCCGACCTCGACACCAACCGGCTGCTGCCCGGCTACGACATGGTCTCCGACTGGGACGCCACCACCGGCCGCGGCTACGCGAACGATGGCGACGGCCGCGACGCCGACCCGACCGACCCCGGCGACTGGGTCGACGCCGCCGACCAGGCCGCCGACCCGCTGCGCTACGCCGATTGCGGCCAGCAGGCCAGCGACTGGCACGGCACGGCCGTCACGGGCTTCCTGGGCGCGACGACGAACAACGCGACCGGCGTGGCCGCGGCGACCTGGGGCGTGCGCGTCCTGCCGGTGCGCGTGGCCGGCAAGTGCGGCGCGGAGGTGGCCGACATCGTCGACGGCATGCGCTGGGCGGCCGGCCTGCAGGTCTGCAGGACGCCCGCGCTGGCGAGCGACACGTCGCAGACCTGTGCCGAATGGGCGCCGACGAATCCGACGCCGGCACGCATCGTCAACATCAGCTTTGGCGGCACCGCGGCCTGCAACGCGGCGTACCAGGACGCGATCGACGAACTGCGCGCGCTCGGCGTGGTCGTGGTCGCGGCCGGCGGCAACAGCCATGGCGCGCCGACGCGGCCCGCCAGCTGCACGGGCGTGGTCGGCGTCGCTGCGCTCAATCGCGACGGCTTCAAGGCCGCATACTCGAACTTCGGCGCGGCGCTGAAGATCGCGACCGTCGGCGGCGACGACACGGAAGGCGCCTGGGGCGCGCTGCTCACCGACGGCGGGCTGCAGTCGCTCGGCAACGACGGCACGACCGTGGCCGGCACGCCGGGCTACCCGCACCACTTCGGCACCAGCTTCGCCGCGCCGATCGTCTCGGGCGTGGCCGCGCTGATGCTGTCGGCCGACCCGTCGCTCACGCCCGACGAGCTCATCGGCGGACTGCAGGCGAGCGCCCGCCCGCACGTGGCGTCGCCGGTGCTGCCGGTCTGCAGTGCCGCCAACCCCGGACGCTGCACCTGCACCAGCGAGACCTGCGGCGCCGGCATCCTCGACGCCGACCAGGCCGTGGCCTTCGCGCAGGCGCACGCGCGCGGCGCCGCGTACGTGCCGCCGACGTGGGCGGTGCCCTCGATCGACACCGCCGAGCTTCGAGCGGCCGTGGCGCTCGGCGCGGATCTCGCCGGCACGATCGACAGCTCGGCCGGCGCGTCGGGCGGCGGCTCGACCACCGCCCCGACGGCGCCCACGACGGGCGCGCCCACGAGCGGCGGCGGTGGCGGCGGGGCGATGGCACCGCTCGAGCTGGTGTTGCTGGGGTTGTGCGGCGTGCTGCTCGGCGCGCGCGGGCCGCGTCGCGCGGTGGCCGGTCGCTCAGGCGGCGAGGGATCGACCCGGGGCCTGGCCGACGAGCAGGCCCAAGAGCGGGCCGAAGACTAGGCCGGCGTCGAGCACGCGCCGAAGCGCTGCGTGCCGGTCGCCAGGCGCCAGCCGGGGCTGGCCGAGCGTACCTGCAGGCGCGACACGCTGGACGCGCCGCCCGCGACGACGCGCGCCGTCTTCACGCCGTGCTTGCCCAGCTCGTCCAGGTGCGCGTTCGCTTCCGCCGCGGTCGCGTAGCTGCCGAGCGACAGGCCGGGGCTCAGCGACACGGGCTGCGTCACGCGGTCGTATTTGACGTTCAGGCGCCGGAGCTCGTCGGCCTTGGCCTGCCAGGCCTGCGAGTCGGAGAAGCGGCCCATGTAGACGAGCCACGTGCTCGTGGACGGCTGCTTGCGCTCGACGATCGCCTCCGGCGGCACGCCCGCCTTGGCGAGCGTCTTGCGCAGCGTGGCGAGGTTGTTGTCGTTGAGCGGGCCGGATTCGGCGCAGTCGACATCGCCCTCGCTCACCTTGGTCGCGACCGCCGAGCCGGCGCCGACGGGGCCGGACGCCGCCACGGGCGCTGCGGCCGCGCTGGCGGCGGGGTCGATCGTCGGGGCGCCCGACGAACTGGATGCGGGGGGCGCGCGCCGCGGAGCGGATGCCGTCGGCAGGTCGGGCAGCACCTGGATCGCCTCCGGCGAAATCTGGCGGTCGAGCCGCTCCGGCTCGCGGTCCGGGCGCAGCTGCGGCGGATCGCTCCGGATCCAGAAGAACAGCGCCGCGTTGAGCAGCAGGAACAGCAGGACCAGTCCGCGCAGCATCGGGTCAGCGAGCCTCGGCGGGACGGGCGGGCGTGGCCCGGGATGTCGCGCGCATCAATGCCCCGCCGCCAGCCGCACGCTGACTTCGCCGCTGAGCACGCGGTGCATCTGGCCGCCGGCCGAGATCCGGAGCGCGCCGTCGACGTCGACGCCCGCCGCCACGCCTTCGGGCAGCGCGGCGTCGGTCGTGCGGACGAGCTGGCCGCGCAGCACGTCGCGCCGCGCGAACGCGTCCTGCAGCGGCGCGAAGCCGTGCTCGTCGAACGCCACCAGCGTCGTCGCCAGCGGGGCGGCGATGCGGGCGAGGGTGTCCTGCGGCGTCGCGCCGGGGTGGAATTCGGTCAGCGCGGCGGTCTCGTAGTCGGCCTCGGCCACGGTCTGAGAGCCGACGTTGATGCCGATGCCGATGACCGCCGCGCGGTGGCCGCCGACGACCACCGACTCGATCAGGATGCCGCCGAGCTTGCGGCCCATGCGCGCGTGCGTGGGCGTGTCGGCCGGGTCGCACAGCATCAGGTCGTTGGGCCATTTCAGGCCGAGGTGGCGGCCGTTCGGGTCGAGCGCCTCGACCACGGCCAGCCCGACCGCGAGCGACAGCCCGGACCAGTCGGTGCGGTGCAGCGGCAGCGCGAGCGAGAACGTCAGCGATTCGCCGGGCGTCGCGTGCCAGCGCCGGCCGAGCCGGCCGCGGCCGGCCGTCTGGTGCGTCGCGACCAGCAGCTGCGGCGAGAGATCGTCCTGGCGGCCGCCGCGGCGATCCTGCTGCACGCGCGACGCGCGGCGCAGCCGTTCGGTCAGCTCGCTGTTGGTCGAGTCCAGCCGCTCCACGATCTCGATCGACAACCCCGGCAACAGGGGAACGAGCGCCTGCCACAATGCCTCCGCGCCCCAGTTCGGGCGCGTGGTGCTCACCGGATGGCGAGGGGAGGCCAGGGGATCGGTCATGGATGGTGGAAAAAGGAGAGTGCTTGCGCGTGCCCCGCGTGGCCCGCGGACAGCGGGCGGCCCGCACGGGCGGCTTGCAGGACGGGGCGGGCGACCATATCTGGAGGTGTCAGCTTTTCGGCGAAAGCATCGTGCCGCGGCAGCCGCGCGTCCCGCAGCGGCATTCGAAGCGCTTCTTGAGGGCCGGCGTGTAGCGTTCGTCGATCACGAGGCCGTAGTCGTAGAAGAGCTCGTCGCCGGCCTTGATGGCCTTCTTCGCCTTGATGAAGATGCGGCCGTCGACCTCGTCGGCGATGCAGTTGGTGGTGCAGGCGTGGTTGATCCAGCGCGCCGCGTTGCCGCCGACGTTGGCGTCGATGACGGTCTCTTCGTCGATGTGGAAGTAGAACGTGTGGTCGGGCTGCAACGGGTCGTGCGGGTGGCGATCCAGGGCCTGCGGCCAGGTGATGCGTTCACCGATGTACTCGATGATCACCTCGCCCTTCGCGATATCGCGGGCGGCGAAGACCCCCTTGCCGTGGACGCCGCTTTTGCGGACCTGGATCCGGCGGCCGGCGGGAACGGTATGGTTTTGCGCTTGCAGCTTCGACGTCATTCGGTACATTGAAATTGTGGGCGCGCGCGTGTACGTATGTGCAGGCGCGCGCGAGAGATGCATTTTAGGCAGGGCTTTTCGAGGCTCGCCCGTCCCAAGGTAAATAAATGACAAAGTCACTGATCATTGCTGAAAAGCCCAGCGTCGCGCAGGACATCGTGCGCGCGCTGACGCCCACGGCCGGCAAGTTCGAGAAGTTCGCCGAGCATTTCGAGAACGACCGGTACGTCGTGACGTCGGCCGTCGGCCACCTGGTGGAGATCAAGGCGCCCGAGGAGTTCGACGTCAAGCGCGGCAAGTGGAGCTTCGCGAACCTGCCCGTCATTCCGCCGCATTTCGACCTCGCGCCGATCGACAAGGCGAAGACGCGGCTGAACGCCGTCGTCAAGCTCGTGCGCCGCAAGGACGTCACCGAACTGATCAATGCGTGCGACGCGGGGCGCGAGGGCGAGCTGATCTTCCGCCTGATCGCGCAGTACGCCGAGCCGGCGCGCGGCGCGCTCGACAAGCCCGTGCGCCGCCTCTGGCTGCAGAGCATGACGCCGCAGGCGATCCGCGACGGCTTCGAGAAGCTGCGCACCGACGACCAGATGAAGGGCCTCGCCGCGGCCGCCCGCAGCCGCTCGGAGGCCGACTGGCTGGTCGGCATCAACGGCACGCGCGCGATGACCGCGTTCAACTCGCGCGACGGCGGCTTCTTCCTGACCACCGTCGGCCG
>JASLEM010000340.1 GCA_030151165.1 Burkholderiaceae bacterium
GGCCACGGCCCGCGCCGCCGGGTTGCTGCCGCGCGTCCATCGCCTCGACGGCCTCGCCGACCTCGAGCGCCTCGCCGATCACCTCGCCTGAGCAAGGAATCCGCATGACCACCATCGAAACCGTGCTGGCCGCCGCGCAGTCGCTGCAAGCGAGCGGCACGCCCTACGCGCTCGTGAGCGTGATCCGCGCCCAGGCGCCCGCGTCGGCGCGGCCGGGCGACAAGGCCGTCGTCACCGCCGATGGCCGCGTCCAGGGCTGGATCGGCGGCGGCTGCGCGCAGCCCGCGGTCGTGCGCACCGTGCGCCAGGCCCTCGTCGACGGCCGCGCCACGCTGATCCGCATCGCGCCGGCCGACGAGCGCAGCGAGAAGACGCTGGGCGACGTCCTCGAGTTCGGCATGGCCTGCCATTCGGGCGGCACGCTGGAGCTGTTCGTCGACCCGATCCTGCCGCGCGCGCGGCTCGTCGTGATCGGCTCTTCGCCGGTCGCGCAAAGCCTGGTGGCGCTCGCGCCGCGCGTGGGCTTTGCGGTGACCGCGGTCGCGCCCGGGCTCGACGGCGCGACGTTGCCCGACGCGCAGCGCGTGCTGGCGGACGACGACCCCGCCACCGTGTTGCCGCACGTCGGCCCGGGCGCGTGGGTGGTCGTCGCGACGCAGGGCCGGCGCGACGTGCAGGGCCTGCGGCTCGCGCTCGCGCTCGGCGCGCGGCAGGTCTCGTTCGTCGCGAGCGCGAAGAAGGCGCAGGTGCTGAAGGCGTCGCTCGTCGCGGCCGGCGCCGACGTGGCGGCGGTCGACGCGATCGTCGCGCCGGCGGGGTATCCGATGGCCGCGACGACGCCGGAGGAGATCGCGCTGTCGGTGCTCGCCGCGACCGTGTCGGCGCGGCGCGCGACCTCGGTCGACGCGCTGCTGGAGCGCGGACCGGTGTCGCCCGCGGCGATCGCGCCCGTCGCCGAGGCTGCGCCCGTTGCGGCGACGGCGATGGCGGTCGCCGCGGCCACGCCGTCGTGCTGCGGAGGCTGACATGGGCTGCATCCGCAAAGGCGGTGGCGGGCTCAACGCGCGGCTGGCGGTCGGCGCGGTGCTGCTCGCCGCGGGCGCGGGCAGCCGGCTGGGGCATCGGCCGAAGTCGCTGCTGGAGCTCGGCGGCGTGCCGCTGATCCGGCGCCAGCTGGTCGCGCTGTCGGGCGCGGGCGTCGACGAGGTCGTCGTCGTCACGGGGCACCACGCCGGCGCGATCGAGGCCGTCGTGCAGGACTTCCCCGTCACGCTCGCGCGCAACCCGGATCCTGACGCCGGCCAGGCCGCGTCGGTGCGCATCGGGCTCGCGGCGTTGTCGGCGAAGCTCGACGCGGTGGTCGTCGCGCTCGCCGACCAGCCGCTGGTGCACGCGCAGGACATCGCGCAGCTGATCGGCGCGTTCAAGAAGCGCGACGGCGCCGCAATGGTCGTGCCGCGCGTGGGCGGCGTGCCGGGCAACCCGGTGATCTTCGAGGGCGCGCTGCGCGACGAGTGGCTCGCCGGCGACGCCCATGCCGCGTGCCGCCGCTGGCGCGACGCGAATCCCTCGCGCGTGCGCTGGATCGAGTCGGACAACGCGCGCTACTGCATCGACATCGACACCGAGGCCGACCTGCAGCGCTTCACTGAACGCACCGGCCACGTGCTGCGCTGGCCCGCGGCGTTCGCGACGCCGCGCGATGTCACGGCGACGCCCGCGACGGAGGTCGCCGCATCGTGAGCCTGTCGACCGGCCATCACGCGTTGTGGCCTACCCCGCTGGGTATCCACCGCCATCCGGCGCCGGCCGAGCTCAACGCCTTGCTCGCGCGCGTGTTCGGTGCGATGCGCGAGGTGCAGCGCGCCCGCGACCGCACGCCGGCCGCGGCCTTCTTCGCGAGCGACGACGACCTCGTCTCGCGCATTCGCCTGCCCGAGTGGCAGGGCTTCGTGCGCTTCCTGATCGAGTCCCTGCGCGACACCGCGAAGGCCGCGAACGAAGGCGCGTGGCCGGCGAACGGGCTGGACCTGCAGGTGCGCTTCGAGGGGCTGTGGTTCCAGATGTCGAACGGCGGTGCGTTCCACGACGTCCACACGCACGGCAACTGCTCGTGGTCGGGCGTGTACGTGGTGCAGGTCGACGAGGCCGGGGCGCGGCGCGCGCACCCGGTGCATGGCGCGACCAACGGCGTCACGCGCTTCTACGGCCCGGCGTTCGCGCAGCTTGCGGGCGCGCACGTCGACATCGGCAACGCCTACCTGCAGCCGCCGCACGTCGACATCGCGCCCGAGCCCGGCCAGCTCGTCGTCTTCCCGTCCTGGCTGCCGCATCGCGCGATGCCTTACGACGGCGTCGCGGAGCGCATCGTCGTCTCCTTCAACGCCAGCATCCACGACGCCGCCGGCAGCGATCGTCGCCATGGCTATGCGGCCGCGTGACCGCCTCGCCCCGGCCGCGGCGGCGCTCGCATGGGCGCTCTTCGTCGCCGGCTGGCTGGTGCTCGGCGCGCTCGGGCAGTCGACGACCGCGCTGTGGTTCGCCGGCCTGGGGCCAGTGGCCGCGTGGCTCGCGGTGGCGGGCGCGACGACGGCGTTCACGCGCCGCGGCGCGCCGTCGCGGACGACGGTCGTCGGCGCGGCGGTCGTCGTCGTGACGGCGCTCGCGGCCTGCGTGCGGACGGGCAGCGGCCCCGCGCTGTTCGTGGCCGCGGCGGGGTGGGGCGTGTTGACGTGCGCGGCCTCGTCGCGTGCCGACGCGGCGCTCGCGCCGGGTTGCGCGGTTTCCGACCTGTCGCTGGCCGATCCCGCGCGCTGGCCCGCGCTGGCGGCCCGCTGGGCGATGCTGCCGATGATGGCGGCGATGGCCGTGGCGTCGGACCTCTGCGCGCGTCTCGGCGTGACGGCGGGCGAGGGTGTCGCGTTGCATCTCGTCGCCATGACCGCGCCGGCATTGCTGTGGCGCCGCCTGCGCTCGCCATGGTGGGTCGTGGGCTTCATGGCGGCCGGGCTGGCCGCGTTGCCGGCCTTGCCAGGCCTGCGCGGGTGGATGGCGATGTCGCTGCTGCACGCGATGGCGTGGGGCGTCGCGTGGGCGCAGGAGATCGCCGTGGGGCGCGGCGCCGCAGGCGCGCGCGTCCGCGTGCCGCGCGCGCGGGAGCGCAGGTCGACCCGGGCCGCGATCGCGCCGGCGGCGGCGGTGCTCGCGCTGGGCGCGACGATTGCCACGTTCGGCGTCGACGGCCTCGTCGCGGTGCATGTCGGCCTCGGCGTGTTGTCGCTGGCCGGCGCGGCAGGCTGGGTCATCGCGGGCGCGTGGCACCATGGGCACGTCCGCCCGCAGCACGAGGAGATGCTTTCATGAACAGCATGGACGTCGACGTCCTTCGCACCGCCATCGCCTGGCTGCGCGCCGGCCATCGGGCGACGATGGGCACGGTCGTGCACACCTGGGGCTCGTCGCCGCGCCCGCCGGGCTCGCTGATGGTCATCCGCGACGACGGCCAGGTGGCGGGCTCGCTGTCGGGCGGCTGCATCGAGGACGACCTGATCGAGCGCGTGCGCGCCGGCGAGCTCGGCAGCGACATCCCGCGCTCGACGCTCTACGGCGCGACCGCCGAGGAAGCGCGGCGCTTCGGCCTGCCGTGCGGCGGCTCGGTGCAGGTCGTGCTGGAGCCGCTCGGGCGGCAATCGTTGCTCGACGAGCTGTTGCACGCGGTCGAGCGCCACCAGGTCGTGCGCCGCCACGTGGCGATGGCGACCGGCGCGGTGCGCCTCGAGCCGGCCGACGACGGCGACGCCGTGCACTTCGACGGCCAGTCGCTGCAGACCGTGCACGGCCCGCGCCTGCGCCTGCTGATCATCGGCGCGGGGCAGTTGTCGCAGTACCTCGCGGCGATGGCGACGATGCTCGACTACCGCGTCGTCGTCTGCGACCCGCGCGTCGAGTACCACGAGGGCTGGCGCGGCGACCCGCACGTCGAGCTCTCGCGCGAGATGCCCGACGACCTCGTGGCCGCGATGCGGCTCGACGGCAACAGCGCCGTCGTCGCCGTCACGCACGACCCGAAGCTCGACGACCTCGCGCTGATGGAGGCGCTGAAGACGCCCGCGTTCTACGTCGCCGCGCTCGGCTCGCGCCGCAACAACGACGCGCGCCGCGAGCGCCTGCGCCAGTTCGACGTCACCGCCGACCAGGCCGCGGCGCTGCACGGGCCGGCCGGGCTCAATCTCGGCGGCAAGACGCCGCCCGAGATCGCGCTCGCGATCCTCGCGGAGATGACGGCGCTGCGGCGCGGCAAGCCGCTGGGCGCGGCGCTGTCGGATTGGGGAACGTCGGATACCGCCTGCC
>JASLEM010000346.1 GCA_030151165.1 Burkholderiaceae bacterium
GAACGCCTGTTCAACTCGGCCAAGATCCTGCGCATGAAGATCCCGTTCACCGTCGAGCAGGTGATGGACGCGCAACGCGCGGTCGTGCGCGAGAACCAGCTCGAGAGCTGCTACCTGCGCCCGCTGACCTGGATCGGCTCCGAGAAGCTGGGCGTCAGCCCCAAGGGCAACAAGATCCACCTGTCGGTCGCCGCGTGGGCCTGGGGCGCGTACCTCGGCGAGGAAGGCCTGAAGCGCGGCATCCGCGTCAAGACGTCCAGCTACACGCGCCACCACGTCAACATCACGATGACGCAGGCCAAGGCCGTCTCGAACTACACGAACTCGATCCTCGCCAACACCGAGGCCGTCGACGACGGCTATGACGAAGCGCTGCTGCTCGACGCGAGCGGCTTCGTCTCGGAAGGCGCGGGCGAGAACATCTTCGTGATCAAGAACGGTGTGGTCTATACGCCCGACCTGTCCGCCGGCGCGCTCAACGGCATCACGCGCAACACCGTGTTCGCGATCTGCCAGGATCTCGGCCTGAAGCTGGTCGAGAAGCGCATCACGCGCGACGAGGTCTACATCGCCGACGAGGCCTTCTTCACCGGCACCGCCGCCGAAGTGACGCCGATCCGCGAACTCGACCGCATCGAGCTGGGCACCGGCTCGCGCGGCCCGATCACCGAGAAGATCCAGAGCGCGTTCTTCGACATCGTCAACGGTCGCAATCCGAAGTACGCCGAGTGGCTGACCGCGGTCTGATCGCTTCTTCCTGAAAACCTGCCCACGTCCATGACCGCACCCACCACGAACACCTCCGCCGTCGTCGAAGTCACCGCCGCCGACCTTCACGGCCCGGGCGTCGTCTTCTGCCCGAACCCGAAGATGCCGCTCTGGAGCACGCATCCGAAGGTCTACATCGACCTCAGCCACGAAGGCCGCGGCCGCTGCCCCTACTGCGGCACGACCTACCAGCTGGCGGCCGGCGTGAAGATCGCGGCCGGACATTGAGCTCGGGCGCCGGCACCCCTCCGCCGGCGCCGCGCGCAGACGCCGCCGGTGGAGGCGCGCCTGCGCCATCCCTCGATGAAGTCCGCGCGCTGGCCTATGCCGCGCTGCTGGATCACGCACGCCGGCGCGACCACGCGCATGCGCTGGCGATGCTGGTGCGCGCACTCGCGTCGCTCGTCGGCGGCGACTGCTGGCTGTGGCCGCAGCCGCCCGACGGCGACCTCTCGATGGCGCCCATCCACGCCTCGCCACCGGACGCCCTGCGCACGCCGCAACCCGCCGGCGGCGCCCTGGAAAGCGCGTGGCCATGCAGCCACTCCGGCGTCATCGTCGGCGAACTGCGCACGCCGGTGCCGGCGGGCCTCGCGCTCGAGGAGTGGGGCGACCGCCTGGGCCCCGCGCGCGACACCGCCGCCGCGCTGCTGGCCGGCCTGATCGAGCACGCGGGCCAGGCGCTGCCCGGCTCGCTCGCGCTGCAACGCACCGCGATGCACGAGGCCGGCACCTACGTCTGGGAGTGGGATATGGCCACCGATGTCCTCGGCGACATCGACGAGGGCGAGCGCATGCTCGGCTACCCGCTGAACACGCTGGGCAACACCCAGGGCGACTGGGATCGCATCGTCCATCCCGACGACAAGGCGCTGATCGACAAGGCCTTCGGCGCGCACGAGCGCGGCGAGGTGCCGATGTACCGCGTGGTCTATCGCGCGCGCGCCGCCGACGACCAGTGGCGCTGGATCGAGGAGCGCGGCCGCATCGTCGAACGCGACCGCTTCGGCCGCCCGCGCCGCATGTTCGGCACGCAGACCGACGCGACGCTGCTGCGCGAGCTCGAGCAGGCGCAACGCGACCGCCTCGCCGCCGAGGCCGCCAACAGCGCGAAAACCTTGTTCCTCTCGCGCATCAGCCACGAGCTGCGCACGCCGCTCAACGCGGTGCTCGGCTTCTCGCAGCTGCTCGAGACCGACCCCGCGATGAAGGCGATGCCCGCGCAGCGCCAGCAGCTGAAGATGATCCGCGAGGCCGGCGAGCACCTGCTCGCGATGATCGGCGACCTGCTCGACCTCTCGCTCGCCGAGGCCTCGCACCTGCCGATCCAGCTGCAGAGCGTGCCGCTGTCGCCGCTGTTCGACGCCTGCGCCGCGTGGTGCAAGCCGCAGGCGGACAGCGCGCGCATCGCGCTGCGCATCGAGGATCCGGACGCCGGCGCGCCGCTCACCGAGCCGAAGGCCATCGTGCGCGCCGACCCGACGCGCCTGCGCCAGGTGCTGACGAACCTCCTGAGCAACGCCGTCAAGTACAACCGGCCAGGCGGCCAGGTGACGCTGCGCGCGCTTCCGGTGAACGACGAATGGCGCATCGAGGTCGAGGACACCGGCCACGGCCTGAGCCCCGCCGAGCGTGCGCGCCTGTTCCAGCCGTTCAACCGCCTCGGCCGCGAGAATTCCAGCATCTCGGGCGCCGGCCTGGGCCTGGCGCTGTCGCAGTCGCTCGCACAGCTGATGGGCGGGCGCATCACGGTGCAGAGCGTCGCGGGCGTCGGATCGACGTTCGGGCTGACGCTGCCGGCGGCCTGTGCTGCCATCGCCCGAAAAGCCGGGCAATGCGCCTGCGTCACCGCCGATTCCGCGGCATGGCCCGCGCGCAAGATGACGATGCTGCCGAAAGACCCGCCATGATCGACCTCCGCTCCGCCTTCGCTGCACGCCGCCTGCGCGCGCGCCGCACCACCGCGACGCTCATCGCGCTCGGCGGG
>JASLEM010000358.1 GCA_030151165.1 Burkholderiaceae bacterium
GCCGATCCTGACCGACTCCGGCGGCTTCCAGGTCTGGTCGCTCGGCGAGATGCGCAAGATCTCCGAGGAAGGCGTGCGCTTCGCCTCGCCCGTCAACGGCGACAAGCTGTTCCTGACGCCCGAGATCAGCATGCAGATCCAGACGGTGCTGAACTCCGACATCGTCATGCAGTTCGACGAGTGCACGCCGTACGAGACCAAGGGCGTGCTGACCACCGAGCGCGAGGCGCGGCTGTCGATGGAGCTCTCGCTGCGCTGGGCGGCGCGCTGCCGCGACGAGTTCGCGAAGCTGGGCAACCCGAACGCGCTGTTCGGCATCGTCCAGGGCGGCATGTTCGAGTCGCTGCGCGAGGCCTCGCTCGACGCGCTCGTCGCGCTCGACTTTCCCGGCTACGCCGTGGGCGGCGTGTCGGTCGGCGAGCCGAAGGACGACATGCGCCGCATCGTCGCCCACACGCCCCACCGCCTGCCGGCGCACAAGCCGCGCTACCTGATGGGGGTCGGCACGCCGGAGGACCTGGTCTATGGCGTGTCGCATGGCGTCGACATGTTCGACTGCGTGATGCCGACCCGCAACGCGCGCAACGGCCACCTGTTCACGCGCTTCGGCGACCTGCGCCTGCGCAACGCGCGCTACAAGAGCGACGAGGCGCCGATCGACGCGACCTGCGGCTGCCATACCTGCCTGAACTTCAGCCGCGCCTACCTGCATCACCTCGACCGCTGCGGCGAGATGCTCGGCCCGATGCTGACGACGGTGCACAACCTGCACTACTACCTCAACCTGATGCGCGAGGTGCGCGCGTCGCTCGACGAAGGCCGCTTCGCCGAGTTCCAGGTGCAGTTCGCCATCGACCGCAGGCGCGGGATCTAGCCGGCGCGGCGCGCAGGCGAAAAAAAGCCGGCCCGCGCATCGCGGGGCCGGCTTCGTCGAGGCGCGCTGGATTACTGCGTCTGCGTGGCGCTCGTGATCACCACGTTCGGGATCGGCACGCACGAGCCGTCGGTGAAGCTGTCCAGCGGCGCGCACGGCGTCGCCGCGGCGATCTGCTGGACGAGCGCGGCGCTGCCCGAGACGTCCGCGAACACGGCGAAGCCCTGGGCGTCGAGCTTGCTCGCGTTGTTGGCGATGTTGAAGAAGAACTGCGACGTCGCCGAGTCGAGCTGGTTCGTGCGGGCCATCGCCACGGTCCATTGCACGTTGCTGCCGCCGGTGGTCTCGAGCGCGATCGGCGCGAACGTGGGCGTCTTCGGCGTCGGCAGCGTGCCGCTGGTCGTCGTGCCGTAGCCGCCGCCCTGCACCACGAAGCCCGGTGCCACGCGGTGGAAGATCAGGCCGTTGTAGAAGCCCGTGTTGACGTAGGCGAGGAAGTTGTCGACGGTGATCGGCGCCTTGTCGCCCTTGAGCGCGAAGACGATGTTGCCGCTCACGCCGCCGCCGCTGACGGCCATCGTGACGACCGGCGGCGCCACCGTGAACGTCGCGCTCGAGTTCAGCACGGCACCGAAGCCGTCCTTGAGCACCACCGAGCCGCTGTACGCGCCCGACACGGTGCACTGGTAGTAGGCGGTCGTCGACGAGCTCACCGTCGGCGCCTGCGTCACCAGGCTCACGTTCTTGCAGCCGGTCGGCACCGGCGTGAGGCCGTTGCCGTCCAGGTTCGTGCCGACGACCGTGACCAGCGCGGGCGCGCCGTACTTGGTGGCGGTGGCGAACGCGGACGTCACGACGGGCGCGGTGAGGCTGAAGCTGGCCGTGCCGAGCGCCGCGCCGGACGCCGACGCGATGTTCACCGTGCCCGTGTAGGCGGCCGGCGTGCAGTTGTAGTACGCGGTGGTGGAACTGCTGACGTTCTGCCCGGACGTCAGCCGGGTCATGCCGCTGCAGGCCGCCGAGGTGACCGCGAGGGTGCTGTCGAGGTTCGTGCCGTTGACCGTGACCAGCACCGGCGCGTTGTACGCGGTCGCGGTGGCGGTGGCGCTCGTGAACGTCGGCGCGGGAGCCGGCGGCGGGGGCGGAGGCGGAGGTGTGCTGTCGCCGCCACCGCCGCAAGCGGCGAGCGTGGCGATCGAGGCCGCCATGACGGCGAGCGAGGCGAGGCGCAGGGAAAGGAGTCCGTGGGCCGAGGAGGTCGAGGAAGAGGACATGAACTTTGCGTTCGGAAAGCTGGAGTGCGGCCATGTTAAGGGCTGCCGCGGCGACTTTCGCGTGGCGCGAGTTACCCTTTCGGGTATGAACAGACCGACCTCCGCGCCGTTGCGGTTCCTCGCTTCGGCGGCGACGTGGGCGTTCGCGCTGGTGCTCCTGTTCGAGGAGTGGGGCTGGGCGCCGCTGGCGCGCCTGATGGGCGTCGTCGCGAAGCTGCCGGGGGTCGCGTGGGTCGAGCGCCAGATCGCCGCCCTGCCCCCGCGCCTCGCGCTGGGTGTGCTGTTCGTGCCGATGCTGGTGCTGCTGCCGTTCAAGATCGGCGCGTTGTGGCTGATGGCCGGGGGACGGATGGCGTCGGGCGTCGCGCTGTTCCTCGGCGCGAAGATCCTCGGCACCGGCATCGTCGCCCGCCTCTTCATGCTGACGCAGCCGCAGCTGATGCGGCTCGCGTGGTTCGCGCGCGTCTACCTGCGCTGGCTGGCGTGGAAGAACATGCTGATGGCGCACGTTCGAGCCACCTTGCCGTGGCGTCTCATGCGCGCGACCTTGCGGCGATGGCGCCGGAGCGCGCGGCGCGGGTGAGTCAGACGACGCGGGCGTCCAGCAACTGGCCGACTTCGCGCTGGAGCTCCTCGGGCGTCACGGCCGCCGGGGCGATGCCCTTGCCCACGTTCAGGCCCACGCGGCTGAACAGGCCGCGGCGGAACGGATGGCTCATCGCCGCGCCGTCGATGCGCGAGAAGAACGAGCCCCAGAGGTTCTGCAACGCGAGCGGCACCACGGGCACCGGGCGTTGCTCGAGGATGCGCATGATGCCGCCCTTGAAGGGCTTGATGGTGCCGTCGTTGGTGATGCCGCCCTCGGGGAAGATGCCCAGCAGGTCGCCCTCGGCGAGCACGTGGTCGGCGGCGGCGAACGCGGCCTCGTAGGCGGCCGGATCGTCGTTCTTCGGCGCGATCGGGATGGCCTTGGCGAGCTTGAAGAACCAGCCCAGCACCGGGATGCGGAAGATGCGCGAGTCCATCAGGAACCGGATCGGGCGCGGGCTCGCGGCCATCAGCAGCACGGGGTCGACGAAGCTCACGTGGTTGCACACGACGATCGCCGCGCCCGTCGCCGGGATGTTCTCCTCCCCGCGGATCCGGAAGCGATAGACGGTGCGCGTCAGCACGAATGCGAAGAAGCGCAGCAGGTACTCCGGCACCAGGAAGAAGATGTAGCCGGCGACGACCGCGTTGGCGATGCCTGTGATCAGGAACACGCCCGCGATGCTCACGCCGAAGTGCAGCAGCGCGCCGGCGATCAGCGAGCTGCCGATCATGAACAGCGCGTTGAGGATGTTGTTGGCCGCGATGATGCGCGCGCGGTGGCTGGGTTGCGCGCGCAGCTGGATCAGCGCGTACATCGGCACGCTGTACAGGCCGGCGCTGAGCGACAGCATGAACAGGTCGATCATTGGCCGCACGTGCTGGCCCTGGCCGACGAAATCGGACAAGGTCCAGCCGCTGGCCGCGGCCGGCGCCTGCAGGTGGCTCACGGCGAAGTAGAGGTCGATCGCGAAGACGCTCATGCCGATGGCGCCGAGCGGCACCAGCCCGATCTCGACCTGGCGGCGCGACAGCATCTCGCACATCAGCGAACCGATGCCGACGCCCACCGAGAACAGCACGAGCAGCAACGACGCGACATGGGCGTCACCGTGCAGCACGTCCTTAGCGAACGACGGGAACTGCGACAGGAAGGTGGCGCCGAAGAACCACATCCACGAGATGCCGAGCAGCGAACGGAACACGACGATGTCCTGTGCCGCGAGCCTCAGGTTGCGCATCGTCTCGGAGACCGGGTTCCAGTTGATCTGCAGCGCGCTGTCGTGCGCCGGCGTCGACGGGATGCCCTGCGCGGTCAGGCGGCCAATGATTGCGATCACCACGCATGCGCCCGCCGCAAGCTCGGGGCCCATGCCGGGCACGACGACCAGCAGACCGCCGGCGAGCTGGCCCAGCAGGATCGCGACGAAGGTGCCCATCTCGACCATGCCGTTGCCGCCGGTGATCTCCTGGTCGTTCAGGTGCTGCGGCAGGTAGGCGTACTTGACCGGGCCGAACAGCGTCGAGTGGATGCCCATCAGGAACAGGCAGACCAGCAACACCGCGACCTGCTGCCCGACGAAGCCCCAGGTGGCGAGCAGCATGATGCCGATCTCGAACCACTTGATGAGCCGCATCATCGAGGCCTTGTCGTACTTGTCGGCCAGCTGGCCACTGGTGGCCGAGAGCAGCACGAATGGCAGGATGAACACGGCGCTGATGACGAGGCCGGCCTTCTCGGGCGACAGCCAGGACACGTTCAGCTGGTAGGTGACGAGCACCGTGAACGCGAACTTCAGGACGTTGTCGTTGCCCGCGCCGAAGAACTGCGTCCAGAAGAACGGCGCGAAGCGTCGTTGGCCGAGGAGCGCGAACTGGCTGGGATGGGGTTGCTGGCTCATGGTGTGTCTGGCTGTCCTGTTGCGGGAACTGTAGCCGCACTCACCCGGCTCACCCGGGGAGTTTGTGCCGCATTTCCCCGGGTATCGCGCCATGCGCCTTCCGGATCACCAGACCGTCACCGGCGCGCCCGCGAGCTTCTCGCGACGCATCCAGTCGAACATCGAGTCGACCGTCACGGTGGCGATGTGATCGCTGAAGCGCTGGGAGTTCGGATGGTCGTCGAACGCGACGTTGGCCTTCGTGATGCGGGCGCCGAGGCGCGTGAATGCGTCGATGTGCAGAACCGTGGGCTGGTAGTCGTGCAGGTGCAGCCAGGCCTGCGCGCGCGCCCGTGTCGATGCCGCCGGGTCGAGCGATCCGGCCAGCGTCTCGAGTGCCCACTGGTTGCTCTGCTGGTAGGTCGTGGCCCACGGATAGGCGACGACACTGTAGGCGGGCGTGTGCCACTGCACGAGGCGCCTGTCGTCGTGCATCGTCTGCATCAACGCCGCCTGCACCTCGGGATCGGGCACGACATACGCTGCCCGGTATTCGAACGGGGTGTCCATGAAGAACTGGCCGAGGCCCTGGCGAAAGATGGCGGCTTCGGCCGTGCCGCACTGGTTGAGCTTGTGGGCGACGCGCCAGACGGTGTGGGTCGACGGCGTCGGCGGCAGCTGCGCGGCGATGGTCGCGGCGGCGTCCGGGTCGCCCATCGCGGCGAGCACGTGCGTGGTGTCGATGACGCGCGGCGCGGGTGGCGCGTCGTCGGGCACGGTCTCGCGATAGGCGAACGCCAGGTGCGAATACGTCAGGCCGTATTTGCGGAGGTCCTGCCCGGCACGCGCGAGCAGCACGACTTGAGCGCCGCTGGCGTCGAGGCTGCGCTGGACGTGATCGGCCAGCGTCATCGCGCGCTGGATCCCCTGCGCCGTCGGCGGCTCCTCGTTGCAGGGCGTGCCGGCGTGCGCGGCCGTCGCGAAAACGGCCATCGCGAGGCCGGCTGCGAGCACACTGCGGAAAGCGAAGCGAACCGTCGCGTTCATTGCGACACCCGTTCGTTGTAGAGCATGGCCTTTCCGATCTCGTTGGGGATGAACGCGATGGCCTGCCCCGCCACGCTCAGCAGCGTGCCGGTGGCCAGCGCGGTCACGGTGATGACGGTACCCACGCCGACGGCCGATGCGCCGGCGACGTGGCCGACCACTCGTACGCTGGCCTTCGCGCCGTCGACGGTGTTCTCCACCACCCAGACGACCCCGTCGGCACTGACCTCCACGCTGCGCACGACGACACTGCCGACGCCCGCGACAAGCATCACGGGCAGCGCCACCGAGACTGCCACCGGCAGCATCGACAGTTCGCTGAGCTCGCTCGATGGCGACTCCGCACGCGCGGGCGAGGTGCAGGCGAGCGCGAGCGCCGCGGCCGCGACGAGGGTCGCGGTCCGGATCGAAGCACCGAAGGTGCGGAACGGGGCAGACGGGGGTTTCATGTGAAACCTTCACTGTAGAGTCGATGACGGGGCGATGATGAGGGGTTCGCGGGCGGCCGACAACGCGATCGCGCCGAGTGCCATCCGGCGCGTCGTGAGGTATCGTCGCCGGATACTTTTCGTCGCAACTCGTCCGCGAAGTCATGAGCACCACCCTCGAGATCGTCAACGTCCTGAAGGCCGAGCTGAAGCTGGCCAGGCTCACCTATGCGGAACTCGGGCGCGAGCTGGGCCTCGCCGAGTCCAGCGTGAAGCGCATGTTCGCGAAGGGCGACATGCCGCTGAAGCGCATCGACGAAATCTGTCGCGTGCTCAAGTGCGACTTCGCCGAGCTGGCGCGAAAGGTGGCCGATATCGAGCTGTTGCGTGACGAGCTGAGCGTGGAGCAGGAGCAGGCGGTGGTGGCCGACAAGCGGCTGCTCGTGATGGCGCTTTGCACGCTCAGCCAGTGGCCCTACGACCAGATCATGGCCACGTACGCGTTCACCGAGGCCGAGGCGGTGCGCCACCTGACCCAGCTGGACCGGCTGGGCATCATCGAGCTGAAGCCGCTGAACCGCTACCGCCTGAAGCTGGCGAAGACCTTCCGCTGGCGCCCGGGTGGCCCGGTGATGCAATTCTTCCGCGAGCACGGCGTCGCCGACTACTTTTCGGGCAGCTTCGACGGCGAAAGCGAAGTGCTCAGCCTCGTTCACGGCCACCTGAGCCTGCCGATGGCCAAGGTGTTCCAGGAGCGGTTGCAGCGCCTCGCGCAGGATTTTGCGCAGCAACATCTCACCGACCAGCGCCTGCCCGCCTCGCACAAGCGTGGCTTCACGGCGATCGTGAGCCTGCGGTCGTGGACTTTCGGGCCGCTGCGCGAGATGCTGCGCGACCCGAGCGTCGATCCCTGACGGGCACGGCGTCGACCGCCCTGCCCGGTTGGCTGGGACTCAGGCGGGCGCGCTGGCCAGCGATGGCGCGGCGACGCGGGCCACCATTTCGCGAGCGAAGTCGACGAATGCGATGGCGCCACGGGACGCCGGATCGAACACCACGCCCGGTTGCCCGTAGCTCGGTGCTTCGGCAAGCCGCACGTTGCGCGGGATCACGGTGTTGAACACCTTGTCTCCGAAGTGGGACTTGAGCTGCTCGCTCACGTGTGCCTGCAGCGTGATGCGCGGGTCGTACATCACACGCAACAAGCCGATCAGCTCGAGGTCGCGGTTGAGGTTTGCGTGGACCTGCTTGATGGTGTTGACCAAGTCGGAGACACCCTCCAGCGCGAAATACTCGCACTGCATCGGCACGATCACGCCGTGCGCGCTGCACAGGCCGTTCAGCGTCAGCAGGCTGAGCGACGGCGGGCAGTCGATCAGCACGAAGTCGTAGTCGGCCTCGACGGCCTTCAGTGCATTGCGCAGGCGCTCGTTGCGATGCTCGAGCGCGACGAGCTCGATCTCGGCGCCTGCCAGTTCGCGATTGGCTCCGAGGACGTCGTAGCCGCCGCTGGTCGAGCGTTGTGCGGCTTCGGCGATGGACGCGCTCTCCAGCAGCACGTCGTAGACGGTCATCGGCAGCGCACGCTTGTCGACACCCGAGCCCATCGTCGCGTTGCCTTGCGGGTCGAGATCCACCAGCAGGACGCGTTGCCCGACGAGCGCGAGGCCGGCAGCCAGGTTCACGGTCGTGGTCGTCTTCCCGACGCCGCCCTTCTGGTTCGCGATGCAAAAGATTCTCGACATGAATGACTAGTGAGCGCAGTTTTGGACGAAGGCGACGGGTCGAGGCACGACCGATCCGATGGCGCTATTGTCAGGGCTAGTCGGCGCCGCCGTCAGCACCTCGAAGGCTCTATTGCGGCTTCATCCACACCAAACAACGCGCAGCATCCAGCTCGGGGACGGCCAGTTGTTCCACGTGGAACATTTCGACGGTCGCCGGCAGCTCGGAGCGCTCTTCGTTGGTGAGGTTGGCCTTCATGGCGGCCCATTGCCCGGCGGGCGCGAGCAGATCGCGCGTCAGTTCGGTGAAGTCCTTCAACGACGCGAATGCGCGCGAGGTGATGAGGTCGAACTCCGGAGTCTTGAATGTCCCTTTGCCTTCCACTCGCCCGTGGACACCGTGCAGATTTGGCAGGCCGAGCTCCGCGGCTGCCTGCCGGATGAAGGTCGCTTTCTTGGCAACCGCGTCGACACAGGTGACCTGCCAAGTGGGATTCAACACCGCGAGGACGACGCCCGGCAGGCCAGCACCACTGCCGACATCGAGCAGGCGCAGCTTTCCATCGGCTGCCGTCGTGCGTTTGCGCAACGGCTCGACCACCGCCAAGCAGTCGAGCAGGTGATGCGTGAACATCTCGCCGGTATTGCGCACGGCGGTCAGGTTGTAGACCTGCGTCCACCGCTGGATCAGCGCCAGATAAGCCAACAGCCGCTCGCGGTCGGTGGCGGACAGCGCGAGTCCGAGTTGAGGTGCCAGGGCTTCGAGTCGGGCGTCCAGGACTGCCGGAGGTCCGTACTCAGGCCGCATCGCGTTGCTCGCTGCTGGCCGCCACGTTCGACGAGAACCCCTTAAAGCGCTTCTTCTTGAGATGCACCAGGAGCAGCGAAATCGCGGCTGGCGTCACACCCGAGATGCGCGTCGCCTGGCCGAGTGTCTGCGGCCGATGCTGGGTCAGCTTCTGACGAACCTCGAACGACAGTGCGGTGACTTGGTTGTAGTCCAGCTCGTCCGGCAACGCGAGGCCTTCCAGGCCCTGGGCACGGGTCACCTCTTCGTTTTGCTTGTCGATGTAGCCGGCGTACTTCGTCGCGATCTCGAGTTGCTCGATCACCTCGTTCGCCAGTTGGGCACCCAGCGTATCGGTGAGTGTTTCACGTGAAACAGTGACGTCGGGTCGCGCGATCCGTGTCGTCTCGACGACGGTGTCGTAGTCGATGTCCGGACGGCGCAGCAGGTCGGTGAGCGAGTGCTCGTGCTCCAGCGCCTTGCCGAGCAGTCTCTCCGCGTCCGCTGCGGGCAGGATGCCAGGATGTAGCCAGGTCGAGCGCAGCCGTTCGGCCTCGCGGTCCAGTGCTTCGCGCTTGCGGTTGAAGTGGGCCCAGCGTGCGTCGTCGACCAAGCCCAGCTGCCGCCCAAGTTCGGTCAGGCGAAGGTCGGCGTTGTCTTCGCGCAGTTGCAGCCGGAATTCGGCGCGGCTCGTGAACATGCGGTACGGCTCGGTGACGCCCTTCGTGATCAGGTCGTCGACCAGCACGCCGAGATACGCCTGGTCGCGACGAAGCACGAAGGTGTCGGCGCCGCCGCGCGCGCGGAGCGCCGCGTTGACGCCGGCATACAGGCCCTGGGCCGCCGCTTCCTCGTAGCCCGTGGTGCCGTTGATCTGGCCGGCGAAGAACAGGCCGTCGATGTCGCGGGTCTCGAACGAGCTGCGCAGCGAGCGCGGGTCGAAGTAGTCGTACTCGATGGCGTAGCCCGGGCGCAGGATGTGCGCGTTGGCGAGGCCTGCCATCGAGCGGACGGCGGCGAGCTGGATGTCGAACGGCAGCGAGGTCGAGATGCCGTTCGGATAGAACTCGTTCGTCGTCAGGCCTTCCGGCTCCAGGAAGATCTGGTGCGAATCCTTGTCAGCGAAGCGATTGACCTTGTCCTCGATGCTCGGGCAATAGCGCGGGCCGACGCCCTCGATCACGCCGGTGAACATCGGGCTGCGGTCGAACCCGGAGCGGATGATTTCGTGCGTCTGCGCGTTGGTGTTGGTGATCCAGCACGGCACCTGGCGCGGGTGTTGCGCTGCCGACCCCATGAAGCTGAAGACGGGCATCGATGTCGTGACGCGTCCCTCGGCATCGGGCATGCCGTCGCCGGGTTGCTCGACCAGCCGCGAAAAGTCGATCGAACGCCCGTCGATCCGCGGCGGCGTGCCGGTCTTGAGACGGCGCTGCGGCAGCTTCAGCTCCTTCAGCCGCGCCGACAGCCGCTGCGCTGGCGGGTCGCCCGCACGGCCGGCGCTGTAGTTCTGCAGCCCCACGTGGATCTTGCCGTCGAGGAACGTCCCGGCGGTCAGGACGACCGTGCGGCCGCGGAACGAGATGCCTGCCTGCGTGATCGCGCCCGTCACGCGCTCGCGGCCGTCGACCGTCTCGATCATCAGGTCGTCGACCGCCTGCTGGAACAGCCAGAGGTTCGGCTGGTTCTCGAGACGCTGGCGGATGGCGGCCTTGTACAGAATGCGGTCGGCCTGCGCGCGCGTGGCGCGAACGGCCGGCCCCTTCGAGCCATTGAGGATGCGGAACTGGATGCCAGACACGTCCGTCGCCGCCGCCATCGCACCGCCCAACGCGTCGACCTCCTTCACCAGGTGGCCCTTGCCGATGCCACCGATCGACGGATTGCAGCTCATCTGCCCCAGCGTCTCGATGTTGTGCGTCAGCAGCAGCGTCGCGCTGCCCATGCGGGCCGCGGCGAGCGCGGCCTCCGTGCCGGCATGGCCGCCGCCGACAACGATGACGTCGAATTCCTGGGGGTAGATCACCGGCAACTCACTGCGCATGACCCGAGCCGTCGCGGCTGGATCGAGAGGGGAACCCGCGCTGCGA
>JASLEM010000363.1 GCA_030151165.1 Burkholderiaceae bacterium
CAACAAGATCCTGCGCTCGTTCCTGCACTCCAAGGGCGTGAAGGACGAGGACATCATGGAGGAGTACACGCCGTTCGGCCACTCCGACTACCAGTCCATCATCGCCAAGATCAAGAAGTTCGCGAGCGAGGGCAAGAAGACGGCCGTCGTCTCGACGATCAACGGCGACTCCAACGTGCCGTTCTACAAGGAACTGGGCAACCAGGGCCTGAAGGCGACGGACGTGCCGGTCGTCGCGTTCTCGGTGGGCGAGGAGGAGCTGCGCGGCGTCGACACCAAGCCGCTCGTGGGCCACTTGGCGGCGTGGAACTACTTCATGTCGATCAAGAACCCGACCAACGCGGCGTTCATCAAGGAGTGGTCGGACTACGCCAAGAAGAACAATCTGCCGGGCGACAAGGACAAGCCGCTGACCAACGACCCGATGGAGGCGACCTACATCGGCATCCACATGTGGGCGCAGGCGGTCGAGAAGGCGAAGTCGACGGACACCGACAAGGTGATCGCGGCGATGGCCGGCCAGACCTTCAAGGCGCCGGGCGGCTTCGTCTCGACGATGGACCCGAAGAACCACCACCTGCACAAGCCCGTCTTCATCGGCGAGATCAAGGCCGACGGCCAGTTCAACGTGGTGTGGAAGACGCCGGGCCCGATCAAGGCGCAGCCGTGGTCTCCGTACATCCCCGAGGACAAGGGCAAGAAGGACGAACCGGAAAAGAAGTGAGGACGTGATGCGGCGACTCCTTCTTCGAAGTGCCTTCATCGCGATCGCCGCGATGCTGTGCACGGTCGCCGCTCCCGCCTGGGCGCTCGACGCGGCCCAGGCGCGCGCGATCGCGGTCGGCGACAGCGACGCGCGCATCGCGGCGCTGCAGGACGCGATCACGCGCGCGGACCCGGGCCTCGCGACCTTCGCGCAGGCGCTGCTCGACGACGCGGTCAAGACGACCGCGACCGGCGTCTTCGTCGTCCATGACGACAAGGCGGTCGACGCCGCCACCGGCCAGCCGGCGAAGCTGCCGGACGACGCCGAGGACGTCTCCAACAACAACCGCATCCGCGGCGCGCTGCAGGCGGCGCTCAGCGGCCTGCGCCTGCTGTCGCCCGACCTCGCGACGCGGCGTGCCGCCGTCGACGACCTCGCGAAGGACAGCGTCGACCCCGCGCTGCTGCCGGTCATCGACAAGGCCATCGCAACAGAATCCGACGCCACGCTGAAGGCCCGCCTCGGCCGCCTGCAGGCCGCCGTGCAGGTCGCGGTGCCCGACCGCGCGAAGCGCCTGCAGGCGATCGACGCACTCTCGCGCAGCGGCGAGTCCTCCGTGCGCGCGCTGCTGCAGTCGCGCCTCGCGCCCGATGCCGAGACCGACCCCGAGCTGCGCGCCGCGATCTCGCGCGCGCTGGTCGAGGTCGACGGCCGCCTCGCATGGGGCGAGCGCTTCGGCGTGCTGTTCACCGGCATCAGCCTCGGCTCGATCCTGCTGCTCGTCGCGCTCGGCCTCGCGATCACCTACGGCCTGATGGGCGTCATCAACATGGCGCACGGCGAGCTGATGATGATCGGCGCGTACACCACGTGGATGGTGCAGAACCTGTTCCGCCACTTCATGCCGGCGTGGTTCGACGCCTACGTGCTCTTCGCGATCCCCGCGTCCTTCGTCGTCTCGGCCTGCGTCGGCGCGCTGCTGGAGCGCGGCGTGATCCGCTTCCTCTACGGCCGGCCGCTCGAGACGCTGCTCGCGACCTGGGGCATCAGCCTCGTGCTGATGCAGCTGGTGCGCTCGATGTTCGGCGCGCAGAACGTGGAGGTCGAGAACCCGTCGTGGATGTCGGGCGGCATCGCCGTCGCGAGCAACCTCACGCTGCCGTACAACCGGCTCGCGATCATCGCGTTCGCCGCGCTCGTGCTGCTCGCGACGTACCTGCTGATCAACCGCACGCGGCTCGGCCTGTTCGTGCGCGGCGTCACGCAGAACCGCCGCATGGCGTCGTGCACGGGCATCAACACGACGCGCATCGACACGCTCGCCTTCGCGCTCGGCGCCGGCATCGCCGGCATGGCGGGCTGCGCGCTGAGCCAGGTCGGCAACGTCGGGCCCGACCTCGGCCAGAGCTACATCGTCGACTCGTTCATGGTGGTGGTGCTGGGCGGCGTGGGCCAGCTCGCCGGCACGGTGCTCGCCGCGCTCGGGCTCGGGCTGATGAACAAGGTGCTCGAAGGTGTCGCGGGCGCGGTGCTCGCGAAGATCTTCGTGCTGATCTTCATCGTCGTGTTCATCCAGAAACGTCCGCAGGGCCTGTTCGCCCTGAAGGGCCGGAGCGCCGAATCGTGATGTCCTCGCCTCCCCCCGCCAGCCTGCTGCCGGACTCCAAGCGCGGCCTGCTGCTCGGCACGCGCGGCTGGACGGCCGTCGTCGCGGCGCTGGTCGTGATCGCGGTGCTCGTGCCGCTGCTCAACCTGGCCGTGCCCGCGGGCAACCCGCTGCACTTCGGCAACTACGGCGTCGCGCTCGTCGCCAAGATCATGTGCTACGCGATGTGCGCGCTGGCGATGGACCTGATCTGGGGCTACACCGGCATCCTGTCGCTGGGCCACGGCCTGTACTTCGCGCTCGGCGGCTACGCGATGGGCATGTACCTGATGCGCCAGATCGGC
>JASLEM010000364.1 GCA_030151165.1 Burkholderiaceae bacterium
CCTGGCCACCACGTTCGCCGCGCTCGGCACGCTCGCGATCACGACGCTGGCCCACGCCACCGACGAGAAGACGATCACCAACGCGCACCCCGCGGCGAGCGCGGCCAGCGACGCCGGCGCGCGGCGCACCCTCAAGTTCAACACGCGCCACGACGTCGCCGCGACGCTGACCTCGCACCGCGACACGCCGATCCCGTACGGTTGGAAGGCGCAGGTGCGCTTCGGCGGCCAGACCGAGATGCACGACTGCGAGTTCGACGCGCCCAAGACCTCGCAGACGATCGCCAGCGGCGAGACGGCGGTGACGACGATCCGCTGCACCACGCCCTGGCAGCTGTACGACAACGGCCTGTCGTTCGAGGCGTTCGAGGGCGGCCGCAAGGTGGCCGAAGGCACGCTGCGTCCCTGAACGCCGTCCCGGGCGAACCGGCCATTGCGTCGCCTGCGGCGCCGCCGGCCCCGGGGCTTCGCCCGCCAACGCGATTTGGGGGATAGGCACCGCTGCCGGCCCCGCTCAAGATCGCTGGTCACCTGGAGCCCGCGCAATGACGGACACGACGCACGATTCGAGTTGGAGACTGCTGGTCGGCGCCGCGCCGCTCGTGGGCGTGGTGTTCCTGCTCTGGGCCGCCGCGCAGGGCGAGGCCGACGTCGCGCGCTCGACGACCGTGCGCGGCGTGCTGGCCGTCGTGGCGGCGTTCGGCGGGGCGGTGGCGTGGTGGACGGCGCGCCAGCTGCGCGCGGCCCCGGCGATCGACGTCGCCGACGCCAACGCCCGGGCCGCCGCCGGCCAGCTCTCGGGCCTCGTCGCGCTGCGCGGGCGGGCGCACGCGCTGCCGAACGCCGCGCCGCTGGTCTCGCCCAACGGCGAGCTGTGCCTCTGGTACCGCCATGGCGAGTACGCGCACCAGCACTACCGGGCGAGCGACAGCGTCCGGCCGTTCCTGCTCGTGGACGACAGCGGCCAGTGCGTCGTGCTGCCGTTCAACGCCGAGGTCTCGGGCAGCGCGGACGGCGCCAGCGCGCTGCCGCAGGGCCTGGCCATCGACGGCAGCCATACGCTGAAGTCGGCCGAGCGCCTGCTGCGCGACGGCGACCGCATCCACGTGGTCGGCCGCTTCGTGCCCGTGTCGCCGGAGGCGATGGCGTTGCAGGCGCGGGCGGCGATGCTCGTCACGCGCTCGGAGCAGCCGCCGCTCACCACCGTGATGACCAACGACCCGGCGGCCTACCGCGAGACCCGCGCCGCCGCCGCGCGCAACCTGCCGTTCGCGGAGACGACCTCGCCCGACCGCGTCGCCGCCGCCGGCGCGATCGCGCTGCCCGTGATCGCCGACCCCGGCGCCGCGCAGCCTTTCGTCATCGACATCGGCAAGTCCGAAGGCGAGGGCGCGCTGTACGGCCTGCTCGCGATCATCGACGGCCTGGTGCTGCTGGTCGCCGGCGGCCTCGCCTGCTGGGCGCTGTACGGCCGCCACTGAGCGGGCCCGGGCGGAAGCCCGACGTCAGCTGCGCGGCTTGCGGCCGCCGCGTGCGGGCCGGGTCGAAGCCGATGGCGCCGGCGTGGCGCGGCCGGGCGGCGCGGCGCCGCCGAAGCGCGCCACGTAGGCCGGTTCCGCCGCCAGAGCGCGCGCCATCTCGATGAAGGCGCGCAGCTTGAGCTGCGACTGCGAGCGGGCCGGGAAGTACAGGAACAGGCCGTCGTCGGGCGGCACGAAGGCCTGCAGCACGCGTTCGAGCCGGCCGTCCGCCACGGCGTCCTGCGTCTCGTAGTCGGACATGAACGCCAGCCCCATGCCGTCGCAGGCCAGCGAGAGCAGCAGGCGCCGGTCGTCGACGATCGTGGCGCCGGGGGTGTCGACCAGGAACGCGCGCCGCCCGCGCCGGAAGCCCCAGCGGTGGATCGCGTGCGAGCCGGCGAAGCGGTAGTGCACCGCCTCGTGGCCGACCAGTTCCTCGGGCGTGCGCGGCCGGCCCGCGCGCGCGAAGTACGCCGGCGAGCCGACGATCGCCCAGCGGATCTCGGGCGACAGGCGGACGGCGACCATGTCCTTCTCGATCGACGCGCCCAGCCGGATGCCGGCGTCCGTGCCGGTGGCGACGAGGTCGACCAGCGCGTCGTCCAGCGACAGCTCCAGCGCGACGTCCGGATACGCGCGGCGGAACCGGGGCGCCAGCGTGGCGAGGATCAGCTCGCCGCTGAGGCGCGGCGCGGTGAGCCGCAGCGTGCCCATCGGCCGCTCGCGGTAGCTGCCCAGGCTGGCGAGCGCGTCGGCGATCTCGCCGGCCGCGGGGCGCAGGCGCCGGAACAGCGCGTCGCCGGCCTCGGTGAGCGCGACGCGCCGCGTGGTGCGCCGGAACAGCGCGACGCCGTGCCGCTGCTCGAACGCGCGGACGGCCTTGCTGACGGCGGTGGGCGTCACCGCCAGCCGCGTCGCCGCCGCGGTGAAGCTCAGCGCCTCGGCGACCGCGAGGAAGGTGCTGACGCCGTCGAGATGATCGGTCTGCATCGCCGTATTGTGAACCTGTGGTGCAAGAAGGATGTCCGTGGCGATGCTTTTTCTCATCGATCGGGCTGCCTACGATTCGTTCACTTCCTCCACTTCCATCGAAAGACCCCCATGACCTCCACCTCACGCACCTGGCTCGTCACCGGCACCTCCAGCGGCTTCGGCCGCCACCTGGTCGAGCAACTGCTCGCCCGCGGCGACCGCGTCTTCGCGACGCTGCGCAAGCTCGGCGCGCTCGACGATCTGAAGGCCGCGCACGGCGAGCGGCTGCGCGTCGCCGCGCTCGACGTCACGGACACGCCCGCCGTCCACCGGGTCGTCGACGAAGCCTTCGCGGAATTCGGGCGCATCGACGTCGTCGTCAGCAACGCCGGCTACGGCCTGTTCGGCGCGGCCGAGGAGCTCTCGGACGCCCAGATCCGCCACCAGATGGACACCAACGTCATCGGCTCGATGGCGCTCGCGCGCGCCGCGCTGCCGCACCTGCGCGCGCAGGGCGGCGGGCGCATCCTGCAGGTGTCGTCGATGGGCGGGCAGGTCGCTTACCCGGCGCTGAGCCTGTACCACGCGAGCAAGTGGGCGATCGAGGGCTTCTTCGAGTCGGTGATCCAGGAGGTGGCGCCGTTCGGCATCGAGGTGACGCTGGTCGAGCCCGGCGCCGCGGCGACGAATTTCGGCGGCGACAGCCTCGTGCATGCGCAGCCGCTGGCGGCCTACGAGGACACGCGCGTCGGCGAATTCCGCCGCACGCGCATGGCCAACGAGTTCCCGCGCCCGGGCGACCCGGCGAAGATGGCCGCCGCGATGATCGCGTCGGTCGACGTCGCGCCCGCGCCGCGTCGCCTCACGCTGGGCAGTGACGCCTACGCGAAGGTGCACGAGGCCCTGACGCAGCGCCTGGCCGCGCTCGAGGCGCAGCGCGATGTTGCTTTCTCGACGGACTTCGACGCCTGACCCTGCGTTTAGAGAGGCCGCCCGTCAGGGAATACCCGGGATCGAGGTACGCTGGGCAACGTCGCAACAACAAGAACGGCGCCCGGCATGACTCTCCATCGCATCGTGATCGTCGGCGGCGGTGCCGGCGGGCTGGAGCTGGCGACGCGCCTGGGCGACAAGCTGGGCAAGCGCGGCCGCGCGAGCGTCACGCTCGTCGACCGCCATCGCTCGCACGTGTGGAAGCCCAAGCTGCACGAGATCGCCGCCGGCAGCATGGACGTCGACGAGCACGAGCTCGACTACCTCGCGCAGTCGCACTGGCACCACTTCGCGTACC
Organism: Burkholderiaceae bacterium; assembly: GCA_030151165.1. Next base: position 3,784 of record JASLEM010000364.1, read on the forward strand.
GCGTCGGCGAGATGACCGGCCTCGACCGCGGCGCGCGCGAGGTGCTGGTCGCGCCGTACTCGGACGACGAGGGCCGCCGGGTCACCGAGGCCGCGCGCATCCCGTACGACACGCTGGTGATCGCCGTCGGCAGCCAGAGCAACGACTTCGGCACGCCCGGCGTCGCCGAGCACGCGATGAAGCTGGAGACCGCGGGCGACGCGCGCCGCTTCAACCGGCGCCTCGTCAACGCCGCGATCCGCGCCAACGCGCAGTCGGAGCCGCTGCGGCCGCAGCAGCTGCACGTGGCGATCATCGGCGCGGGCGCGACCGGGGTGGAGCTGTCGGCCGAACTGCACCGCACGACGCGCGAGCTGATCGCCTACGGCCTCGACCGCATCGACGCCGACAAGGACCTGCAGCTCCACCTGATCGAGGCCTCGAGCCGCATCCTGCCCGCGCTGCCCGAGCGCTTCTCGCAGTCGACGCACAAGCTGCTGGACGACCTCGGCGTGCAGGTGCACGTCGACGCGCGTGTCGCCGAGGTGCTGCCCGAGCGCGTGCGGCTCGCCGACGGCCGCGAGATCGCCGCGGAGCTCGTCGTGTGGGCGGCGGGCATCAAGGCGGCGGACTTCCTCAAGGACATCGGTGGGCTCGAGACCAACCGCCTCAACCAGCTCGCGGTGCGGCCGACGCTGCAGAGCACGCGCGACGACGACATCTTCGCGTTCGGCGACTGCGCCGCCTGCGCCTGGCCCGGCCACGACGGCAATGTGCCGCCGCGCGCGCAGGCCGCGCACCAGCAGGCCTCGCACATGGTCGGCCAGATCGAGCGCCGCCTGCGCGACCAGCCGCTGCGGCCGTATCGCTACCAGGACTTCGGCTCGCTCGTCTCGCTCGGCCACTACAGCACGGTCGGCAGCCTGATGGGCGGGCTGATCGGCGGCAGCTTCATGGTCGAGGGCCACTTCGCGCGGCTGATGTACGTGTCGCTGTACAAGATGCACGAGCTCGCGCTGCACGGCTGGTGGAAGGTGGCGCTGAGCACGCTGGCGCGGCTCATCACGCGGCGCACGGAGCCGCACGTCAAGCTGCATTGAGCCCGCGGATCGGCGGGCCGCACGCGCTACGCCGGCGCCCGCTGCATGACCTCGTCGACCGACACCAGCCGGCGCGCCGCGAGATCCCACAGGATGTGCTTCAACGCCCCCGGGATCTCGAACAGGCCCACGCGGCGCACGCCCGAGAACAGCGCCTCGTGCGCGCGGTGGCAGGCCGCGAGGCGGTAGTTGGGGACGCCCGCGCAGAGGTGGTGCACGTGGTGGTACGCCGCGTTGGCGGTGATCCAGTTCAGCCAGCGCGGAAGGACCAGGAAGCTCGTGCCGCGCAGCGCGGCCTCGTCGCGGTCCCAGCCCTCGTCGGCGCTCGCGTACGAGTGCTCGAAGTTGTGCTGCACCGTGAACAGCACGATGCCGTAGCCGCCGGCCAGCGAGCCGCTCGCCAGGTAGCAGGCGAGGAACAGCCACGGGCCGACGGCCCAGGCCATGAGGCCCGAGGCCGCGAGCAGCAGCAGGTTGTTCCAGGTCATGTAGCGGTAGTGCGCCACCGAGGCGCAGTAGCGCAGCGGCGCGTCGGCCAGCGTCTGCGGGCTGCCCGGGCGGGCGAGGCGACGGCGCAGCAGCTCGACGCTCGCGCGCAGCCACGTGATGCGCGGGTTGACGAGGAAGTAGACGCAGCCGGCCAGCGGCGACAGCAGGATGTCGCGCGCATAGCGGTATTGGCGCCGTTCGCCGGTGTTCATGGCGAGGTAGTCGGTGACGCAGGCGACGTTGAGCGGCCCGCGGTACTTCGCCCAGTTGCCGTTGGTGTAGTGGTGGTAGCGGTGGTTCTCGGCCCACACCTGCTGCGGCAGCCCCGCCAGCACGCCCAGCAGGAAGCCGCCGAGGCGGTTCAGCGTCCTGTTGCGGAACAGGCTGTGGTGGCCGCAGTCGTGCATCAGGACGAAGCCGCGCAGCAGGAAGAGGCTGAGCAGGGCGACCGCGGCGACGACCAGCCAGGGCGAGACCTTCGCCGCCTGCGGGATCGCGGCCCACAGCGCGGCGATCGGCCCGACGACCGTCAGGAACTGCAGCGCGCCGCGGGCGTTGCTGGGCGTGGCGTAGCCGTCCACGATCGCGCGCTTGCGCGCTTGCCACTGGCCTGGGGTCAACATGTCGGCCTTGATGGCAATTGAACAGGCCGCACTATCCCACGTCCGTGTGAAGCAGACCTGTCCGCGAGGCGCGGGCCCGTGACGCGCGCGTGCATTCCGTGACATGCGGCCGCGGTTGCAGGGGGAAACACGCGCCGGCCGCGGCGGCGGCCCCTGCTAGGATCGGCGGCCCTTTTTCGGGCCGCAGCCCCGCGGGCTCCGGCGCACCCCCGAACCGCACGATCCCACCAGGAACCCTTGCCCATGAAGAAGATGCTGCCGCTGATCGCGGCATTGAGCCTGTCGATCACCTCCGCCTTCGCCGACGAAGGCATGTGGACCTTCAACAACTTCCCGGCCGCCACCGTCGGCCAGGCCTACGGCTTCGCGCCCGACCAGGCCTGGCTCGACCACGTGCGCCTGGCGTCGGTGCGCCTCGCGGGCGGCTGCTCGGGCAGCGTCGTGTCCGCCGACGGCCTCGTGATGACGAACCACCACTGCGCGCGCGAGTGCCTGGAAAGCGTCTCCGGCCTGGCGAAGAAGGACTACGACCGCGACGGCTTCCTCGCGAAGACGCAGGCCGACGAGCCGCGCTGCCCGAACCTGGAGATGAACCAGCTCGCCGACATCACCGACGTCACGAAGAAGGTGCAGGCGTCGACGAGCGGCGTGGACGAGGCGAAGTTCGCCGACGTGCAGAAGGCCGCGATCGCCGAGATCGAGAAGTCGTGCGCGACGTCCGACGAGTTCCGCTGCGAGGTCGTCTCGCTGTACCACGGCGGCCGCTACGACCTCTACAAGTACCGCCGCTTTCAGGACATCCGCCTCGTCTTCGCGCCGGAGGACCGCATCGCCGACTTCGGCGGCGACCCGGACAACTTCAACTTCCCGCGCTACGCGCTGGACCTGTCGATGATGCGCATCTACGGCAAGGACGGCAAGCCGCTGCACAACGCCGAGCACCTGGACTGGGCGACGAGCGGCTCGAAGGAAGGCGACCTCGCGTTCGTCTCCGGCAACCCCGGCGGCACCTCGCGCGGCCTCACCGTGGCGCAGCTCGACGACGAGCGCGACAACGTGCTCGTCAAGGCGATGGTCGGCATCGCCGAACTGCGCGGCCAGCTGACGGAGTTCCAGAAGCGCGGGCCGGAGCAGAAGCGCGAGTCGACGCCGCTGCTGCTCGGGATCGAGAACGGCCTCAAGGTCTACAAGGGCCGGCAGGAGGCGCTGTCCGACGCCGCCTTCCACGCGTGGCTCGTGAAGAACGAGGACGCCTTCCGCGCGAAGGTGATGGCCGACCCGGCGCTCGCGCAGCAGTACGGCGGCGCGTGGAACGCGATCGCCGCGCTGGTCGAGAAGAGCAAGGCCTCGCGCACCGACTACGACGCGCTCGAGGGCCGCATCCGCGGCGCCGCGCTGTTCAAGCTGGCGCGCCAGCTCGTGCGCTACGGCGACGAATCGGGCAAGCCCAATGGCGACCGCCTGCGCGAATACAGCGACGCGCGCCTGCCGCAGCTCAAGGCCGAGATCCTCGACAACGCGCCGGTCTACGACGACTTCGAGATCACCACGCTCACCTTCTGGCTCACGCAGATGCGCGCGCAGCTCGGCGCCGACAACCCGGTGATCCGCCGCGTCTTCGGCGCGCGCAGCCCCGAGCAGATCGCCACCGCCGCCGTCAAGGGCACGAAGCTGAAGGACGTGCGCACCGACGCCCACGGCAACGCGATCGGCGGCTACCGCAAGCAGCTGCTCGATGGCGGCAAGGCCGCGATCGACGCGTCGCACGACCCGATGATCGAGCTCGCGCGCGCGCTCGACCCGGATGCGCGCGCGGCTCGCAAGATCGTCGAGACCGAGATCGACGGCCCGATGAAGCGCCAGCAGGAGCTGCTCGCGAAGGCGCGCTTCGCGGTCTACGGCGCGTCGGAGTATCCGGACGCGACGTTCACGCTGCGCCTGTCGTACGGCGCGGTCAAGGGCTGGATGGAGCACGGCAAGCCGGTCGCGCCGTACACCACCTTCGGCGGCGCCTACGCGCGCGCCACCGGCGCCGACCCGTTCCAACTGCCCGACTCGTGGATCAAGGCCAAGGGCCGCGTGAACCTCGACACGCCGTTCGACCTCGTCACCACCAACGACGTCATCGGCGGCAACTCGGGCTCGCCGCTGGTCAACCAGAAGGGCCAGGTCATCGGCCTCGTGTTCGACGGCAACATCGAGTCGCTGGGCGGCGACTACGGCTACGACGCCGCCGTCAACCGCACGATCTCGGTCGACGCGCGCGCGATGATCGAGGCGATGGACAAGATCTACGGCGCCAACCGCCTCGTCAAGGAACTGACGGGTTCCGACAAGGCCCCGGCGGCGCCGCACTGACCCTGTCGCCGGCATCTTCGCGATGCCGTCCTCAGCGGCGCACGGCCTCGCGGCCCTGCGCCGCTTTGCATTCCGGAAACGTCCCTCCTGCTCGACAAGGCACAGCCGTTGCCTGATGGAGTTGCCAGACGCCCCGCCTCACGCGGGGCCGCAACAACCCTCAATATCCCGACAGGAGTCACATCATGGCCAAGTTCACCAAGCACCTCACCATCGCCGCGCTGATCGCCGCTGTCGGCGCCGCCGGCACCGCCATCGCGCAGACCGCCTACACCGATCCGCAGGATTCGAACCAGGTCAGCACGGATACCGACCACGGTACCCACATGCTGCACTTCAAGGACCAGGGCGTCTCGCCCGAGACCGATCCCGCGGCCCACCTGCTGCTGATCAAGGACACGCGCCCGATGGAGACCGCCGTGATCCAGCAGACCACGCAGACGACGACGGTCGCCGACGCGACCCCGGCACCGGCGCCCGCCCCGGTCGACACCGCGCCGGCACCGGCGGCTGACACCAGCACCGCGACGACCGACACGACGCCCGAGATGAGCACGGCCGACCAGTCGATGCCCGCCCCGAAGGCCGACCGCAACTGATCGCGGCCGCCTGATCGATCCGCGGGCTCCGGCCCGCGCCCGGATGCGCGCCACCTTCGCGGGTGACGCGCATTCGTGCGTCCGGGGAGTCGTCGACGCGTGATGCGAGCGAGGCGTGCGCATCACGAGGACGGATCAGTCGCGTGTGAGGAACTCGATCAACAGCTCGTTGACGCGCCGCGGCTCTTCGTGCTGCAACCAGTGCGTCGCGTCGGGCAGGTGCATCACCTCGCCGTGGGTGCAGCGCGCGATCGACGCCTCCGCCAGGCCGGGCTCGAGCGCGCTGTCCCGGTCGCCCCACAAAAGCCGCACCGGCGTCGCGATCGGCGCGCGCGACGGCGGCCGCTTCGACCCGTACGGCAACGCGCGGTACCAGTTCAGCATCCCGGTCAACGCGCCGGGCTGCGCCCAGGCCTCGCGGTAGACGCGCAGGTCGACCGACGAGAACGCGCCGGGACGGCTGGTCGTCGTCAGGGCCTGCGCGAGCTGCTCGAAGTCGCGCGCGCCGAGGATCGCCTCGGGCAGCCACGGCAGCTGGAAGAACGCCATGTACCAGCTGCGGCCCAGTTGCGACGGATGGCGCAGCAGGTAGGTCGAGAAGACGGCCGGATGCGGCGCGTCCAGGATGACGGCGCGCTCGACGATCTCCGCGTGATGCTCCAGCAGGTGCCACGCGACGACGCCGCCCCAGTCGTGCCCGACGATGCGCGCACGTTCGCGACCCAGGGCGCTCACGATCGCGGCGATGTCGTCCGCGAGCAGGTCGATGCGGTATTGCCCGACGCCCGCCGGCTTGCTGCTCAGGCCGATGCCGCGCTGATCCGGCGCGACGACGCGGAAGCCCGCGTCGGCGAGCGGCCCGATCTGCTTGGACCAGCCATGCGAGGTCTCGGGAAAACCGTGCAGCAGGACGAGCAGGGGCCCGTCGACCGGGCCGGCCGCGAGCGCGTGGAAGCTCAGGCCGTTCGCGGCGATGGTCAGGGTGTCCGGTGCCGGCAATGTCCAGTCGTTCGTCGTCGTGGTCGAGGCAGGTCGCGGGTTCATCGGCGGTCAGGCAGCGTCGGGCAGGCGCCCGTTGGGCCGATTCTGGACTCTCGGCGAATGTCGGCGACGGCGTAGGTGATTGCGGCAGGTAAAGACGTGAGGAAGGGCGCACAACGCCCGTTGCGGCACCGGTGTCGTGCGGACATCGACGCGTCGCCGGTCGTGCCGGCCGCGATGGCGACGTCGGGCATTGCGATGGAGACGGCGACGACGCCGACGCCGACAGGAGCGACGGCGTCGGCCTCTCGCCACGCGACAGCGTGAAGAAGGTGGCGATCCCGCGTGCGCGGCCCGCGCGCGGACGATCGTCGGCGGCCGCCGGGCGCCCGTGCGACTACGATGGGCGGCGCGTGCCGGTCCGGGGCGTGTCGTTGCCGCGTCAGGCCTGCGCCGGGCCGCCTCGCGGACACGTCTTGCCCGCTTGCCGGACGCCGGCCGCTGTCTCCGTCTTCGTCTCCGCTGCCTTCGTTGCTTCCCGCTGTCGTCCGTCCCTTCAGTCCGATCTTGCACCCGCTCCGCCGTCACTTTCGCCGCATCCTGTCCGCGGCCTTCCCGCCGAAGCGTCCGAGTATGCCGCCCGTCGGGCTCGCGCTGCGTGCGTCGGCGGCGGGCGGCGCCGCACGCGCGATCCCCGCGGACTGGCCGCGCGGCCCGGTCGAGCCGGCGCATTTCGAGAGCTGCCTCGTCCTCGCGATCCTGCTGCACATCCTCGCGCTGCTGATCGTCGGCACCGCGCCGGGCGAGAACACGAGCAGCGGCCGGCGCGCCGACGGCCCGCTGGTCGTCTACCTGCCCGACGCCGAGGAGCGCCGCCTCGCCGCCAAGGTGCCGCAGCCGCCGCCGCTCACGCCGCAGGAGCGCGCCGCGATGTCGGCCGACCCGTCGCTCGACCTCGGCGACCTCACCGTCCCGCCCGCCGACCGCGCCGCCGCGCCGCCGCCCGGCTCGTCGGCCTCCGCGTCGGCGGCCGCGAACGCCGACACCCACGAGTGGGTCGCCTCGATCGAGCCGGACATCGTCATCCGCGATGCCGCGCCCGCTCCGGCACCGGTACAGACACCCGGACGCGCCCCGTCTCCATCCGACAGGCCCACCGCCGCTCGCACGCCGCTGCTGGTGGCGCGCAAGTCGCCGGTGACGGCGGGCAGGGCGTCCGAGCCGCTGGCGCCGGTGCCCACGCCGGCTCCCGCGCCGCTTCCCTCGCCTGCGCCCGCGCCGAGCCCGGCGCCCGTGCCCGCTCCCGTGCCCGCACCGCCGCCAGCCGCATCGGAGCCACCCCCGCCGAAGCCGATCGCCGCTCCCGCTCCAGTGGCGCCGCCCGCGCCTGCGCCCATCCCCGCGCCCGCATCGATACCCGTGCCCGTACCCACCCCGGCGCCGATCCCGGCACCCGTGCCCGCGCCCGTCCCGAAGCCTGTGCCTGTGCCTGTGCCTGTGCCTGCGCCTGCGCCTGCGCCTGCGCCTGCGCCCCCACCCGCACCCGCACCCGCACCCGCACCCGCACCGGTTCCGGTTCCGGTTCCGGTTCCGGTTCCGGTTCCGGCGCCGATACCTGCACCCGTACCCACGCCCGTGCCCGCGCCTTCTCCGGCGCCTGCACCGAAGCCGACGCCGATTCCCGCGCCTGTGCCCGCTCCGGTGCCTGCACCGAAGCCAGCGCCGGCGCCTGTACCCGAGCCCGCGGCTTCGCCGATCCCAGCGCCGACGCCGAAGCCGAAGCTGCCACCGATTCCGTCGCCCGCGCCGATGCCTGCGCCTGCACCGGTGCCGGTGCCGGTGCCGGTGCCAGCGCCAAGCCCGGCGCCTGTGCCTGTGCCTGTGCCTGTGCCTGTGCCAGCGCCGGCCCCGAAGCCTGTGCCGATGCTCGTGCCCGCCCCGAGTCCGGCTCCAGCCCCCGCTCCGGTTCCGATTCCAGCGCCCGCGCCTGCACCTGCGCCCACGCCCACGCCCACGCCCGCGCCGGCACCGGTGACGGCTCCGAAACCGTTGCCGCCGATCCCGGCACCTGTGCCCGTGCCGCCGCCGCCCGCGCCCGTCGCGGCGCCGACGCCCGTTCCGACACCCGTTCCGACGCCCGTGCCGACGCCCGTGCCGAAGCCCTTGCCGCCTGTACCCGCACCCGCACCCGCACCCGTCGTGGCACCGTCGCCATCCCCGTCCGCCACCCCGATCCCGCCGCGGCCGCAGCCGGCGGGGACGTCGGCGGCGCCGCAACCCGTGCCGGCGCAATCGGTGCGTCCCACGACGACGCCTGTCGAGCGGGGGGGTGCGGGCGGCGCGGCCGCGCCGCCGTCGTCCGGCGGCAAGGTGAATCTCGACGGCTCGACGAGCCCCGGCAATGGCGGCGGCGCGACGTCGCCCGAGCCCGGCGCGAGTTCGACGCTGAACCTCGACCTGCACGGCGGCGGCATGGGGCCGAGCCTGAGCCGCTCGCGCAGCGGCCTCGTGCCGCTGCTGCCCGGGCCGGCCGACGACGCCAGGTCGAAGCTCGGCAAGGAGATCGACAAGGCCGGCCGCGCGGACTGCAAGGAGGCCTACCAGAACAGCGGCATCCTGGCCGTGCTGCCGCTGGCGAAGGACGCGGCGACCGGCAAGGGCTGCAAGTGGTGAGCTGAGCCCGGCGTCGCACGCCCGGCCGGGCGCTGGCCTACCGTGACGTCGGTATCGACATCGGCATCGGCATCGACATCGTCGCCATCGCCATCGCCGCGGGTTTCATGATCGAATGACCATCGGCGAAATCTCACGAGGTTCATTCACGCATGAATGCGAGCAGCATGGAGTGGAGCGACGTCAAGGTGTTCCTGGCCATCGCGCGCGCGGGCACGCTGGGCGGTGCCGCGCGCCTGACGGGGCAGTCGCAGCCGACGATGGGGCGGCGGCTGCGGGCGTTCGAGCAGGCGCTCGGGCAGACGCTGTTCCAGCGCGGCGCGGAAGGCTTCGTGCTCACCGACGAGGGCGCCGCCGTGCTCGCGCATGCGCAGCGCATGGAGGACGAGGCGCTGGGCCTCGAGCGGCTGCTCGCGGGGCAGGCGCAGCAGCTCGAAGGGACGCTGCGCGTGTCGACCTCCGACTGGTTCGGCACGCACCTGCTCACGCCCGTGATCGCGGCGTTCATCGCCGCGCATCCGGCCGTCGTCGTCGAGCTGATCACCGACGCGCGCCTGTTCAGCCTCGCGCGCCGCGAGGCCGACCTCGTCGTGCGCATCAAGCCGTTCGACGAGGTCGAGGTCGTGCAGCGCAAGCTCATGCACATCGAGTACCGGCTCTACGCCGCCAGCGGCGCCATTACGCGCACGAGGCGGCCGCGCGCGGGCGACGGCGCGGGCTTCTCGCTCGTCACGCTCGACGAGGCCTTCCGCGAGATGCCCGACGCCGCGTGGCTGCGCAGGATGCTGCCCAACGCACGCGTCGCCTTCGGCAGCAACAACCGCGACGCGCAGGCGCGCATGTGTGCCGAGGGGGCCGGGCTCGCGGTGCTGCCGCGGCCGCTCGGCGACCACACGCCGGGGCTCGTCGCCGTCGACCTCGGCGAGCCGCCGCCGGGGCGCGACGTGTGGCTCGGCTTCCATCGCGACCTGCGCGGCCTGCAGCGCCTGCGGACGCTGGTCGACCTGATGGTGGAGCGGCTGTCGACCTGAGCGACCGGCGCGCGCGTCAGAAGACGATGCAGCCTTCGAGCACCGCGGAAACGTAGGGCCGCTGCACGTCGACGTGCGCGGCGTCGCGCTCGCGCGCGAGGTCGACGACGACGTCGCCCTCCGGTGGGCAACGCCCGGGCAGCACGTGCGTGGTGTGTGGTGCGACGCGCGTCAGGCGGTTGCCCTGCACCACGGCGTCGTGCATGCCGTCGACGACGATGGCCCAGCTCATCGGCGTCGGCACGCCGCCGGTGGTGTTGTTTGTCGCGCTCGCGCCGTGGCCGTCGTCGCGCAGGTTGCCCCACGCGTTGGCGCCGACCGCGATGCCGATGTCGAAGTGGCTGTCGGGCGCGGCGAAGAAGGTGTTGGCGTCGAAGCGCAGGCCGACGAAGCTAGGGTCGGGCTGGAAACGGTTCTCGATGCCCAGCGCGGCGAACGCGGGCAGGCCGGCCGCGACCACGACGTTGTTCTGCACGAGGCTCGCCTGCACCGCCGGCGTCGCCGCGAACACGACGATGCCGACGTCGCTCGCGTCGACGATCTGGTTGCCCGTCACGCGCACTTGCTCGCAGGCGATCGTGAAGCCGTCCGTGTGGTCGGCCGGGCCGTAGTGCGTGTTCGTGTAGCCGGTGCTCAGCACGTCGGTGATCGACTGGCCCGCGCAAGGCGCCACGCGCTCGCCGCTACCGGCCGACTGCAGGCTGGAGAAGCCGGCCGAGTTCTCCGTGCGGACATCGCGCACCACCGAGCCGGCGCCGCCCAGCAACAGCAGGTTGATCGACTCGTTGGCGAAGCCGAGGCGCTGTCGCTCCCCGCTGATCCACACCGAGCGCAGCGCCGCACCGGGCTCCAACACCACCAGCGCCTGGGCGATGGTCGAGTGCGCGTCCGCATGGAACAGCGAGCCGCGCACGATGCGCGCCTGGCGCGCGTAACGTGTGTGGGTGGGCAGGCCGGCAGTCTCGAGCGTCACGCCCGGCTTCACGACGAGCGGGGCGTCGATACGGTACACCGTATGCGGCGCGAGCGTGACGGTTTGGCCGGGGCGCGCGTCGGCGAGTCGCGCGACGAGCTGCGGCACGGTCTCCGCGTCGCCGTCCACCGGCAGCGCGACGACCGGCGCCGCGCCCCAGCCGTAGCTGCCCGGTGCGCAGATCCGTGGCACCGCCGCGGCGAACTCGCGTCCCGGCGCGGTGATCGCGGCGAGCAGGGCGTCCATCGAGCGCGTGTCGAGCAAACGAGTGGCGTCGGCCAGTTCCTGCGCGCTCGGCTCGCGGCTCAACAGGCCGCGCAGCACGGTCAAGGCCTGCTCCGCGTGCGCGTAGCCGAGCGCGTCGTATTCCGGTCCGAGATAGACGGCGCGCGCCATGGCCGCGAGGCTCTCGCGGTCGCAGCCGTGGCGGGCGATCTCGGCGAGATGCGCGCTCCAGCCCGCCGCGTCCGGCGCGCGGCCGAGCGCCTCGGTGTAGAGCTTCGCCGTGAACTGGTAGGGCGAGGCGAGCGCCGTCGATGCGACCGTTGCCGCGAAGATGGCGGTGGCGAACGCGCGGAACGCGTGGACGATGGCGTGGCGGCGGGGCATGGTCGAGGCTTCGCCCGATTATGGGCACGAGCCCGGCGCCGACCGCAACCCCGTCGGCGCCGCTCGACGGCTCCGCGCAAGCCTTCGCGCCGAAGGGCCGTGCCGAGTGCCGTCGAACCGGATCGCCCGCCGTCGGCTCAGCGCGCCGCGCCGGTCGCGCGCCAGACGGCGTTGCCGACGTCGTCCGCCACCAGCAGCGCGCCCTTGCCGTCGATCGCCACGCCGACCGGCCGGCCGTACGCCTCGCCCTTGTCGTTGACGAAGCCCGTCAGCACGTCGATCGGCAGACCCGAGGGCTGGCCGTTGGCGAACGCGATGAAGACGACCTTGTAGCCGCTCGGCGGCTTGCGGTTCCACGAGCCGTGCTCGCCGATAAAGACGCCGTTCGAGAACGGCGCCGGCAGCGCGGTCGTGCCCGCCGCGACCAGCCCGAGCGCGGCCACGTGCGCGCCGAGCGCGTAGTCGGGCGGGATCGCCTTGGCCACCATGTCGGGGCGGGGCGGCTTCACGCGGTCGTCGACGTGCTGGCCGTAGTAGCTCCACGGGAAGCCGTAGAACGCGCCGTCCTTCACCGACGTCAGGTAGTCCGGCACGAGGTCGTTGCCGAGCTCGTCGCGCTCGTTGGCCACCGTCCACAGCGTGCCGCCTTCCCACGCCATGCCGTTCGGGTTGCGCATGCCCGAGGCGAACTGGCGCTTCGAGCCCGTCGCGAGGTCGATCTCCCAGACGCCCGCGCGGCCGTTCTCGGCCTCGATGCCGTTCTCGCCGGCGTTGCTGTTCGAACCCGTCGTCGCGTAGAGCTTCCTGCCGTCCGCGCTCGCGATGATGTTCTTCGTCCAGTGATGGTTGATCGTGCCCGCCGGCAGGTCGGTCAGCTTCGTGCCCGGGCCCGCGATGCTCGTCGCGCCGGGCGTGTAGGCGAACTTCAGCACGGCGTCGGTGTCGGCCACGTACAGGTCGTTGCCGACCAGCGCCATGCCGAACGGCGAGTTGAGGTGGTCGATGAAGACGGTCTTCGTCTCCGCGACGCCGTCGCCGTCCGCATCGCGCAGCAGGACGATGCGGTTGGGCGTCGGCGTCCCCGCGCCGGCCTTCGCCTGCACCTTCTTCATCACGTAACCCTTCGGGCCCTTCGCGTCGTCGGGCTTCGCCGGCGCGTTGGTCTCGGCCACCAGCACGTCGCCGTTGGGCAGCACGTAGAGCCAGCGCGGATGGTCGAGCCCGCTCGCGAACGCCGTCAGCGCGACCCCGGGCGCCGCCGTCGGCTTGCCGCCCGCGGGCCAGCCCTTCGCCGGCGCGATCTGCATCGTGGGCAGCAGGTGCTTGTCGACCGGCGCGAGCACCGGATGCGGCCCCATCGTTTCGGGCGGCGACGGCACCGGGCCGACGTTCGTCTCCCCCGGCAGGGCGGACGCCGCGAGCGCCGCCAGGGTCGACGCCAGCGCCACGGCGCATTTCACGAACGGAAGACGGGACATGGAGACTCCAAGGGCGCGCGGGCTGCGCGCATCGCCCCATGTTGTCCCGCGCCACCGCCTCGCCCTGTAGGCGCCCGGCCCGATCGCTCGTCGGCGCCGTCTGGCCGGCCGTGGACGGCGCGACGCGACCGCGGGCTGTCGAATCGCCATCGCCGACGGTTCGTCGCCCGGATTTGCAGTTCATTCCGGCACCCTCGCCAGCCGTCGCAAGCCGGTTCTCGATCGATGGGCGGATGCCTAGAGTTCATTCATCGGATCACGAAACGAGACCCGAACAGACCCACCCACAGACACCGGAGCCCATCATGACCAAGACCATCGCCACCCAAGCCGCCTCCCTCGCCCTGGCCGCCATCGTCACGCTCGGCGCCTTCACCGGCGTCAGCGGCGCCGCCGCGCATCAGCGCTCGACCGTGGAAGCGCAGGCGATGGAACTCGCGATGGCCGAGTCCCCCGTGCAGCACGTGACGATCGTCGCTCGCCGCACCCAAGCATGAACCCGCGCGCGAATCGCGCGCCCGCTCCTTCAAAGCCTCGCCAACGCGAGGCTTTTTTTCGTCGATCGACAACGCGACGCCACCACCCAAAACCCGCCGGCACACCAGCTGTCGAGACCCTCGAAGGGTCGAGACACGCCACCCCCACAAAGAGAGCAAAACCAGGCGACAGGGCGGGCAGGGGCGGCTCCCTGCGGCGCCTCGACACGTGTGCGGGCATTCGCGACGAACGACCACGGTACCGAAGCGCGGCCCCGCCACGGCGCGCGGTCCCTACGTCGCAAGCCAGCCCGCGGAATTCGGCCGTCCAGGCCGAATTCAGATGCTCGAGGCGCCGCAGGGAGCCGCCCCTGCCCGCCCTGTCGTCGCCCGCAAGCTCGAGCCCCACCCCGACGCGCAGCGTCGACCAACACAACAAAAAAGGGCCGCCCAAAGCGACCCTCCCATCATCCGAGCGAGCAAAAGCACTCAAATGTGCAACGCATGCCCCAACGCCCTCAAGGCCGCCTCCTGCACCGCCTCGCCCAACGTCGGATGCGCATGGATCGTATGCCCGACATCCTCCAGCCGGGCCCCCATCTCGATCGACTGCGAGAACGCCGCCGCCAGCTCGGACACGCCCTTGCCGACCGCCTGCCACCCGAGGATCAGGTGGTTGTCCTTGCGCGCGACCACGCGCACGAAGCCGTCCGTCGACTCCAGCGTCATCGCGCGCCCGTTCGCCGCGAACGGGAACATCGCGCTGATGACTTCGTGACCCGCCGCCGCGCCCTCGGCCGCGTTGAGCCCGACGACGACGATCTCCGGATCCGTGAAGCACACCGCCGGGATCGCCGCCGGCGTGAAGTGCCGGTTCTTGCCCGAGATGATCTCCGCGACCATCTCGCCCTGCGCCATCGCGCGGTGCGCCAGCATCGGCTCGCCGGCGATGTCGCCGATCGCCCAGACGTTGCGCATCGACGTGCGGCACTGGCTGTCGATCTTCACGGCGCGGCCGTTCATCTCCAGCATCAGCGACTCCAGCCCCCAGCCCGCGGTGTGCGGCTTGCGGCCGACCGCGACCAGGATCTTGTCCGCCGGCAGGTGCACCGACTCGCCCGCCGCGTTCTTGACATGCAGCGCGTCGCCCAGGTCATTGAGGCCGTGCACCGCATGGCCGAGATGGAGCTTGATGCCCGCCTTGTTGATCGCCGCCAGCACCGGCTTCGTCAGCTCCTCGTCGTACGCCGGCAGGATGCGATCCTGTGCCTCGACGACGAAGACCTCCGCGCCCAGCTTGCGGTACGCCATGCCCAGCTCGAGCCCGATGTAGCCGCCGCCGACCACGGCCAGCGTCTTCGGCACCTCGGTCAGCGCGAGCGCGTCCGTCGACGAGATCACGCGGCCGCCGAACTTCATCATCGGCAGTTCGACGGCGTCGGAGCCGGCCGCGAGCAGCAGGTGCTCGCACTGCACGCGGATCGACGCGGTGCCTTCACCGGCGACGGTCACGTCGACCGTCTTGCCGTCGACGATCCTCGCCCAGCCCTTGACGACCTGAACGCCGTTCTTCTTCAACAGCGCGCCGACGCCGCCCGTCAGCTTGCCGACGATGCCGTCCTTCCACTTCATCGTCTTCTTCAGGTCGATGGAGGGCGATTCGACCTTGATGCCGATCTTCGAGTCGCCGGCCCAGTGGGTCGCTTCCTCGAAGGCGGTGGCCGCATGGATGATCGCCTTCGACGGGATGCAGCCGACGTTCAGGCAGGTGCCGCCGAGGCTCTCGCCTTCGACCAGCGTCGTGGGGATGCCGAGTTGCCCGGCGCGGATCGCGGCGACATAGCCGCCCGGGCCGCCGCCGATCACCAGCAGCTTGGTGGTTCTGATGTCCATGCGCTTACTCCACGAACAGGGTGGCCGGGACTTCGAGGAAGCCACGGATGACCTGCACGAACTCCGCTGCATGGATGCCGTCGACCACGCGGTGGTCGAACGACGACGACAGGTTCATCATCTTGCGCGCGACGACCAGCCCGTTCAGGATCACCGGCCGCTCGACGACGCGGTTCACGCCGACGATCGCGACTTCCGGCGAGTTGATCACCGGCGTCGTGACGATGCCGCCGAGGGCGCCCAGGCTCGTGATCGTGATCGTCGAGCCCGTGAGTTCCTCGCGCGCGGACTTGCCCGTGCGCGCGCCGCTCGCCAGGCGCGAGACCTCGGCCGCGGTCGCCCACAGGTCGAGCGTCTCCGCGTGCTGCAGCACCGGCACCATCAGCCCGGCGTCGGTCTGCGTCGCCATGCCCAGGTGCACCGCGTCGAAGCGCGTGACCACGCCGGCCTCGTCGTCGAAGCGGGCGTTCATCTGCGGGAACTGGCGCACCGCGAGCACGACCGCACGCATGATGAACGGCAGCAGCGTCAGCTTGCCGCGATCGGCGCCATGCTTCTGGTTCAGCTTGCCGCGCAGCGTCTCGAGCTCGGTGACGTCGATCTCCTCGACGTACGTGAAGTGCGGGATGCGGCGTTTCGCGTCCTGCATCTTCTGCGCGATCTTGCGGCGCAGGCCGATGACGGGGATCTGCGCCTCGGCCGTGCGCTGCGCGTAGCGGTTGTCCGCCGTGCCGGCGCTGCCCGAGCCGCCGATCGTGCCCTGCGCGGCGTAGGCGTCGATGTCCTCGTGCGTGATGCGGCCGGCGGTGCCGGTGCCCATCACGTATTGCAGGTCGATGCCCAGGTCCCACGCGTGGTTGCGCACGGCGGGGGACGCGATCGGCTTGTCGCCGACCGGGCGCGTGATCGGCGCGTTGGCGGTCGCGCGCGCGGTCGGCGACAAGCCGATTGCGTCGCCCGCCGTGCGCAACCACGCATGGGATCTCGGCATCGACCTGAAGCACGTGATGGGCACCGGCACCGCCGGCCGCATCACGCACGAGGACATCGACGCCTACGCCGCGCAGGGCACGATCGGCGGCAGCGGCCAGGCCGGCACGGTCGACCACCGCTATGCGCAACGCACCGCCGAAGAGGCCATTCCCGTCATCGGCCTGCGCCGCAAGATCGCGCAGAAGATGCAGGACGCGAAGCGCCGTATCCCGCACTTCACGTACGTCGAGGAGATCGACGTCACCGAGCTGGAAGCGATGCGCGGCAAGCTCAACCAGAAGCACGGCGCCGAGCGCGGCAAGCTGACCATGCTGCCGTTCATCATGCGCGCGGTCATCCTCGCGGTGCGCCAGTACCCGCAGATGAACGCCCGCTACGACGACGAGGCCGGCCACGTCACGCGCTACGGCGCGGTGCACCTGGGCATGGCCACGCAGACCGAG
>JASLEM010000386.1 GCA_030151165.1 Burkholderiaceae bacterium
CGCGCCCGGCCCGCGCGCGAAGCCGGTCTACGACCGCATCGCCGCGCGCCTGTTCGACGACACCGAGCAGCGCGAGCAGCTCTCGCAGGCCTTGCTGGCGTCCGACTGGGACGTCGCGCGCGGCCTCGCCGAGCGCGCGGCCGACGCGCAGGTCGCGCAGACGCAGGCCTGGTCGCAGACGATCGAGAGGCTCGCCCGCGGCCTCGAGCGCGGCGGCCGGCAGTGGACGGCGGCGCGCAAGAAGGACAGCCTGCAGCGCGTGCTCGACGGCAACCGCAGCGACCTGTCGCGGCTGCTGCAGCGCGTGAAGCAGCTGGTGGCGTCGTGGGACGGCGATGTCGCGGACGACACCATCCCGGTCGACGAGGACGGCGCCGTCGATGCGCCGTCGAACGGCACGAAGGGCGTCGAGACGCTGGACGCCGGCAACGCCGCGCGCCCGGCCGCGATCGAGCGCGAGGCCGTCGCCGCGCAGGACGCGGCCGACCCCGCCCACGCCACCGGCAGCGACTGGCCGCCGGTCATCGGCCACTACGACGCGGCGCTGCGCAGCGCGCTGCCGCCCGGCGACGAGCGCGCCGACGAACTGGCCGAAGAACTGCGCGCGCTGCTCGCGAGCCTGCAGCGCGACGGCGCGACCTCGCCGCTCGTGGGCCAGGCGGCCGATGTCTGCGAGCGCGCGCGCCGGCTGCTGGCGCATCGCCACCACCTCGTCGACCAGCTGCATCGCCTCACGCAGGAGATGAGCGCCGGCCTCGCCGAGGTCGCGGAGGACGACAGCTGGGTCAAGGGCCAGAGCGAGAGCCTGCGCCAGCACCTGGCCGACGAGCGCCCCGACGTGCGCTCGGTGCGCGCCGCCAGCGAGATGCTCGCGCTCACCCGCAGCCGCCAGCGCCAGGTGCGCGCCGACCGCGACAAGGCGCGCAACGCGTTGAAGGACGCGATCTCGCAGATGCTGTCCGAGCTCGACGCGCTGGGCGACCACACCGGGCGCTTCAGCGACAGCGTCTCGCGCTACGTCGACACCGTCGCCAGCGCCGACTCGCTCGAGAGCCTCGCGGGCGTCGTGCGCCAGATGGTCGAGGAGAGCCGCGCCGTGCACGGCCTCGTGAGCCAGACGCAGGAGCGGCTGCGCGACGGCCGCCAGCGCGCGGCGGATCTCGAGGCGCAGGTGCGCACGCTCGAGAGCGAGCTGAGGCGGCTGTCGGACGAGGTGTCGACCGACGTGCTGACCGAGGTCGCGAACCGGCGCGGGCTGATGCAGGCGTTCGAGGTCGAGACCGCGCGCCTCGAGCGCCAGGGCGGCCTGCTGGCCGTCGGCCTGATCGACATCGACAACTTCAAGAAGCTCAACGACACGCTGGGCCACGCCGCGGGCGACGTCGCGCTGAAGACGCTCGCGGGCCACGTGCAGAAGCAGCTGCGGCCGGTGGACGTCGTCGCGCGCTTCGGCGGCGAGGAGTTCGTCGTGCTGCTGCCGGGTGCCGAGGTGGCCGAGGCGCAGGTCACGCTGACGCGGCTGCAGCGCACGCTCAGCGCGAGCCTGTTCATGCACGACGGCCGCGAGGTGTTCGTCACCTTCTCCGCCGGCGTGACGACGTATCGTGCGGGCGAGCCGCTCGAGGCGGCGCTGGAGCGCGCGGACGAGGCGCTGTATGAGGCCAAGCGCACCGGAAAGAACCGCACCTGCATCGGCTGAGCGCGTGCGCGTGACGCGCGCGCCTCAGCGTCCGTAGAGCGCATCCTCGCGCAGGCCCATGCGGCGCGACGCGTGGACGGCCGGGTGCGTGGCGAGCGCGAGGCGGTCGGCGGCGCGGGCGAGGCGGCGCACGAGCGCGCGTTGCCAGCGCGTGAGCGCCCAGGCCCGGCCGTCGAGGCCGAGGCGCTCGCGCGTCCAGGCGGGCAGGCAGTCGATCGCGGCCTTGACGAGCCAGCGCTGCACGGGCCGCGCGATCCAGGGCAGGGCGGGCAAGCGCAGCATGATGTCGAGGAACTCGAGCACGATGGGCGAGGACTCGAGGCGCGGCCGCATCTGCTCGAACAGCGCGACGACGTCGGCCTCGCAGGCCGGCGGCACGGCCACGCCGTACAGGCGCGCGGCGGGCCGGCCTTCGGCGTAGAAGGCGTCGCGCTCGGCCGGCGTCAGCGCGCGCACGTGGCGTTCGAACGCCTCCAGGAATCCGAACGAGGCGGTCGATTGCACCCACGCGAGCAGGGCGTCGTCGCTGGCGCGGTAGGCCGTGCCGTCCGGCGTGTGTCCGGTGATGGCCGCGTGGCGCCGGTTGACGGCCTCGATCATCGCGGCGGCGCGGCTGCGCGGCCCGTAGACGGTCATCATCGCGGCCCAGGCCGTGCGCTGCATGCGGGCGAGCGGCTGCGTGCGGAACGTCGTGTGTTCCCACACGCCGCTGCGCACGCGGGGCTCGGCGAGCTCGAGGATCACGGCCGCGACGCCGCCGACGAAGACGGACACCGGGTTCTTGAAGACCTGCCACGACACCGAGTCCGCCGCGCTGAGCGCGGGCTCGAGCGGCGGCGCATCGAAGTCATCCGCGCGCAGGCCGGGCGGCGTCAGGCGGTCGCGCAGCAGGGTCTCGAGGCGCCGGCGCAGGAACGCGGGCGGCCGCAGCGAGCGCGTCGCGGGCGTCTTCGAATCTGGGGGGGTGGCGGCGTGCATCGTCGGCGAATTCTCGCCCGAGCGCCGGGACTTCAGCTTTGACAGGCAAAATCGGGCCTGCCGCGCGAGCAGCCCGGCAAAGCATCGGGCCTGCCGTGCCGTGCGCCGCGAGGGCAACGCGGTGCGCCGCCACGAATCAGAAAGGGAGAGGATGACCGCATCCTGGAAGTTGCGCCACCGACGACGATCGGTGGCGGGTCGCAGCATTGCTGTCTGCGCCGCCATCGGGTTGATGTCGACGGCCCATGCGGCGCCGTCGGTGCCGTGGATGCCCGACATCGCGAGCCGCCACGCGATCGAGCTGCTGGTCGACGAGGCCGGCCTCGACCTGCCCGTCATGCAGTGGCCGCTGCCGCGCGACGCCGTCGTCCAGGCGCTGGACGCGCTGCCCGCCGACCTGCCCGTGTCGCTGGCGGTGGCGCGCGACCGCGTGCGCGCCGACCTGCGCCGCCAGCAGTCCGCGCTGCTCGCGGTGCGCGCGCGGCCGCAGGTCGACACGCTGGCCGGCTTCGGCGACGACGCGACGCCCGGCACCGGCGTCGAGATGCGCAGCGGCGAATGGGACGCGCCGGGCGTCGCGCTGCAGCTGGGCGTGCGCGCCGAGTCGCGGCCGGTGCCGCAGCAGCAGGGCAGCGTGCTGCGCCTGGACGACAGCGCCGCCGTCACCGGCGCCTACGGCGTGCAGCTGCAGGCGTGGGCGCATCGCAGCTGGTGGGGCCCGGGCTGGCAGAGCGCGCTCGCGCTGAGCAACAACGCGCCCGCGCTGGCGGGCGTGGGCCTGCAGCGGGCGTCGGCATCGACGTCCGAATCGCCGTGGCTGTCGTGGCTCGGGCCTTGGAGCATCGAGGCCTTCGTCGCGCGCGCCGAGGGCGACTCGACGCCGGCGCATCCGTTCATCGTCGGCAGCCGCTTCGAGTTCCGTCCGTTCTCGCATCTCGAGATCGGCATCGAGCGCACCGCGCAATGGGGCGGCGCCGGGCGCAACCAGTCGCTGCACAGCTTCGCGGACATGCTGCTGAGCCTGCACACCAACGCCGACACGCCGTCCCAGGAATCCGAGGATCCCGCCAACGAGATGGCGGGCTACGACGTCCGCGTGACCTGCCCCGCGATCCTGCACTGCGCGATCTACGGCCAGGCGATCGGCGAGGATTCGGCAGGCGGCCTGCCGTCGCGCTTCCTGGCGATGGGCGGGTTCGAGGTCTGGAGCCCCGACGGCACGCAGCGCTTCTTCGTCGAGGACGCGCGCACCAGCGCCTACAAGGACTGGTTCGGCGCGCCGATGACGGACTACGCGTACCGCAACTACGCCTACCCCTCGGGGTATACGAACGCCAACCGCTGGCTCGGTGCCAACGTCGGGCCGGACTCGCGCATCGCCACCTTCGGCTGGATCGACGCCGACGCCGACAGCACCGTGCGCGTGAGCGTCGGCCACATCGGCTCGCGCGTGGGCAGCTTCGACCCGACGACCTTCGACCCGCAGAGCTCGGGCCGCATGCTCGCGGTGTCGGCTCGCCGCTCGTTCGCGTGGGGCGCGGCGACGTGGACGCCCGAGCTGGACTGGTACCGCCTCGACGCGCCCGCGGGCGTGCGCCAGCAGGCGCGCGTCGGGCTCGAGATGAGCGTCGACCTGGACGACATGGCGCACGCGACGTCGAGCCGCTTCGACGAGGCGTTCGCCGGCCGGCACGGCGACGTCGGCACGCAGGTGCTGGTCGGCGCCGCGCTGATCGGCGGCGCGGCCCTGCTGGACAAGCCCGCCGACCACTACGCGCAGCTGCACGGCCGCGACGTGCCGGAGCTCGCCGTGCGCAAGGTCGGCGACGTGCTGCCCTTCATCGAGCTGGGCGGCGCGGGCGTGGCGTGGCTGGCGGCGTCCGACGCGCGGGCGCAGCGCGTGGGCCTGACCAGCGTGGAGTCGGGCCTGACCGCGATGGCGCTGGCCGAGGGGCTGAAGAAGGTCACGAAGCGCGCGCGGCCGACCGAGGATCGCGGCCCGGGCGATTTCGGGCACTCGTCGGACGGCGGCTTCCCGTCGCTGCACGCGGCGCTCGCCTGGAGCGTGCTGACGCCGGTGGCGCAGGAGTACGACGCGCCGTGGCTGTACGGCGTGGCGGGCGTGACGAACGCCGCGCGCGTGTTCGGCCGCAAGCACTGGCTGTCCGACACCGCCGCGGGCGCCGTGATGGGCTACTGGATCGGCGACGCGTTCCAGGCGCACAACGCGGACGGCGCGTCGAAGGCGCAGGTCGCGATCGGGCCGCGCTCGGTGGCGGTGTCCATCCCGTTCCAGTGAGCGCGGGGCGGCGGCCGCCGGGGCTCAGGCCGTGGCGGGCCGCGCGTCCATGGCCGGCGCCGGCGCGCCGAGCCGCCGGTTCATCTGCCAGCGCACCAGCAGCGCGCTGACCGCGGCCTGCGCCACGGTCGTCGCGACCGACAGGTGCCACAGCGTCGTCAGCGTGAAGCCGGCGCGATGCGACAGCAGCGTCGCCGGCACGACGAACAGCACGAGGCGCGTCGCCGAGCTCGCGAGCGCGGGCAGCGTGTTGCCGAGCGCCTGGAACATGCCCGAGCAGCCGAAGACGACGCCGGCGGCGAAGAAGTTCCACGAGATCGTGCGCAGGAACTCCACGCCGACCTGCGCGGCCCGCGCGTCCTGCGTGAACCACGCGACGGGCACCTCGGGCCACAGCTGGCACACGGCGACCATGCCGGTGCCGAGCAGCATCTCGATCAGCAGTGCCTGCTTCAGCGTCTCGCGCACGCGCGCGGGCTGGCGCGCGCCGACGTTCTGCCCGGCGATGGCGGGCACGGCGAACGCGATGGCCATCGCGGGCATCAGGATCGCCTGCAGCACGCGCGAGCCGATGCCGAAGCCGGCCTGCGCGTCGGGGCCGAAGCCGCGGATGAGCGCGAAGGTGGCCGCGTTCAGCAGGAACATCAGCACGATCTCGCCGCCGGCGGGCACGCCGATGCGCAGCATCTGCCATTGCGCGCTCCAGCGCGGGCGCAGCGCGCGCCGGTCGAGCCGGACGTAGGTCTCGAGCCGCACGAAGTACGCGACCATCATCGCGAGGCCGACGACGCCGGCGATGCTGCTCGCCAGCCCCGCGCCGGCGACGCCCATCGGCCGGTGCGTGCCCCAGCCCGCGATCAGCACCGGCGCGAGCGCGATGTTGACGGCGAGCGTGACGAGCCGCACGGCCATGGCCGGCTTCGTGATGCCCGTGCCCTGCAGCGAGGCGCCGACCGATGCGAACGCGAACTGCAGCGCGAGGCCGGGCAGGTACCACAGCAGGTAGCTCGTGCCGGCGTCGGCGATCGCCGCGCTCGCGCCGACGCCCTGCATGAAGCGCGCGATGCCGAACGCGCCGGCCACGAGTGTCAGCACGGTGCAGGCGAGCGCGAGCAGCAGCGACTGGTTGAAGACGAGGTTGGCTTCGCCGCGATCCTTCGCGCCCACCGCGCGCGAGATCGGCGCCATCGTGCCGACGCTGAGCATCTGGGTCAGCGCCATCACCAGCAGCACCACGGCGCCCGCCGCGCTCACGCCGGCGACCTCGTCGGTGCCCAGGCGCGAGACGAAGTACAGGTCGACGAGGTAGTACAGCGTCTGCACCAGCATGCCGATGGTGATGGGCGTGGCCATCGCGACGATGTGGCGGCGTATCGAGCCTTGGGTCAGGTCTTTCATGGGCGGGTTCCTGCGGGAGCGTGCGGCGCTGGGCGCCTGCGGTGTGTTGCGGATGACAGCCGAACGAGATGATAAACAAACGTTGCCTTTGCGCAAATGGATTTATCAAACAGCGTGGTGCGCCCGCCTCGGCCCGTGGCTTGCCCGACGGGGTATCGTGCAGCACAAGGAGCCCGATCCCGTGAACGAGACGATGACCATGCAAGCCGCCGACCTCCAGGCGCTGGCCGACGCGGTGCGCCGGATCGAGCGCCCCAGCGTGGGCGCGCGCATCGCGGGCGTCGTCGGCTCGCCGATCGAGAAGCTGGTCGGCATGCTGCCGGCGCGCGCGTCGCAGGCGATCGGCGCGGCGGCGCGCAAGGCGATCCACGGGGCGCTGAAGCTGTCGCTGCGCACGCTCGCCGCGCACGACCCGCTCGCCGGTGCCGCGCCGCCGCGGGCATCGAACCGCTGGCACAAGGTGGCGAGCGCGGCGAGCGGCGCG
This sequence comes from Burkholderiaceae bacterium, assembly GCA_030151165.1. The sequence goes on from JASLEM010000386.1 coordinate 6,859, forward strand.
GCCGGCGGCGCGTTCGGGCTCGCGGCGCTGACGGTGGAACTGCCGGTGTCGACGACGATCATGATGCGCTCCATCGCGGACGTCGCGCGCAGCGAGGGCGCCGATCTCGGCGATCGCCGCACGCAGCTCGAATGCGTGATGGTGCTCGGGCTCGGCGGCGCGTCGCCGGCGGACGACGCGGCCGAGGTCGGCTACTTCGCGGTGCGCGAGGCGATGACGCGCGCGGTCAGCAGTGCCGCCGCGCACATCGCGCACCACGGCCTCGCGAAGGAGGGCGCGCCGGCGCTCGTGCGACTCATCACGCTGATCGCCGAGCACTACTCGGTCAACGTCACCGAGAAGGCCGCCGCGCAGATGGTGCCGCTGATCGGCGCGGTGGGCGGGGCGGCCATCAACACGATCTTCATCGACCACTTCCAGTCGGTGGCGCACGGCCACTTCGCGGTGCGGCGGCTCGAGCGCAAGTACGGCGAAGCGGTGGTGCGCGAGAAGTATCGCGAGCTCGCGGCGCAGGCCGCCTGAGGCGCGCGCCGCGGCTGGTCGTATATTCGCGTGCCATGTCGGCACGGCCACCGCCCCTCGACGAATGACGCGCCTCACCTCCCGACCCGCTTTCCGGCGCCGCATCGCGGCCGCGTTCTCCGTGACGATGGCGCTGCTCGCAGCGCTCCCGGCGGCGCAGGCGCAAGGCCGGTCGCGCTCGCCGTGCGCGCCGCGCGCGGCGTCGGGCGACGTGCCGTCCGATCGCGCCGACGGCCTGTCGGCGGAGGTCACCGGCGCCCGGCCCGTCGGCCTCGCGAACTGGGACGTGCGCTGGTGGCAGCGCCATCGCCTGTGGATCACGATCGCGGCGACCAACCGCGGCGACGGCGCGACCTCGGTGCTGCCCGAGATCGTCATCGACCTCCATCGCGACGGCACGCTCGCGCGCAGCTTGGTCGGCGACCCGCTGGTGCTCGCGCCGCACGGCGCCGCCACGACGCAAATGACGCTTTACGTGCCGGACGACGCGAAGACGGTGGGCGTGCGCCTGCACGCGCCGGCGGCGACGGCGGCCACGACCGACGTCGGCGCGAGCCTGGCGGTCGTGTGCTCGGACTCGCGCTTCGATATCGGCGAGATGGCCAAGCCCGAGGCCGTGGTGCTGGACGAGGCGCTCGCGCTGTACCTGCGCAACGTCGCCGAGGAACTGCCCGACGCACACCAGGCCTTCGAGGACGAGCGCCAGCTCGCTTCCGGCGCGCAGGACGGCGCGGACGTCGCCTGGGCGATGCGCGGCCTGATGAACGCGCAGGGCGACGACGTCAGCACGATGCGCCCCGCCGGCGCGCCGCCGCCGCCGGCCGCGCCGCTCGTCACGCAGCCCGCGACCATCGACGTGCGCCCCGACGGCAGCGCGGTGCTGCGCCTGCGTGCCACCGCGTTCCAGACCGACGCGCAGCGGCTCGCCTGGGCGCAGTACCTGCACGACCGCATCGCGGCCGCGGCGCGCACGCATCCGCGCGCCTGGATCGTCGACCTGCGCGAACACGCGGGCGACGACATGTGGCCGTCGCTCGCCGGGCTGTCGACCTTGCTCGAGGGGCCGGTGGTCGGCGGCTTCGTCACGCGATCCGGCAAGCAGGAGTGGGTGGTCGAACGGGGGGCCGCGCGCCTCGCCGGCGCCCCCGCGATGGTCGACCTGCAGCTTCCGCCGGAGCCTCCGTTCGGCGGCCCGGTCGCCGTGTTGCTGGGCGATCACACCACGAACGTGGGGGAGGCGGTCGCGATCGCGTTCGAGGGCCGGCCGCACACGCGCTTTTTCGGCGCACCGACTCGGGGAGCTTCCGAGTTAGGGGGGCACGCGCATGTCCTGTCCGATGGCAGCGTCCTGACGCTGCTGGACACTCGTCTCGCGGACCGGAACGGCGTGGTCTATCGCGGCCCGATCGAGCCCGATGACGTCGTCGACGCGAGCGTCCACACCGACGCCGTGCCGCAGCCGGCCGTCGATTGGCTCCTCGACGAGCACCTCAAGGCCGGTTCGGCCCGTTGACCGCGGCGCGACGCGGGAAGCGTCGCGCGCCGCAGCCGCCCGCATCACAAAGTTGGTGCTTTCGTGACATTGTTCCTGGCCCGCAACTTGCGTGCTGATGAGTAGCAAGCGAGAGCCTTGGAGAAAATAGAACGAGGGTGGTGCTTGGTGTCAAGAGCATCAACGCTATCAGCGTTTTCAGCTCCCCTCCTTTATGGGGAGTCCGTGACTTTTTCAGGCTTCTCGACTGTAAAGTTGGCTGGTCGCGGGTGTTCCTCGAGCCTCCGCAGCAAGTCCCCGAACGCGTCCTCGCATACCACGTCCGGACGCAGGTTCGATCCCTCGTCTTTTCAAACAGAAGAGTTGAATTCCATGCAAAAAACGATTCTCGGAGGGCTGCGCGCCCCGGTCGGTCTGTCCATGCTGTCCGTGGCTGCCGCTCTCGCGCTCGGCGCGGTGTCCTCCTCGGCGTTCGCGCTCGGCGGCGGCTTGCCCACGACTTCCAACGCCCTGCGCGTCGGCGCCGACCCGCGCATCATCGACAACGGCGTCGCCGCGGCGACCGACGTGAAGAGCATCAGCGTCGGCCTGGCCGTCCGCAACAAGGCCGCGCTCGCCGCGGCCGTCGCGAGCGTCGGCGACCCGAAGAGCGCCAACTTCCGCAAGTTCATCACCCCGGCCCAGTTCGCCGCCACCTACGGCCAGACGCCCGCCGCGATCGCCCAGGTCGTGTCGTACCTGAAGTCGAAGGGCCTGACGGTCACCACCGTGCACGCCAACGGCCTGCTGATCAGCGCCAAGGGCACCAATGCGCAGATCGCCGCCGCCTTCGGCACGACGATCCACAACTACTCGCTGCAAGGCGTCTCGTACCAGGCCCCGGCCGGCAAGGCCGTGATCCCGGCGTCGATCGCCGGCATCGCCACGGGCGTGAGCGGCCTGAGCAACCGTGCCAGCTTCCACACGCACGGCGCGAAGATCCCGAGCACCGGTCCGCTGGCCGGCGACGTCGCGGTCGTCAACGGCGCCGCCGCCGTGCCGCCGAGCGGCCCCGGTTCGTACAACGTCCTCGACCTGGCCGCGAAGTACAACGTCAGCCCGCTGTACGCCAAAGGCCTGACCGGCGCCGGCAAGACCATCGGCATCGCCACGCTCGCGACGTACGACCAGTCCGACGTCTACGCCTACTGGAACCAGCTGGGCCTCGCGATCAGCCAGGACCGCATCACCGACGTCGTGGTCGACGGCCCCGCCGGCAACGACGGCGCCGACGAGACGACGCTGGACGTCGAGCAATCCGGCGGCATCGCCCCGGGCGCCAACATGCGCGTCTACATCGCCCCGAACACCGATTCCGGCTTCATCGACGTGTTCGCCCAGGCGATCGACGAGAACCTGGTCGACGTGCTGTCGGTCAGCTGGGGCAACCCGGAAATCGTCAACGACGGCGCGACGCTCGACACCTACGACGCGATCTTCTCGCAAGCCGCGCTGCAAGGCATCCCCGTGATCGCGGCGACCGGTGACGCCGGCGCGTTCGACATCAACCGCAGCTACGACTACCCGGATTGCACGACGCTGCTGGGCGTCGACTTCCCGGCGTCGGATCCGAACGTGCTGGGCGCCGGCGGCACCACGCTGCCCAACACCGTGCAGCATCTGCACGGCCCGGTCACCGTGACCACGGAACGCGCGTGGGGCTGGGACTACCTGAAGACCTACATCGAGACGTACTACGGCACCGACCTGTACTACCACAGCTACTACACGGTCGGCGGCGGCGGCGGCGTCAGCGTCGACTGGGCGCTCCCGTCGTACCAGCAGAACCTGGCCGGCGTGCAGACCTCGGCGGCCGCCCAGTCGCTGATCTGCTCGGACGCGTTCCTCGGCGCGCCGGACACGGGCTACACCGACCTGATCGACATGCCCAGCGGCGTCCCCGGCCGCAACCTGCCGGACGTTTCGCTCAACGCCGACCCGTACAGCGGCTACTCGCTGTTCTTCGGCGGCGGCTGGCACACCGGCAGCGGCGGCACGAGCTTCGTCTCGCCGCAGCTGAACGGCATCCTGACGCTCATCACGTCGGGCCTGCCCGGCCGCGTCGGCCCGATCAACCCGCAGCTGTACGCCGCGTTCAAGACGCAAGGCTACGCCGCCGGTTCGCCGTTCAAGGCGATCACTTCCGGAGACAACGAGTACTACAAGTCGACGGCCAGGTACAACCCGGCCACCGGCCTGGGCTCGCTGGACGTCAACGCACTGGCCACCACGCTGGGCGTTCATTAAAAAAAGCTGGAGGGTGGCGCCCGATTCCCGGGCGTCGCTTCGCAACGACAACTCTTCTACAGGAAACGCCACATGAACCATCTCAAGAAACTGGCCCTCGTCGCCGCCCTGTCGCTGTTCGGCCTGAGCGCCGCGCACGCCGCCGCCGTCTTCGTCCCGGCGGACCCCGGCCAGCCGGGCCAGACCGATCTCATCTGGGATCTCGGCAACGCCACGTTCGGCAACCACGCCAAGGGCTCCACGTTCGACGACTTCTTCACGTTCAACGTGCCCGACAGCGAAAGCGTGGAGTTCACGGCGCAGAGCGTCGGCCCGGGCGTCAAGTTCGAAGGCTTCGCGCTGTACATCACCGCCGACGGCACGCTGCTCGACCTCGACATCCTGCCGACGCCGGCGCTGTCCCTCAGCGGCGGCCCGTGGTCGCTGACGAGCGGCACCTACACGCTGGAACTGGCCGGTGTCTTCACCAAGCGCAATGGCACGTACACGGGCTTCATCGACGGCACGCCGGCCGTTCCGGAACCCGCCAACTGGGCGCTGATGCTCGCCGGCCTCGGCGCGATGGGCACGCTGGCCCGCCGCCGCGCCAACACCAAGGCCTGAGCCAGGCCGTCGCCGCAGGGCCGCTCCGGCGGCCCGTGGCCGACAACGAAAAAGCCGCGATTCGTCGCGGCTTTTTTCTGGGCGTCGCGCGCGCGCAGGCGCTCGTCTCAGGGGCTCGTCTTCGGTCCCGCGCCCGTCGATGCGGCGCAGGGATCCTCTTCGTCGGGGATGTGCCGCAGCTTGCTGGTGCGCACACCGGCCACCGCGCTCGCGCTCGCGCCCGCGCGTGACGCGCACGCGCGGTCGGTGCGGCGCGACGCGGGGGCGCTGGCGGCGTCGCTGCTGGCGGCCGGCGACGAAGCGGTCGCCGGCGAGGCGGTCGCCGCCGCAGCACGAAGGGCCGTGCCGGAACTCGCCAGCGCAGCGACGACGAGTGCCAGCGATGAAACGAGGCGCGAGGCGTTCATGGCAGTCCCGGGGAGGTCGGGCGGGTCGC
>JASLEM010000438.1 GCA_030151165.1 Burkholderiaceae bacterium
GCGGCGACGTTGCCGATGTTCAGCTTGATGATCTTCTGGCCTTCGTCCTCCATCTGGCGGGCCTTGTCGAGGACGGGGCCGCGGATGTCGTAACCGATGTTGGCGAGCTTGCTGGACTTGGCGATCGGCTTCACGGCCGGGGTTCCTGTCGGGTGAGGAGATCGGTGGGATCGGGTGATGGCCGACGCGCCGGCCACCGCAGTGCGCCAGTTTCTCATAGGGAATCCCCTGCCCGGCAGCGGATGCGCAGGCGGCGCGCGTGATTCAAACTCCCGTTCCGTACTGTCGAGCTGGTTCGGGCGCCATCACGGCGTCACATCCTTCCGGTAGCGTCGAGGTTCACCATGAACATGCTGGTCAGGTTTTCCCCCGAATTGAGCGCGTGGATCACGCACAACCTCGACCGCGGTTGCGCCGCGCCGGACGTCGTCCGCGCGATGCTCGCGCAGGACTTCGATCCCCACGTCGCGGCCGCGCTCGTCAACGCCGTCGTGCATGCGCGCAGCAGCGGCCTGCCGCCGCCGGAAGGCGAGGTCGAGATCGAGGTCGAGGAGCCCGGCTACCTCTATGAAACGCCGCGCCTGGCCGCCGGCCCGGTGATCCGGACCTTCGACCGCGACGTCGTCGTCACGCTGCGCCTGGCGCGCCCCGCGCTGGCCGTGCTGCAGTCCGTGCTGGCGCCCGAGGAGTGCGCCGAATTCATCGCGCTCGGACGCGGCCGGCTGCGGCCGTCGACCGTGCTCGACCCGATGACCGGGCGCGACGTCGTCGCCAGCCACCGCAGCAGCGAGGGCATGTTCTTCCTGCCGCAGGAGACGCCGTTCGTCGCGCGCATCGAGCGCCGCATCGCCGAACTGATGAACGTTCCCTTGCGCAATGGCGAAGGCTTGCAGTTGCTGCATTACCACCCCGGTGCCCGCAGCGCGCCGCACTTCGACTTCCTCACGCCCGGCAACGCCGCCAACGACGCCTCGCTCGCCCGCAGCGGCCAGCGCGTGAGCTCGCTCGTGATCTACCTCAACGACGTCGAGCGCGGCGGCGAGACGGTGTTCCCCGAGGCCGGGCTCGCCGTCACCCCGCGCCAGGGCCACGCCGTGCACTTCGAGTACGCGAACAGCCGCGGCGACGTCGACCTGCTGTCGGTGCACGCCGCCGAGCCCGTCGAGGCCGGCGAGAAATGGGTGCTGACGAAATGGATGCGCGAGCGCGCGTTCGTGCCGGCCTGACGCGTCCGCCGCGCCGGCTCAGTCGGCCAGCCCGGACGGCACCCACGCGCCGTCGACCTGCCTGAAGCGCTGCTTGAGCTGCAGCTCGTGCGAGCCGTCGATGACGCGCGCGGCCATCGGGAAGACCTCGCGGAACGCAGGCGCGGCGCTCCACGGCGCCGCCGTGGCGACGTAGGTGTAGGTCGCGACGAACTCGGGCGCGCCCTGCCCCGTTGGCGCGGGCAGCGGCTTCCAGTCGACGACGGTGTCGAGCGCGAGGTGCGCCACGCAGAGGTCACGCCGGCGCACGACGCGGTCGCCGTCGGCCTTGGAGACGACGATCTCGCGCTCGCGCATCGCGGCCTCGCCGGCCGGCGTCGGCACGTAGCGGCGCACCGCGACGGGCTTCGGCTCGGGGTGCTCGTCGTCGTCGTGCGGGCCTTCGACGCGCATCGCCGTCGCGTCGCTCGAGGCGACGAGGCCCAGCGACTCGAGCACCGGCATCTGCAGCGCGGCGCGGCCGCGGGCGCGTTCGTCGAGCGCGCTGATGTCGACGGGCCAGTCCATCTCGTTGAGGCAGAAGTCGCCGTGGTCGGCGAGGTAGCGCTGGACGGCGGCGGCGGCCTGGTCGCGGTCGACGTTGGCGGCCTGCGCGTGCAGTGCGACGGCGATCAGGGACGCGGCGGCGAGGTATCGGGGGAACGAAGCTTTCATGGCGAAGGGAGTCACTTGGATGAGCGGGTCGTCGACGTGGCGACGGCGGTCTGCACCAGCGGCGCGGGGTGGCGGATCAGCGGCACGACGTCGCGGTCGGTCAGCATCTCGAGGAAGGCCTGCAGGTCGGCCATCTCCTGCTCGGTCATCGGCGGCGTGCTGCCCCTGGCGCGACCGTCGAGCGGTTTCTGCGTGTCGATGTTGGCGCGGAAGCGTTTCGGCAGGTCGTCGAACTTGCGCACCTTGCCGTCGACGACCGGATACCAGCGCTCGGGCTCGGTGTCGCGCGTGTTGTAGAAGCGGATCACGTCCGCCAGCGTCTTCATCTGCCCGTTGTGGAAGAACACGCCGCGCGTGGCGACGTTGCGCAGCGTCGGCGTCTTGAACTCGCCGCAGTACTGCTGGTTGGCCTTGCCGGCGTGGTCGGGGCGCGAGCACAGGCCGAGGTCGGCGTAGGCCGGATCCTTGTTGGCGGCGATGTCCGGGTTGCGCGGCACGCCGATCGCGGCGTAGGTGAAGTCGGTGAACAGCGCGACGCTGCCGTTCAGGCCGGCGCCGTTGTAGTGGCACGCGAAGCAGTTGCCCTTGTCGGGGTCGTTGTAGACGTCGAAGCCGCGCTTCTCGGCGGGCGACATCGTGCCGCCGATCTTGTTGCCGGCGTACAGGTCGTAGCGGCTGCTGTACGGATGGAAGCTCGGGTCCTCGAGCTGGAAGGCCTGCAGCGCCTTGGTGGCGTTGTCGAAGGCGACGTCGGCCTTGTCGAACGCATCGGCGCCGTAGACCGCGCGGAACTGGTCGGCGTACGCGGCGCGGCGCAGCTTCGCGACGACGTCGGCGCCGCTGCGGTTGGCCATCTCGATCGGGTTCAGCAGCGGGATCTTCGCCTGCTCGGCGAGCGTCGCGGCGCGGCCGTCCTGCGTCAGGCCGCCGCCCGGGCCGGGCGTGCTGATGCCGTCGGGGTTGTCCAGCAGGTCGGCGTACGGCGGCGTCGCTTCCTTGTAGCGCAGCGAGGGCACGGCGCGCACGCCCTGGCGCGTCAGGTGCGCGCCGCCGGGCTGCACCGCGAGGTCGTTGGGCGCCGCGTAGGCGTGGTCGGGGTCGTGGCAGGTCGAGCAGGCCTGCTTGCCGGAACCGGACAGGCCGCGGTCGAAGAACATCTGCTTGCCCAGCAGCGCGGCGGGGCTCAGCGCGGCGTCGGTCGGGGCGGCGGGCGCCTGCGCGCGCGCGACGGCGGCGCCCGCGATCAATGCGAGCCCGCAGGCGACGTGGCGCCACGCGAGCGCGGGCCGGCGTGGCGAAGCGGTCGAGCGAAAGTTCATGGGATCGGTCTTCTTCGAAGGAAACAGGCAGGGCCGGACGACACGCATCCGGCCCCGCGGCCACGTCAGGCGTCGAGCGAAGGCGCGCGGCGAGCCGCGCGCCCTGCCCGGCTTACTTCAGCGCCCAGACGTTGGTCTGCGTCGCGTCCGGACCCACTTGCGGCGTCGTCGTGCGGTCGGCCGACTGCTTCTGCACATAGCCGGCCGGGATGACGAACTGGTGGTTCATCGGGCGCACGGCGTCGAAGTGCGTGTCGGCGCTGTTGGCGTACTCCGGCAGGTTCAGGATGTTGGCCGTCACGAACGACTCGGTGTACTTCGAGCGGTTCATGTACGAGCCGGCGACCGCGGGGTCGGCCAGCTGGAACATGTCCTGCAGCGTGCGCACGAACGCGAAGTGGCTGTAGACGTCCGAATCCTGGATACCCTTGGGGGCACCCGGCTGGTTCGTCAGCACCCCGAACACGCTCTGGCCGTGGCCGCGGTTGCCGTTCGAGTAGTTGTGCACCGACTGGTCGACCGAGAACGTCCCGTCCGGGTTCTGCACCAGCGGACGCGCCACCGTGCTGTTGCCCGGGTTCCAGCCGCAGCACGAGTTGAAGCCCGACGTCGCGTTGCCTTCGTCGAACATCAGGACGATCGCGACACGCTTGCTGGAGTTCGTCCAGATCGGCGAGGCCTCGATCTTGCGCACCAGCGCGTCGACGTAGTTGTCACCACGCGCGATGATGTTGCCGCCCGTGGCGACCGGCACGTTGTTGGCGACGCTGCTGCAGTCGCTGGCCGTGATCGTGCCGCTGCTGCCGGGGACGGTGCCGCTCACGCTGATGCCGTGCATGTCGTCGCACTGGTCGGGCACCAGGAAGTTGATGTTGCCGATGTCGCCGGACTGCAGGTCGGTGCCGAGCTGGTCGATGTTGTAGCCGGCCGGGATCGCATAGTCGCTGCTGTTCATCAGCGCCGCGTCCCACTGACCGCCGCCCATCGTGCGGTTGTTGGCCTTGAACTCCGGCGCGCTGCGCACGGCCTGGTAGGCCATGCCCGGGTGGTGCTTGGTCTTGTACAGGCCGGCGGGCATCGGCAGCAGCAGGTTCGGGTTGCCGATCTGCGTGGTGTTGCCGGCGAGCGTGCCCGGCGGGTAGACGTCGTCGCGCGCGACGACGGCCGCGTCGGCGACGCTGTCGGTGCGGAAGTCCTGGCCCGGGTTCATCGACTCGCTGTAGGT
>JASLEM010000045.1 GCA_030151165.1 Burkholderiaceae bacterium
GGGCTGAAGAAGTGCATGCCGATCACGTCCTGCGGACGCTTCGTGAACGAGGCGATCTTGTCGAGATCCAGCGTCGACGTGTTGGACGCCAGGATCGCGCCCGGCTTCATCACGGCGTCGAGCTGCTCGAAGACCTTCTGCTTGACGCCGATCTCCTCGAACACCGCCTCGATCACGAGGTCGGCGTCGCCCAGGTCGGCGTACGACAGCGTCGTCGACAGCAGCGCCATGCGTTCGGCGTACTTGTCTTCCTTCAGCTTGCCCTTCTTGACCTGCGCCTCGTAGTTCTTGCGGATGATCGCGAGGCCCTTGTCGAGCGCCTCCTGCTTCATCTCGAGCATCACCACCGGCGTGCCGGCGTTCAGGAAGTTCATCGCGATGCCGCCGCCCATCGTGCCGGCGCCGATCACGGCGACCTTGGCGATCTCGCGCGTGGCCGTGGTCTCGGGGACGTCGGGCACCTTGGACGCGGCGCGCTCCGCGAAGAACGCGTGGCGCAGCGCCTTGCTTTCCGGCGTGAGCATCAGCGCGGCGAACGCCTCGCGCTCGTACTTCATGCCGTCGTCGAACTTGGCCTTCGTCGCCTGCTCGACGGCGTCGACGCAGCGCAGCGGCGCCGGGAAGTTCTTCGACAGCGCCTTGACCGTGTTGCGCGCGAAGCCGAAGAAGGCGTCGCCGTCCGGGTGCTTGCACCTCAGGTCGCGCACCATCGGCAGCGGGCGGGCGTCCGCGATCTCGTTGGCGAAGGCGATCGCGCCTTCGAGCAGGTCGCCCTCGATCACGCGGTCGAACAGTTTCTGGCCGATGACCTGCGCCAACGCCTCGCTCTTGACCGGCTCGCCGCTGACGATCATGTTCAGCGCGGCCTCGACGCCGATCACGCGCGGCAGGCGTTGCGTGCCGCCGGCGCCCGGCAGGATGCCCAGCTTGACTTCGGGCAGCGCGATCTGCGCGCTAGGCGCGACGACGCGGTAGTGGCAGCCCAGGCTCAGCTCGAGCCCGCCGCCCATGCAGACGGTGTGGATCGCGGCGACGACCGGCTTGGACGCGCCCTCGACGCGCGCGATCAGGCTCAGCAGGTTCGGCTCGGCCATCGCCTTCGGCGAGCCGAATTCGCGGATGTCCGCGCCGCCCGAGAACGCCTTGCCGGCGCCGGTGATCACGATCGCCTTGACGGCCGCGTCGTCCTCGGCGCGCTCGACGCCTTCGGCGACGGCCTTGCGCGTCTCGAAGCCGAGGCCGTTGACCGGCGGGTTGTTCAGGGTGATCACGGCCACCGCGCCGCGGACTTCGTAACTCGCACTCATGGGCTTTGTCTCCGTGCTGGCCGAGGCGCTTGCCCCGGCGATTCCAGGAAAATAGAACGATCGTTCGATTCTAGGGCCGAACTTTGAAACGCGCGTGTCCCGGCCGTGACAGGCTGCGGGTCAACCCGGTCCGGCACGCGGGGACGGCCGTCCGGCCGGTGAAACTCCGGGCAGCATACGACGAGCGCGCCCGCCGCGTCGCGCGGCCCGGTCGGCGTCAGGGCCGCCCGCGGTTCAGGATTTCGCGACGCGGCCGTCGCGGCGCGCGGGCGACGAAGCAGCGGCCGGCGCGGGCGCGGCAGCCTGCGCCCCGCGCACGTCGAAACTCACCGCATCGACCGCCTGGCCCTGCGCGTCGACCAGCTCCAGCACGTGATGCCCCGGCCAGGGCATCCACGGCAAGGGCTTGGCCGGCCCGAGGCGCTTGCCGTCCAGCCGCCACGCCGCGCCGGGCGGCGGCGGGTTGACGGCCTCGAAGCGCAGGCGCTGCACGGCCGGCGGGATGTCGGGGTCGATCGCGACGATGGAGCGATCGTCCGGCGACGCGATCCGGCGCGCGGCCGTGCCGAGGCGGCTCGCCAGCACGACGTGTGCCGTCTCGGTGCCGGCGACGAACCACTCGGTGCGGACGGGCTCGAGGTTGCCGGCGAAGTCGATGCGCTGCGCGACGAGCCCCGGCGGCGCCGCGGGCGCGCCGGGCAGCGCGGGCTGCAGCACGGCGGGACGGCCCTGCGCATCGACCGGGCCGTGCGGGCCGGTGCTGATCCAGGCCGCGTCGACCAGCGGCTTCGCGCCCGCGTGCGCCGGGACAGTGGTCGCTGTCGTCGCCGCGTGCGCGCCGGGCCGCGCCGCGTGCGCGAAGGCGCCGTCGCTGCGCTGCATCGCGTCCATCACGAGCCGCCACACCGGCGCCGCGCCGGTCACGCCCGAGACCGCGTGCATCGGCGCGCCGCTCGCGTTGCCGACCCATACCCCCACGGTGTATCGCGCCGAGAAGCCGATGCACCAGTTGTCGCGCATGTCCTTGCTGGTGCCGGTCTTGACGGCCGACCAGTAGCGCGTCGCGAGCGCGTTGTCGAGGCCGAAGGTCGGCACGCGGGCGCCGTTGTCGGAGAGGATGTCGGCGACGATGAAGGATGCGCCCGCGTCCATCACGCGCACCGGCGCCGCCGTCGCGGGCTTGGTGGCGCTCGCGGGCAGTTGCAGCCGCGGCGCACTCGCGAGGCCGCCGTTCGCGAGCTCGCGGTAGGCGTTCGCCAGCGACAGCAGCGTCACCTCCGGCGAGCCGAGCGCGATGCTGTAACCGTAGAAGTCGCCCGGCCGGCTGATCGGCAGCCCGAGCGCGACGAGCCGGCGCGCGATGCGGTCGGGGGACACCATCACCGCCGTGCGCACCGCCGGCACGTTGAGCGACGAGCCGAGCGCCGTGCGGACCGTCACCGGGCCCTTGAAGTCGTGGTCGTAGTTCTGCGGGATGTAGAGCCCGGACGGCGTGTGCAGCCGCGCGGGCGAGTCCTCCAGCACCGAGGCCGCGGTGAGCCAGCGCTGCTCGATGGCCTGCTCATAGAGGAAGGGCTTGAGCGTCGAGCCGGCCTGGCGGCGCGCGACGACCGCGTCCACCGCCGCGGCCTGCGACAGGTCGCCGCTCGAGCCGACCCAGGCGAGCACGTCGCCGCTCGCGTTGTCGAGGACGACGACGGCACCGTCCTCGACGTCGCGGTCGCGCAGCTCGGCGAGCTGCTGGCGCAGGGCGTCGCGCGCGAAGCGCTGGGCGCCGGCGTCGAGCGTGGTCGCGAGCGTCGCCGGCGGCGCCGTGCCGGGCGACTGCGCGGCGGCCGCGGCGAGCACCTGGCGCGCGAAGTGCGGCGCGAGCTGCTCGGTGGTGTCGGCGGGCGACGCCGTCTTCGCGCGCCCCAGCATCAGCTCGGCGAAACCCTGCGCCGTCGCGCACGCGTCGCCGCGGCCCTGCGCCTTCAGCACGCCGCACGCGCGCTGGCCGACCACCGCCGGCGCCGCGTTCGGCGCGCGCAGCAGCGCCGCCGCGATCGCCGACTCCTCGGCGTCGAGCCCCGACGCGTCCTTCTGGAACAGCGCCTGCGACATCGCGCCGACGCCGACCGTCTCGCCGCGGAACGGCACGAGGTTGAGCCAGGCCTCGAGGATCTGGTCCTTCGTCCACTGCCGCTCGAGGCGCAACGCCGCGGCGGCCTGCTCGATCTTCGTCGTCACCGAGCGACCGCCGCGCGGCATCGCGAGGTCGGCGTCGATCAGGCCGGCGAGCTGCATCGTGATCGTCGACGCGCCGCGCGTGCCACCCGCGTCCGCGCGCCCGAGCGCCGCGCCGGCGACGGCCGACCAGTCGACGCCCGCGTGGCTCATGAAGCGCTGGTCTTCCGACGCGATCGCCGCCGCGCGCATCGCCGGCGAGATCCGCGCCAGCGGCACCCACGCCGCGCGGCGCGCGTGCAGGTCGGTGCGCACGGTCTGCACCGGCGTGCCGTGGCGGTCGAGGATCAGCGTCTCGGAGCTGCGGTACGACGCGCGCACCTGGTCGAAGCTCGGCATCGCCGCCCGCGCGGCCGCGGGCCACGCCAGCGCTGCCGCGACGCAGATCGCGGCAAACCTCGTTTCCGGCCAGCGGCTCATCGCGTGCTCACGGCTGGACGGTCCACGCCGCGTTGGGCGACTCGCCGAACATCTCCGGCGCGTACATCGCCTCGACGTGCGTCTGCGGCAGGCCGAAGCGCCCGGGGTTGTTGAGCCGCATCGTGTACTCGACGCTGAACTGGCCCTTGGGCAGGTAGCGGTAGTACGCGCGGAACGCCTCGAAGCTGCGCTCCTGGTACGCGAGCCAGCCGCGCTGGTCGTCCTTCTCGGTGCCGGTGCTGATCTGGTCGTCGCCGCCGAGCCCGGTGCCCAGCAGCGCGGCGCCGCCGGGAATCGGGTCGTTGACGACGACCCACGTCGCGTCGGCCTGGACGTCGATGTCCAGGTGCACGCGCACGGTGTCGCCACGCGACCACTTGCCGGCCACCTTCTGCTCCACCGGCGTGATCGTCTTCGTGACGCGGTAGCCGCTGCCGAAGGGCGCGGTCACGGGCACCGCGGCCTTCGACGTCACCGTGACCCAGGGCTTGCCCGTGCCGTCGTGGTCGACCTGCAGGGTCGCATCCGCCTTGTTGCCCACGGGAGCGGAGCGACCCTTCTCAGATGTCGCGGCGAAGCCGTCCGGCCAACCCAGCGGGACGATGCCGCCGGATGCGTTCTTCGCCCAATCGAACGTCGTCGTCGCGTTCGGCGCGCCGAAGCTCGCGCGCGTCGCGCCGCGCACCGGCACCGACTCGAACTTCTTCGAGAACGACTCCATCGCGACCGAGCCCCACGCGTTCGACACGGTCGTGGACCAGCGCCCGAACTGCTGGCGCTGCAGCGTGCCGGTGACGATGCGCGGCACGTCCTCGGCCCACGACGGCTTGTTCTCGACGGCCAGGATCATGCGCACGCTGTTGACGTCGCCGTTGCTCATGAGCCACCACCAGCTGTCGTCGCGCTCGGTCGAGAAGCCCAGGCGCGTGCCCTGCACGTTCAGCCGCGCGCGCAGGATCTGCTCGGCCTCGTCCATCTTCTTCGCGCGGTCGGGGATCGCGGGCATCCGGTCGAGGATCTGCAGCCAGTCGATCACCGCGCCGGTGGGCCACTGGTTCGGCAGGACCTGGATCGAGTCGAGCATGCGCGGCTGCGCCTTGCCGGTGCGGCTCAACGCCTCGATCGCGGCAAGTTTGCGCACGTCGAGATCGCCGTTCTTGAGGAAGGCCGGACGCCAGAAGTCGCGCTTGACGCGGCCCTCGACGAAGCCGATCAGCCCGCGCTCCATCGTGGCGCGCGTGTCGTCGGGCAGCGTGAAGTCGTAGCCCAGGCGGCTCGCCTCGTCGCTGATCGCCAGCAGGTAGGCCGTCAGGCTGTCGCTGCCGGTGTGCGGGCTGCCGCCGGACGGCGGGAAGTAGTTGGCGAGGCCGTCCTCGTCGAGGTACAGCGGGATGCGGCCGGCCATCGCCTTCCAGCGCGTCGTGTCGCGCAGGCCGATCGAGATCGACGCCTCCTGCTCGAGACACGACCAGGGGTATCGACGGAAGAAGTCCTGCACGCCCGCGAGGCCGTCACCCAGCTTCGGCTTGAGCGCGAGCTCGATGCCGCCGCGCAGCTTGCCGGTGGCGTCGGGCAGCGCGTTGACCGGCGGCGCGATCGGGATGCGCAGCGTCTTGTCCAGCTGCACGAGCGTCGCCTGCTGCACGGTGACGGGCACGGCCTCGGCGATCTTCTGCGAGAACTTCATGCGGTCGTGCGCCGCGCCCGCGTCCGCCGCGACCGTCCAGTCGACGGCCTTGACGTTGAACGGCGCATCGACGTCCCAGCCCAGGTCGGCCGCGGTGTTGGCCGCGATCGTCACGGTCTGCGCCGGCAGCGCCTGGTCGGCCACCTTCGCCGACAGCGTCGCCTGCAGCGCAGCCTTGGTCGTGTTGCGCAGCGTGAACATCGCCTTGTAGTGGTCGCCTTCGCGCACCAGCGGCGGCACGCCCGAGACGATCTGGAGATCCTGCGTCGCGGCGATCGTGGCCTGGCCGGTGCCGAACAGGGCGCTGTTTTCAACATGATCGGCGCCCTGCATCACCACGTCCGCGATTGCGACGATGCGGAAGCTCGTGAGCGAGTCGTTGAGCGGCACGGCGACCGTGGCCTCGCCCTTCGCGTCGAGGACGACGCTCGGGTTCCACAGCAGCAGCGTGTCGAACAGCTCGCGCGTCGGGAACTGGCCGCCACCGCCGCCGGCGGGCGCGGCCTTCTTGCCGAAGTGGCGCTTGCCGATGATCTGCATCTGCGCGGTGGCCGTCTCGACGGCGTAGTCGCGGCGCTTGATCATCGCGTCGAACAGGTCCCAGCTGTCGTTCGGCTTCAACGACAGCAAGGCTTCGTCGACCGCCGCCAGCGTCACCTCGGTGCCCGCGGGCGCGGGGCGGCCGTCGGGCAGCGTGACCTTGATGCGCACCTGGCTCGTCGCGCGGATCGGGTAGCTGGGCTTGTCGGGCGTCACGTCGACCTTGAGCCGATGCTCCGCGTCACCCACCTCGATCTCGGTGATGCCGAACTTGAACGCCGGCTTCGCGAGGTCGACCATCGCCGTCGGGGGCTGGTAGTCCTGGCCCTCGTCGCGCCACGCGTGCCACCACTCGACCGGCGAGTGCCAGCCCCAGGTGAAGAACGAGTACCACGGCACCTCGCGCACGCGGCCGCGCACGGCGAGCACCGACACGAACACGTTCGGCGCCCACTCGGCCTTGACCGGCAGCTCGATGGTCGGGTCGCGGCCATCGAGGTCGACGGTGCGCGTCTCGACGATGCCGTTGCGCTCGATGGCCACCAGCGCGGTCGCGTGGCGGAACGGGCTGCGGATCTGGAAGCGCGCGACCTGGCCGGGCTCGTAGGCGCGCTGCTCGGGCAGCACGTCCATGCGGTCGTCGTTGGCGCTGCCGAACCAGACCTCGCCCGCGCGCGTCACCCACACGCTCGAGGCGGCGCGCGCGACGTGGCCGTTGGCGTCCTTGGCTTCGGCAATCAGTTCGACGTTGCCCGCGGCTTCCAGCTTCAGGTCGCACAGCACGAGGCCACGCGCGTCGCTGCGGCCCGAGCAGACCTCGCCGAGGTCCTCGTCGACGTTCTTGTTGTCGTACGCGTAGAAGCCGCCGACGAGCCGCTTGCGCGCCGTCAGCTGGTGATGCACGACGGCATGCACGCTGACATCGACGCCCGCCTGCGGCTTGCCCTTCGTGTCGAGCGCGACGACCTGCGCGGGTAGCTTCTGGTGCACCGAGACCCAGTCGTCGGTGCGCACGCCCAGCACGACGGCGGATGGCCACAGCGGCAGCGTCTGGCTCAGCGTCTGGATCTCGCCGTTCGGGTCGGCGTAGGTCGCCTGCACCAGCATCTCCTTCGGCGCGGTGGTGGGCGGCAGCTTGGGCAGCGTGACCTTGCCGGCACCGTTCTTGTCGAGGGTGACGGCGAGCTTGTCGGCGACCAGCTTCGAGTTCGGATCGCGCTGCGACACCATCCTGTCGGCGTCGTCCTCGTCGACGTAGTCCTCGCTGAACATCGCGCCGTCGCCGGACGGGGTCGCGTCGTCGGCGGCCTTCTTCGGCGGCTCGAAATGGAAGCCCGGGTAGCGGGTCACCGGCACGGCCTGCGCGAGGTCGATGTCGCGCAGCTGCGCCGACACCCGCAGCGGCAGGTTCGCGGCGCCGCCACCGTTGCCGTAGTTCACCATCACGTCGAGCGACAGCTCGCGCGGGTCGACCTGCGGGCCGGCGGGCGGCACGATGCGGCCGATCATCGCGGGCAGGCGGAACTCCTCGACGCGAAACGAGCCGGTCTGCGTCGACCACTCGCCGCCGCGCATCAGCGTGACGTCGTAGACGCCCAGCTTCGCGTCGTCGGGGATCTTGTAGACGGTCTCGGCGTAACGGCCGGCGCGCCAGGCGAGCGGGAAGTCGAAGTGCTCGCCCGAGCCCTCGTGCTCGATGCGCAGCGTGTCGGGCAGCGCGCCCTTGTCGACCAGCGCGAGGCCGGTCAGCAGCTCGCGGCGCGCGTGGCTCTTCATCGAGATCGTCTGGCCGGCGCGCAGCAGCGTGCGGTCCATGACGGTGTGGAACAGCTTGCGCGAGACGCCGCCGTCGTCGTCCGTGCCGCCGCCGTGCGAATTCAGGTTGAAGCGCCAGGCCTCGATGCCGTCCATCCACGTCGACCACACGAAGGCCATGTCGGCACGGCCCTGGCCATCGGTCTTGCGCGCGCTGACGAAGTAGCCGTTCGGCCGGCCGGACGTGCCCTGGTAGCGGCCTTCATGTTCTCCTTCGCAGTAGTTCCATTCGAGCTTCGGAATCTGCCTGTCGATGCGCGCGAAACCCTGCGCGTCCGTCTCGCCCTGCCACACCGGCTTGCCGAGGCAGTCGGACACCTGCACCTTCGCGCCCTGCACCGGCTTGCCCTTGTCCAGCGTCGTGACCCAGGCGCCCGAGTTGACCGGCGCCCACTTGAAATGCACCGACAGGTTGGTGACGAGCACGCCGGTGCGCACGTACATCGGCGCCGCGCGGTCGAACAGCGACTGGCCCAGGCGCGGCGACTCGATCTCGACGACGTGGTAGCCCGGCTGCGGCAGCGGGATGCCGATCACCTCGAACGGATGCGGCTCGGTCGTGAACTCCGGCGGCAGCTTGACGGCGTGAACGCCGGCCGCCTTGTTCAGCAGGCTCACCTCGCGCGTCTGGATCACGGTCGGGTCGAACGGCGCGTCGTTGTCGTCGGCGTCCTCCGCCTGCTCCTCGTCGGTCTTGTCGTGGCCGTGGTCCTTCGCGACGCGCTTCGATTTCGGCGGCGCGACCGCCGGCGGCAGCTTGATGCCGAGATCGCTCTCGACGACGCCGCGGTCGAGGCGCGTCTCGTCGTAGCGCGCGATCTTCGCGAACCAGTCGATGATGGCCGCGTCGTCGGTCAGGTTCAGCTCGCGCGCGGGCGCGCCGGCGAGCGTGAGCGCCTTCACGCCGACGTTGCCCTCGATGTGGCGCACGGTCAGCGGCAGCACGGGCTCGGCGTTGAGCTCGAGCACGCCGAAGGTCGCGGCCGGGAACTTGGCGAGCGCGGGCGCGTCGGAGGTGCGCGTCGCGAGCGGGAACTGCGCGGCGTTCTCGAGCTTGCGGCCCGAGTCGTCGGCGAAGTTCGACGGCAGCTCGATGCGCACGTCCGCCTTCTCGGGCAGCGTGCCGGAGAACTGCACTGCCGTCACGCCCTCGTCCGTCTTGTCGCCGCCGGTCTCGCCCTTGTTGCGGCCGAAGAAGTAGAGGAACTTGTGCAGCCCGCCGCTGCTCGCGTCGACCAGCGCGTCGGACGTCTCGCCGCGGTGCTGCTCGATCTGCGGCGTGTGCGTGCCGTCCGGGCCGACGAGCACCACCTTCTCCGCGATGCTGCGCGGCACCGGCGCCGAGAACTCGAGGCGCAGCGGGCGCATCGGCAGGCAGTCGGCGCGCGCGTTGACGCGCTCGCAGGTGAAGCTCGCGGTGAACGCGGGGCGCACGACGTAGTCGAGGCGCCGATCGGCCGTGCTCGGCACGCCGGACGCGGTCGCGATGCCCGCGCCCCACACGAGCGACAGCTTCGCCTCGGGCGCGAGCGGCCGCGCGCAGCGCAGCGTGACGGCGCGCGCCTGCTGCGGCACGAGGTCGACGGCCTTCAGGATCGCGTCGCGCGTCGGGCCGGTGATGACGCTGACCGGCACGCGCTCGCCGACGCCCGCGACCTCGCAGACCGCGAAGCGCTGGATGCTGTCGGCCGTGGCCGCGCCGTTGAGCAGCAGCGCGAAGACCTGCTCCTCCTCGATCTTGTTGTACTCGCCGGGGTGCGGGTAGGCGCGCACGATGGCCGGGCCGCCGGTCGAGAACGAGAACTTCGCGCCGGGGTCGATGTCCGCGCCGCCGACCGACTTCACGCCCGGCCTGGGCGTCACGTTGCACTTCGTGCCGGGCGGCAGGTCCTTGGCGAAGTCGAACACCCAGGTCTTGTCGTCGACCCAGCGCGCGGTGCCGGCCTGCGTGCCCGCGGGCGTGCAGGCCACGTCCATCGGCGCCGGCAGCCGCGGGTCGCCGAACTTCACCATCGACTCACTGAACGTCGCGCGCACCTGGCGCACCAGCGCGACCTCGCCCTTCGGCGACGCCACCTTCAACGTGGCCGCCGCGTGCGCGGCCAGCGACGACAACGTCGCGACGCCCGCGATCGTCAGGCGAAGCACCCAGCGCATCCGGCGCGTCAACGAAACACCATTCGACTTCATGACCTTGTCCTCCCGCGCCCGCTGATGCGATGCGTCTGGAGGCGGAGTCTATGTCGGCGAATTGGCGGCCGGCCGGCTTGTGAGCGAACTCTCACGCGACGGAGCGTTTCGACTCGCGCGATGGCGCCAGAAACAGGGGATTGCGCCACAAGCGGCGCGTGCGCGAACGCATCGGCAGATGCAAAAAGGCCGCGCGTCCGATGAACGCGCGGCCTGGGATCGTTTCCCTGAGCGACTTACTTTTTCGTGTAGATCTGGTCGAACACGCCGCCGTCGGCGAAGTGCGTCGCCTGCGCCTTCGTCCAGCCACCGAAGGTGTCGTCGATCGAGAACAGCTTCAGCTTCGGGAACTTGCCCGCGTACTTCGCGGCCACGGTCGGGTCGATCGGGCGGTAGTAGTTCTTCGCCTCGATCTCCTGCGCCTCGGGCGTGTACAGGTAATCGAGGTAGGCCTGCGCGACCGCGCGCG
This sequence comes from Burkholderiaceae bacterium, assembly GCA_030151165.1. Next base: position 10,655 of record JASLEM010000045.1, read on the forward strand.
TGCCCTTGCGGTCGACGACCTTGTCGACGATCGCGACCGGCGGCTCGGCGAGGATGCTGACGGGCGGGTAGACGACGTCGAACTTGTCCGCGCCGAACTCCTTCAGCGACAGGTGGCCCTCGTTCTCCCAGGCCAGCAGCACGTCGCCGACGCCGCGCTCGGCGAAGGTCACCGTCGCGCCGCGGGCGCCGGAGTCGAGCACCGGCACGTTCGCGTAGACCTTCCTGATGTAGTCGCGCGCCGTGGCATCGGTCGCGCCGGGCTGCTTCAGCGCCCAGCCGTAGGCCGCGAGGTAGGCCCAGCGCGCGCCGCCCGAGGTCTTCGGGTTGGCGACGACCACGCCGACGCCCGGCTTGACGATGTCGCTCCAGTCGTGGATGCCCTTGGGGTTGCCCTTGCGCACGAGGAACACGATCGTCGACGTGTACGGCGTGCTGTTGTCCTTGAACTTCTTCTGCCAGTCCGGCGCGAGCAGGCCCTTGCCGGCGATCGCGTCGATGTCGTAGGCGAGCGCGAGCGTGACGACGTCCGCGTCGAGCCCGTCGATCACCGAGCGCGCCTGCTTGCCGGAGCCGCCGTGCGAGTTGTTGATCGTGACGGTGTCGCCCGTCTTCGCCTTCCACTGCTTCGCGAACGCCGCGTTGATGTCCTGGTACAGCTCGCGCGTCGGGTCGTAGGAGACGTTGAGCAGCGTGATGTCCTTGGCAGACGCGACGACGGCCGTGCTGGCGAGCAGCGTGGCGGCGAGGGCCTGGGTCAGGCGACGGGGGAAAGTCATCGGGATCCTCTTCGAGTTCGACGGGCGCGAACGACGGTTCGCGAAACTGAATGGATTCTGAAGACGATGACCTTCGCTTACAAAGAAGAAGAACGACGCTGCTCCTTCAGCCGCGCCGCATATCGACATGCGGTTTTCGCCTAAGCCCCGGCTCAGCGATCCGCCTGCACCTCGGCGTAGACCCATTTCACGAAACGATCCGCCGTCTGCGCGCCGCCCGGCACCTTGGCGTCGAACTCGGCCGTCGGCTTGGAGGCGACGATCTCGTCGAGCGTCCTGCCCTGCGCGATCAGCGCGACGATGCGCCCGCGCAGCGTGATGATGAGGTCGCGCTGGGCGACGAGCGCGCCGCGGTCGACGATCGGCCCGTGGCCCGGGATGATGCGCGTGGCCGGGCCGGCGCGGTCGACGATCTCCGCCAGGCCTTCCAGCTCGCCGGCGAGCGTGCCGCCGCTGGCGGTGTCGACGAACGGGTAGCCGTAGCTGCGGAAGACGTCGCCGACGGCGAGGATGTCGTGCTTCGGGAACACGACGACGGTGTCGCCGTCGGTGTGCGCGCGCGGGATCGGCCACAGCCCGACGTTCTCGCCGTCGACGTGGATCACGGTGGGCGCGTCGTACGTGACGACCGGCAGCGCGGCCGGCGGCGCGGGATCGCGCGTCGTGCCGTCGAAACCCGGCTGCGGATGCTCGAGCCGCTGGCGCAGTTCCTCGCGCGCGAAGATCGTCGCGCCCAGCCGCGCGAAGTTCTCGTTGCCGCCGGTGTGGTCGGGGTGGACGTGGGTGTCGACGAGGAAGCGGATCGGCTTGTCGGACACCTTGCGGATCGCGGCGACGAGCTTGTCGGTCAGCGGCGCGAACTGCGAGTCGACGACCAGCACGCCGTCCGGCCCGGTGAGCACGCTGACCGTGCCGCCCGAGCCTTCGAGCGTGTAGAAGTCCTCGGCCAGCTTCGTGGTCTTGATCTCGACCTTGCCGAAGTCGGTCGTCTGCGCGAAGGCGGCGGGCGCGCCGGCGAGGCCGATGGCCAGGGCCGCGGCGAGCGATGTCGAAAGGCGTTTCATGGGCGGGAGATCCTTCACTCGGTGCGCAAATTGTGCGCGAAGAACGTCAGCGTGCGCTGCCACGCGAGCGCCGCGGCCGCGGCGTCGAAGCGCGGGGTCGTGTCGTTGTTGAAGCCGTGCTCGGTGTTGGCGTAGGTGAAGGCCTCATACCTTGCATGCGCCGACTTCAGCGCCGCCTCGTAGGGCGGCCACATGCCGTTGATGCGATCGTCGTTCTGCGCGAAGTGCAGCAGCAGCGGTGCGCGGATGCGCGGCACGTCCTCCAGCCTCGGCGCGGCGCCGTAGAACGGCACGCCGGCGTTGAGGTCGGGCCATTGCGTCGCGAGGAAGTTGACGACGCCGCCACCGAAGCAGAAGCCGACCGCGCCGACGCGCCCGTTGGTGCCGCCGAGCGTCTTCAGCACGTTCGCGGCGGCGAGGAAGTCGGCCTTGACCTTGTCGGTGTCGAGCTTGCCGAACAGCTCGCGCGCCTTGTCTTCGTCGCCGGGGTAGCCGCCGAGCGTGAAGAGCGCGTCGGGCGCGAACGCGGCGTAGCCCTCGAGCGCGAGGCGGCGCGTGATGTCCTCGATGTGCGGGTTCAGGCCGCGGTTCTCGTGCACGACGAGCACCGCCGGGATGTTGGCCGGCGCCCGGGCCGGCCGCACCAGGTAGCCGCTGGCCTTGCCGTAGCCGTGCGGCGAATCGAACGCCAGCGTCGAGGCGACGAGGCGCGGGTCGGCGGGCGCGACCTGCTGCGCGGCCGCGAAGTTCGGGCTCAGGGCCTCCAGCAGGCCGACGGCCGTCATGCCGCCGACCGCGTACTTGCCGGCGCCGTCGAGAAAGCCGCGGCGCGAGATCCCGCCGTGCACGTACTGGTCGAACAGCTTCAGGACTTCGGGCGCGAAGTCGGCGGCGGTCTGGCGGGTCATCCTGCGGATCCTTCGGGTTGATTTCAGGGGTCGCTCGCGGCGAAGCCGAGTGTTTACACCGGCGCGCCCTTCCTCGTCATGACAAGGGCCTCAGACTTCGAGCCATTCCTTGCGGACCGCGGCGTTCGCGCGCAGTTCCGCGGGCGTCCCCTCGAACACCACGCGCCCGTGGCCCATCACGACGCAGCGCTGCGAGATCTCGAGCGCGATCGTCAGCTTCTGCTCGATCAGCAGCACCGACAGCCCGCGCGCCTTCAACGCGAGCAGGTATTGGGCGACGAGTTCGACGACCTTCGGCGCGAGGCCCTCGGTCGGCTCGTCGATCAGGATCAGCTCGGGGCCGCCCATCAGCGACCGGCACAGCGTGAGCATCTGCTGCTCGCCACCCGAGAGCACGCCGGCCTCGGTGTGCTGGCGCTCGCGCAGGCGCGGGAACATCGTGTACATGTCGTCGAACGTCCACCCGCTCGCGGCGCCGCGCTTCTCGCCCAGCTGCAGGTTCTGGTGCACGGTGAGCCGCGGGAAGATGTCGCGGTTCTCCGGCACGTAGGCGATGCCGCGGTGCGCGATCTCGTACGGCTTCAGGCCTTGCAGCGACGCGCCCTTCCACGTCACGCCGCCCTGCGTCTCGACCAGGCCCATCACGGCCTTCGCGGTGGTCGAGCGGCCCGAGCCGTTGCGGCCCAGCAGCGCGACGATTTCGCCCGGCGCCACGGCCATCGATACCCCATGCAGTACATGGCTCTTGCCGTAGAACGCGTGGAGCTTGTCGAGCTGGAGCATCACGCCGCTCCGTGCGCATGTGCCTGGGCCAGCGCCGAGCCGAGGTACGCTTCCTGCACGCGCGGGTTGGCGCGCACGGCCTCGGGCGTGTCGAAGGCGATGACCTCGCCGTACACCAGCACGGCGATGCGGTCGGCGAGGCCGAAGACGACGCCCATGTCGTGCTCGACGGTCAGCAGCGTCCGGCCGACGGTGACCTCGCGGATCAGCTGCACGAAGCGGCTCGTCTCGCTCTGGCTCATGCCGGCGGTGGGCTCGTCGAGCAGCACGACGTCGGCGCCGCCGGCGATGGTCAGGCCGATCTCGAGCGCGCGCTGCTCGGCGTAGGTCAGGTTCATCGCGAGCACGTCGCGGCGGCGATCGAGCTGCAGCATCGCCATCAATTGCTCGGCGCGCTCGTTGGCATCGCGCAGGCTCGCGAGGAAGCGCCAGAACGCGTAGCGATAGCCGAGCGACCACAGCACCGCGCAGCGCAGGTTCTCGAACACCGACAGGTGCGTGAACAGGTTGCTGACCTGGAAGCTGCGCGCGAGGCCCATCCGGTTGATGCGGTGCGGCGCGAGGCCGTCGATGCGCTCGCCGTTCAGGCGGATCTCGCCCGAACTCGGCGCGAAACGGCCGCTGACCAGGTTGAACAGCGTCGACTTGCCGGCACCGTTCGGGCCGATGATCGCGACCCGCTCGCCCGCGCGCACCTCGAGCGCGGCGCCGCGGATGATCTCGGTCTTGCCGAAGCGCTTGCGGACGTCGCGCAGCTCGAGCGCGATCGGGGCGTCGCTCATGAGACGACCTCCGTGCTGCGCACTGCGGTGCGAGCGCCCTTCGGAGCGGCCGGGCGGGCGCTCATGCGGCAACCTCCGTGCTTCGCACTGCG